>DVDU01000018.1 GCA_015296065.1 Oscillatoriaceae cyanobacterium M33_DOE_052 | reverse complement strand
GTACTCGGCCTTGAGTTTTGTCAAAAAATTATCACAGAATTAATGCGAATTAGAAGGAATAAGCTCCCATTTTTTCAGCGGGGTCTGAGGGCTATGTCCTTGATTCTATCAGGCTTTTGAGGTGGTTGTCACCCCGTCAGGAAATTTTTTTGGTTAATTTTGTGAGTTTGGGAGCCAAGAAACCGGGTTTCTCTTGAGGTTTATCGTCACCAACCGAGATTTAATCAAGAAGCCCGGTTTCTGAACACCCACCAAGGACAAATCACCAAATTATGCCTGACCCTCACGGTCAAACCGAGCTAAAAGTTGCTCGCGGGATAGCTGTAAAATCAACTGGGCTTGCTCCAATGGGGGAACTTCAATTAACGCCTCGATAATTTGAGCTAATTCCGCATCCACGGCGCCAAATTTCACTTGCAGCAGGTTTTCCACTAGCAACCTCTGTCCTTGCTGGATGCCTTCTTCTTTAACAGTTTGTAACCGGTTTAAATACAGGGGTGATAGTTCCATAATCAACTCCTTCTCTTCTGGGGCTAAATTTTGCCGAGCTTCTAACATGGCTCGCAGGTTGTTTACAGCTTCCACTCTCGCACCCAAGGCTAAAGAAACCGGGTTTCTCTGAAGAATCTCTGACCATAACGGAGATTTGCCGTAGAAACCCGGTTTCTGGAGGACAAATCACCAAATTATGCCTGACCCTCACGGTCAAACCGAGCTAAAAGTTGCTCGCGGGATAGCTGTAAAATCAACTGGGCTTGCTCCAATGGGGGCACTTCAATTAACGCCTCGATAATTTGAGCTAATTCCGCATCCACGGCGCCAAATTTCACTTGCAGCAGGTTTTCCACTAGCAACCTCTGTCCTTGCTGGATGCCTTGCTGGATGCCTTGCTGGACTCCTTGCTGGATGCCTTCTTCCTTAACAGTTTGTAACCGGTTTAAATACAGGGGTGATAGTTCCATAATCAACTCCTTCTCTTCTGGGGCTAAATTTTGCCGAGCTTCTAACATGGCTCGCAGGTTGTACAATAATTCTAGCGTGGTTTCTCGCGTGGGATTATCTGGTGGTAGTTGCTCCAGCTCTTGCAGGGCTTGTTTTTGGACTTTGCCCGTGCCTAAAATCCGCAACCATAGGGTTTCTGGTGTCGGTGGTAGTTGGTGGATGACGATAATCGCGCTTTGCAGTCCCTTCGCGAGGAAGTAAACGCCACTCATCCAGTTTTCTAAGTCTAGGGTAGCACCAAACTCGGCTAAGACGGCGGCGGATGCTGTGGGTGTGATCATCCACAACCGGGGTGATTCGGCTTTAGTGAGCCGTCTTTTTTCCCGAACCGCTTGGCGTTCAAATTCTGCCTTGAGGTCTAATAGTTTTACTAGACAACTACAAATTTCTCTGGGTTTTACCGGGTTACTAAATGGTTCAAACACCGCCGGAGTTGTCGCCAATCTTCCCAGTAAGCCTAAGTGACTTGCTGCCCCGATTTTTCCGGGTTGGGCGTGAAAAATATGTCAATTTCTCGCCGTTCTGAAGCCATAGTCTTGCTGGTTTCAGTTTGCCCTAATTGCCTTAACAGTTCCTGGATGTATTGTTTGGTGAATTGGTCGTAGATAAATCGGGTCATTTGTCCAAGAGTCCTTTGTCACTTGATTTGTCCTTTGTCACTTGGCCCTAGCTAATTATTAGGTAGCCATTCCATCCTAGAGGTTTGACTGCCCCCCTACATCTTTTTATGGACTACTGGGGGGTTGGGGGATGATGATTTATAGAGGTTCTCAGTTTGGTGAGGTATGGATTTTGACTGTCATCCCCCTGAAGAATGACAGTCTTTTTGGCTATCATCAATCACCCCCGCCGCCAATTGAAAAAGGCTTCTAAGAAATTGTGCCAACGGCGGCGGCGGTGTTTGTGCCAAATTTCTGCAGTTTTGGGGATTATTTCTGATAAACTGGGTATAATCGGAGTGAGGGAGGCGATGTGCTGCACTTTCAAACCTCGCCCCATAGCTAGAGCCAAAGTGTTGATCAATTCTCTGGCATCGGGCCCGATGATGTGAACGCCTAAGATGTCCCCCCCACGGCGGGTGATAATTTTGCAAAAGCCAGTAGTTTCATCTCGCAGTTGCGCCAAAATTAGGCTCTTGAAATACTGCTGCAATACCAAAATATCATCTCCGTAACGTCCGCGAGCTTCGGTTTCGGTTAAGCCGATGCGGGCTAATTGGGGGTTGGTGAATATTACCGAGGGAATGGGGCGATAATCGCATTTAAATAATGGCCAAAATAAGGCGTTTTTGACGGCGATTTTAGCTTCATAGTTGGCTATATGGAGCTGAGGAGATTTGCCGAGAAGTTCGCCACAAACATAAATGCGGGGGTTGACAGTTTGCAGTTTGGCATTTATGCTAATGTTGGGGGCAATTTCTACGCCTACTCGCTCTAAATTGAGGTTTTGGATATCAGGTTGATAGCCGGTGGCGAGGAATATTTCATCAGCATCAATGGCTTGATTTCCTGCTTGTACCCACTTGTTATTTTCAATTTGCTTAACTTGTGTTACTTTGGTATTGGTGAGGAGGCGAATCCCGTCTGCTTGTAATTGAGCTTGTAGCAGTTGGGCAACTTCGGGGTCTTCTTGGGGGAGGATGTGGGGACTGGCGGTGATGAGGGTGACGCGGGTTCCTATCCCGGCCAAAATTTGCGCCCATTGGATGCCTAGAGGGTCACTACCGATGATAATTAGGCTTTTAGGTTGTTTTTGGTATGATATGGTGTGGATGCTGTGGTGAGTGTAATAGGTGGTGTTGGTGAGACCTTCGATTGGGGGGATGGCGGGTATATGGTGGGGGGTGAGGAGGTAACGGCGCGATCGCACGAGGCGGTTGCCCACTTCAAACGCCAGTTGGGGTTTGGGGCGAAACTCACCGCTGCCATAAATTACATCTATCCCCATTGAGGCGAGTACCGGTGGAGAATATTCCTCCCCCACAGTAGTGGCAAGATAGTTGGTAAGGATTTGGGGATTTTGGGCCGAAGTTTCCCCCCCCCAAAAATCCCCCCCTACCCCCCTTTCAAAGGGGGGGGCTAGAGGAATAAATATTTTGTTGAATGGGGGGTTGGGGGGATGGGCTGAAGTTTGCACCAGGGCAATGCGAGCTTTGAGCTGAGCCGCTGTGATGGCGGCGGTGACGGCGGCGGGACTGTCGCCGATGATAACTAAATCATAATCAAAAGTCACTTGATTGATGTGGGGGAAATTTTCAGTTTGGGCGGGCAGATGCCTCGATTATTTAGGATACAACTTCTGCGATCGCCCTGACCAGACGCTGATTTTCTTTCCCAGTGCGCACAGCCACGCGGAAATAGCGCCCTCCCAATTCCGGGAAACTCAAGCAGTCACGAATTAAAATCCGGTGGTAGCGAAGTAACTTTTCCTGCAACTCTAGTGCATCCGCCATTTCCACCAGCAAAAAATTCGCCACACTGGGGAGGGGGTTGATACCAGGAATTGCCTGTAAACCACTAAATAACTCGGCTCTTGCTGGTGGTAGCCAAGACCAGGTTTGTTGCTGAAACTCCACATCCCCCAAAGCGGCGACCCCAGCAGCAGCGGCGAGAACATTCACCGGCCAGGGGTCCCGGCGTTGCTGCCAGGAGCGGAGGCGGTCTGGGTGGGCGATCGCGTAACCCAACCGCAAACCCGGTAAACTGTAAAACTTAGTCAAAGAGCGCAATATCACCAAATTGGGATATTGCGCCACCGCATCTATCAAACTCTGCTGCTCTGGCGGCGGCAAAAAATCCATAAACGCCTCATCCACCACCACCAGAGCCAACTCATCAAGATAGGGCAAAATTTCCTCCCGACGGAAGAGCTGACCCGTGGGATTGTGAGGATTATTCAGCAGCAGTCCCCGAGATATAGCTCCTCCGGGCTCCGGGATTGGCAGTAGAGAACCACCAACTAAAGATAACGGCCACTCCACCACATTGGCGTTAAAAGCCTTCAGACAGCGGCGGTAGTCACCAAAAGCGGGCGTCAGCAAAAGTACCTGCCCCAAAGCAGCCAAATCCCAACCCGCCCAAGTCAATAATTCTGCCGCACCATTACCCGGAAGAATCCACTCGGCGGGAATTTGATGTCCTCCCGCCAGAGCTTGCCGCAGCTTCCCGTAATTGATATCCGGGTAAGCTGCTATATCACGGAAGTGGGTTTGAATCGCAGCCAGCACCGATGGGGGTGGTCCGAGAGGACTAATACTCGCCGAAAAATCGACGATCGCCTCGGGGGGGCAGTCTGCCAGTGTAGCTGCCCAGGCCAAATTCCCCCCGTGTGCTGGTCTGCTCAAAGTTTGGTGTGCCGTAGAAGTGATTATTCTTCGCCGGTTGGTGCCACCTTTTCCTTGAATAACTTCCCGGCGGAGAAGGCAGGCACCTTCGTGGCGGGGATTTCCATTTTGTCCCCGGTTTTGGGATTGCGACCTTCCCGAGCCTTGCGCTCGCGAGCTTCAAACGAGCCAAACCCCACCAGTGTCACCTTGTCACCGTTGGACACGGCTTCCATGATGGCATCCAAAGCGGCGCTTAGCACAGCATCAGCCTGCTTTTTAGTCACGCTGGCCTTTTCTGCCACTGTGTCCACCAGTTCACCTTTATTCATCTGACATTACTCCTTGTTTTGGGCATGAACGTTCAATATAGCTTTCCCATCTCAGATAGGATAGCCCAGCGCCGAGTCAACTCTAGGGCCTCTGTCGGACGCTAAATCTCTGAAACTCTCACAGAATCAAAGTTTCACTCGATTATTCTAGAGGTTCCTACTCTAATATTGAGCGGTGAAACCTTTATTTTGTATGGATTTCAGGATTTTTTTTGTTTATAGAAGTTCCGCAGGGAGAATCCACATAACGAATTTAACAATATCTGTCACTACTTGTGTACTTACACAGAGTAGCAAAATTTTCTAGAAAAATCAATACCAGATAAGAGATTTGCCAAATATAAAAATTCAAGGCAAGAATGCTCAAGCCCCAGGGGAAATATCAGGGGGGCTTGAGCCCAAGCCAATTATCGCTGAGGAGTGACGGTGGTGCCAGAGCCAAAAGCCCCGGGACGGGACATCATTTGTCGCGCATCGGAACCGGGAGCGTAGCCGTAGCCATAACCAGAGCTATCGGAATCGTCCAAAATCTGGGGCGTCACCAACACCACCACTTCGGCGCGCTGATTATCTGTACTGGTGCTGCGGAACAAGGAACCAATCAGGGGCAGGTCCCCAAGGAGGGGGATTTTGGTCACGGTGGTTCGGTCTTGCTCTTGAATGATGCCCGAGAGAATCAGGGTTTGACCGTCGCGCAGGCGAATTTGGCCAGAAGTGAGCGATCGGAGACTCAACAGCGTAATTGAGTTGTCTCCAAGCTGCTGAGTACCCACCGGGGCGCTAATTGTGGGATTGATGGCCAAAGTAATAAAGCCATTATCATCGATGCGGTCAACCGCAATTTCTAGCTGCAAACCTGCCTCTTTGATTTCCGCTGTTACCGTTACATCTGTAAAACCATCGGCAGTTTGGACTTGCCGTTGGATGTTCCCCACAATTTCTTCGGTGAGACTAACGTTGGCGCTTTGTCCTTCTTGAATCACCAAGGTGGGGTCAGTGAGGATTTTGGCATTGCGGCTAACCACCTGAGCTTGCAGGCTGGCCAAAAACCTGGTGGGATACTGGAACAGCGTGGGCAAACTGAACTCCAAATCACCAGTAATGCCATCTTCTTCTAAGCTGTAATCGTAATCAGAAATCCCGGGCGTGAATGGGTCACTGCGTCCCCCTTCTCCAAACGGCGGGATGGGGCGCAGGAATGGCGATTGGAATGGGGAATCGGTACTGGGAATCCCCGGTACGGGTACGGTATATCTGGGGTCGTTGCGATCGTAGAATACATCTCCCGTGATGGGGTTGGGAACCACCGAAGGCACAATGACGCCCGTAGTAGTGGTATTAGCACTTGGGGGATTGAAACCGCCGAAGTTGGCCACCGCCGTCCCGCCATCATTGACGAAAAAGCTGTCGTTAATCCCGAAAGAGAAACTACTATTAAAAGTATCTTCGTTGTTTAAATTAACGTCAATAATTTTCACATTAACTGCCACTTGGCGGCGACGAGCGTCTAGCTGCATCAAAAACCGGGTGGCAATTTCCACCTTGCGGGGTTCTCCCACCAGAGTCAGGGCATTAAGCCGTTCGTCCGTCAGCACCGACAAACCCCGCAACAGCAAAGGACCGCTCCCCGTTGTGGCCGCCAGAGGCACAATTTGAATCTGGCGCGTCTCCACCGTGCGGGCGGTGGCTCCTTGGCCAATAGTTTGAATCTGTACCTGCTCCACCACCCGCTGGGTTTCCGCACCCTGGGCGCTCAAGAAACCGGAAGCATTGGCTACAGCCACTTGGTTGAGGCGAAAGGTGCGGGTGATGATGTCCCGGGCGGCTTCAGGCAATCTGGTGCCCACAAAAATCGTGCCGCCGATGCGGTTAGCTTCCAGGTTGCTCAGACGCAGGATGTAGTTGAAAACGTCCTGTACCGCCTCGTCTTCGATATCCAAGGTAATTTTGAGGGAGTCTGCCCCATCGGTGGCGCCAGGTGCCGCCGCCCCCGCCTGCTCGCCGGGGCCAGTGGGGGCGCTACCACCACCATAGGCGAGGTTCATGCCTGTGGCGCGGGC
The DNA here is from genome assembly GCA_015296065.1 of Oscillatoriaceae cyanobacterium M33_DOE_052. Taxonomy (GTDB): domain Bacteria; phylum Cyanobacteriota; class Cyanobacteriia; order Cyanobacteriales; family Laspinemataceae; genus Koinonema. The sequence continues at coordinate 33,320 of DVDU01000018.1, read as the reverse complement.
GAGGAGGGCTAACACGTCTCGCACTGGAGCATCCCGCAACACTAAGCGGGTAATGCGCTCGTTGCTGTCCAGAGCAATAAAGGTGGGAGAAGAGTCAACGTTGGCAACGGCGATATCGCCCACTGGTGGGGCGACGGCGCGGGGGAGGAACGGGGGAGGCGCTGACCCACTACCCTGGGCCACTGGCAGCCCATCGATCGTGATTTCTGGGTTGGGCACGAGGACATCTGGCTGGCTGGGTCTAGTGCTGGTTTGAGTCGGGGGGGTACTGGGGGGGGTGCTGGGGGTGGGGAGCTGGGCTTGGGGAGCGGGAGCGCCAGTGGTGTTGTAGCTCATCACGATGCCCCGGGTATCTTCCGGGACAATTTGGGAGAATGGCGCACTGCTGGCGCCACTGACAATCACCCGAATACTGTTGGTATCCAGGGGCGTCACTACCACGGAGGCAATACCTGGGGCGGGGTTGTTTTGCCGGAAACTACCCCCACCGGGGAGGGTTAGCTCGGTGTTGATGATGTCAGAGACCACATCGTTGCCCCGGTTGACGCTGAAGACTTGGGGTCGATCGCCCTTAGCGGTCTCCAAAATCACTTCTACTCCAGAGCCGCTGGGATTAACTTGTACCCCCGTGACTTGGGTGCTAGCCGCCCAAACCGGCTGCACTGCCATTACTGCTAATGCACCCATACCCAGGATGCTGCCTAGTTCGCCGTAGTGTTTCACCGTTCTCTCCTCTTACTGGTGTTGTGTGTGTAACTATGTTACGCGCCAAGGGCGATCGAATCTTGTCTTCTCAGCGCCACCCAGCCACGAGGGCGCTTTAATTGAGGATTTTTGTTCGCCGGATGGATGGAACTAAATCAAAGACACTATTGGGGTGGAGGTTGCCCCTCTGGGTTCTCGGCAGGGGGTGGCGGTGCTGCCAGTTTTTCCAATTCTTCAGCCGGTAAAGGCACCACAGCCATCAGTTTAAATTTGGTTTCGATTTCTGGTTCGCCCCGCTTGACAATTTGCCCTTGGGAATTGACCACAATGTATTGGGATTCAGCATTCAGTCTCAGAGTAAAGGCATCCACCAACACCATCTGCTGCAGGCGTTCAAAGTCCCGTAGGGTAGTTTGCACTTGATTGAAGTTGCCCTTCAGTTCCATTTCCACCGTCTTGCCTTCGATCGCCTGGGTCAGCTTCAGGTCAGCAGCCGGATTCGCGGCTTGACCCTCGGCGGGAGTTCCGGCTGGTGGCGGCGGTGGTGGTGGCGCCCCTGCTGGGGCTGCCCCTTGCGGCTTCAAAATCCAGTTATCCTCTGTCACCGGCTTGAAAGCACCCAGTTCTGCCCCCCGCTGCTTCACTATCTTGTTAATATCCAGGAGCAAAGTTTGCAAAGCTTTGTTATCAGGAAACAAAGAAATCACATCATTTTTTTGCCGCTTCGCCTCTTCCACCTTGGCCTCTGCCTCTTTCATCGTGGCGGCAGTTTGTTCCTTGTTAGAGATATCACCTTTGATGGTAGCGATTTCCGTTTCCAAAGTAGTGCGCGTTGCCAGAGCTGGTAGCACCAGCTTCCAGACTAGCAATCCCGCCACTGCCAACCCTGCCACTGCTGCCAGAACTCCCTGGATCATGGGTGTGATTACCAGTGGGCCTAAAAGGACGCTGCCCGCTGGTGGTGGTCCCTTGGCCTGTTCTTCTAGTGGTGTAAATGCTGCGTCTGTCATTGTTTAATCACCCCTTGTTGTTGCAGAATTTTAATTCTACTGACCACGCCCAAATCTCCTGCCCGCTCCAAGTCTTTGAGGATTTCTGAACCCCGGACATTACTGGCAATGGTGTTGATTTTGTATTGCACCACTTTGGGCAGTTCCAAGTTATCCGGTACTTTTTGGTCTTCTAAAGGTTCTATTTTAATCGGATTAGCAACTAAAGTTGCAGATACCAACTCCGTTTCTTCTGCTTTTAAGAAAGGAGATTTTTTCAGGGTCAAAACGAACTGATTTACCTCATCGAAGGAACGGGCAACCCCTTCGATTTCCATTTTTTGCTTAACTGCACTCCAGGGCGAGTCCGGTTGCAATTCTTCTGGCTTTGCTTGTTCCAAAGTATGGTTGATGACGGTAATTTGCACCCCCGCAGGCAGGCGCGAGCCCAGTTCTTCCATTAGTGCCGATAAGGGCTTGACAGAGGTATCGAAGATACTGGCAAAAAACTGGCTTTGGGTTTCGTATTGCTTCGTCTGGGCGTTGAGTTGATCTACTTTTTTCACCTGCGCATCTAAGGCGCCCTTCCGGCTGTCCAGCTCCGTCTTTTCCGTGGTCAGTTTTTGGTTTTCAGCGTTGATGACGAACCACATCCCGGCGACTAATGCGGGGATGGCAACTCCCACCGCCGCCCCGGCCATCAGGAATACTGGTCCTTGGCTGGTGCGATCGCGTTCTGGCGGCGGTGGTGGTTTGTAATCGGGGCGATCGTTGAGAAAATTAATATCTAAGCTATACATAGTCTTACACCTCCCTCATTCCCAACCCCAGTACCACCCCGAGACTTGGGCGCATGGCTTGGGTAATTTTTTCTTCGTCAACTTGCACGGACGTGCTTTGCACCGGATCCACGATCGTGGTCGTCATCGCCAACCGCTGATTAAAGAATTCATCGATTTGGCCAATAACGGCGCCTGGTCCTGCCAGCAGGAGCTGGGAGGCTTCCAGGCCCTCGCTTTGATTGACAAAAAAATCGATCGAGCGTCGCAGTTCCTCCCCCAACTCGGTCAATACTTTGGTTATCGCTTGGATTTCCGGTTGACTTTCTCCCATTTTACCCGAACCAGTAATCTCTGTAGGATTGGCGGGCACTACCAGATCTTGGAGCATGGTGGTATCGCGGGATGGGGGTAGGTTGAGAGCTTGGTTAACTGCCGTCTGAATTTGATAAGTGCCGATCGGGATGGTGCGGGAAAATTGAGGAATGCCATCTACCATAATGGCAATTTCCGTACTATCAAACTCAATATCTGCCAGTACCAGAGCCTCTTCTGGCGGTACTTGCAGCACCAGATCTCTGATTGTCCGCAGCAGGGCAAAACTGGTAATCTCCAGTACATCTATTTTCAGCCCTGCTTCCCGAAAAGTGCTGATATAGGTGTCCGTAACTTCTTTGCGGGTAGCGACCAACAGCACTTGCACCTTTTCGATGCCATCTTCATCGGGAAAAGTCCCCAATTTTTGATAGTCCACATCCGCTTCCTCTCTAGGAAAGGGCAGATACAGGCCCGCTTCTTGGTTCACCATCTCCCGCAGTTCTTTATCGCTTAGCTCAGCGGGCACCGGGATAATGCGAATCACCCCTTCCTTACTGGGGATTCCCGTAGCGATACCCTTGGGTTTGAGCTTATGTTCCGCCAGGGTGGCTTGAATAATTTGCGCCATCTCCGGCGGGTCAGCGATCAGCCCTTCGGTAATCACTCCTTCGGGTATTTCAGCGCTCACGAACGTTTCTAATTTGTAGGTCGGTCCGTTTTGGCTCAACTGCACGATGTTGAGGCGATCGGGCGTCAGTTCTAGCCCGATCCCCTTAGATTTTTTCGGCAATAATTTTTTTAAGAAGGCGTCAACCACGGCTCTCCTTTGTGCTTTGTCCTTTGTCCTTGGTCATCTGTCCTGTTGCCCGCTACCCCGTCTCCGGGTCCCCCAGTCAATTTTTGGCCGTAGGGACACGGCAATGCCGTGTCCCTACCATGAACCGTCTCCCCTCTGGGGGTGTCAGCCTCGATTCTAAGCGGTCCAACCCAATTTCGTCACCAGCATTTACGCTCATCTTGGAAAACCAGCCACTGCAAGTCATCCCTTGCAAGCTGCCAGCCTATACCATTTACATTTTGCTGTGATTCGCGAAAAAATGCCCTAACAAATACAGAGAACCGCATAAAACGGTTAATTTGTCAATTCCTCCATCCCCTAACAATGCCTTTTCTAGAGCTGTTTGCAAGTCAGGACAGCATCTAATCGCTGCCAAACCAGGGCAAATATTGGCCGCCAGCGCCCCCAACTCCTCTGGTGCTGCAGTGCTATGGTCAGGTACTGGCACTAAGTATAAACTATCTCCCGGACGCAGCAAAGCCCGGAATATACCTTCGTGGTCTTTGGTTGAGAGCATCCCCATCACCCAAGTACTGGCTTTGGGAGACAATGTATCAACGTACTGGCGCAGGACTTCTGCCGCCGCACCATTGTGAGCCCCATCCACCAATAGAGTCTGATTATACCAAGTTACCCACTGCAACCGTCCCGGCCACTTGGTTTTCGCCATCCCCGCCACAATATCAGCGTCGGCAATTTGCCATCCCTGCTCTCGCAATACCTGAATTGCTTCAATGGCTAAAGTGGAATTAGCCAACTGCGCTTTTCCCGGCAGTGGTAAAGTATATTCAATTTCTCGATATTTTGCCTTAGTCCCTAAATCAGTGGCCGCTGGAGGGAAGAACCCGGGACAGTCCAGCTCGGCGATACGTTGTTTGACCACTGCCATTGCTTCTGGGGGCAATTGTCCGATAATGGCGGGACGCTGGGGTTTGAGGATACCCGCTTTTTCGGCGGCAATATGTGCCAGCGTTGGCCCAAGACGTTGCCAATGTTCCCAACTAATGGAGGTGATGATGGTGACTCGGGGTTGGGCGCAAACGTTGGTAGCATCCAGACGCCCTCCCAGTCCCACTTCCATCACGGCAATATCTACCTGTTTTTGGGCAAAATACAGCCAAGCAGCGGCGGTGATGACTTCAAACTGGGTGGGGGATGGTAATGAAGGGGAGATGGCGTTTTTGATTTCCCGGAGGATGGTTTCCAGTTCTTCGGGAGCGATCGGCTCTTCGTTCAGGCAGATCCTTTCCGTCCAGTCCACCAAGTGAGGCGAAGTATAGCGCCCCACACGATAACCCGCTTGGGTGAGGATAGCGGAAAGATAGGCACAAACGGAACCTTTGCCGTTGGTTCCCGCCACATGGATGATGGGAACCCGCTCTTGGGGGTTGCCCAAGTCTGCCAGAAGGCGGTTTATCCTGTCTAGGCTTAAATCAACGCCAAAGCGTTCAAATTCTTTGAGAATTGTATCGATGTTAGTTGTCATTTGTCCTTTGTCAAAAGTCCTTTGTCATTTGTCAAAAGTCCTTTGTCATTTGTCAAAAGTTCTTTGTCCTTTGTCATTTGTGATATCAAGTCTGTTCGCATCGATCGGACAATTCCAGGGCAACCACACTTGGAGGGCAACCACAGGGGGGTTGCCCCCTCAGTTATACAAAAACGAAGCCATAGGACTTGATATGATTTGTCCAAAGGTCATAAGTCCAAAGGTCATTTGTCTTGGTCAAGTGACAAGCGGACAAGGGACAATTTACTAATGACAAGTGACCAAGGACTAATGACAAGGGACTTTTGACAAATGATGCCAAATTAATTTTACTCCTCAACTCCACGTTCTCGGAGCAAGCGCCGTAACCTTTCTAATTCCGCTTCCGCCGTCTCAGCTCGGCTCCGTTCCCGCTCGGCGCGAGCTAACTCCTGTAAAGCCGCTTCCGAGGGAAGGAGAACCAACTCCCCATCGGCGGTGAAAAATCGCAGCTTGTCGGCAAGAATTCCCAAATATAGCTCTAACTGTTGACTCCAGAGCCATCCTTGCTCATTGGGTGTGATGGGTTGATATGTTCTCCCATCAGCACGGCGAAATCCCTGGAATTCTAAACTGAATGGGTCAAACCAAAAATATTCGGGGGTGCGGAAAGTATCTTGATAGATTTGTTTTTTCAGTCCTTTATCGGTGGTAGCGGTGCTTTCTGAGAGCATTTCCACAATCACATTGGGATACTTGCCATCTTCTTCCCACACCACCCAGCTTTTGCGTTCTTTATACTCCACATCTAACACCACAAAAAAATCTGGTCCTCGAAATTCTTCTGACCGGAGTTGCCTGCTGCTGTAGTATATGGTCAGGTTGCCAGCGGCATAGAAGTTGTAGCGTCCGGCTTCGGGGGCGTCGGGTCGATCGCGCCACCACCACTCTAACGATGACAGTAACAAGAGGATTTGTTTGAGATGGCGTTCAGTTTCCAAAGGCGGCTCCTCACTCAATAGGTCGCCGGGAGGAAAAATTATCTCTTCCCGTTTAATTTCTAAAACCATAATGTTGACCCAGTTTTAATGGTTCTATTATATCATAGATTTGTCCTTTGTCATTTGTCCTTTGTCATTTGTTTTGCCAAGGACAAATGACAAGTGACAAGGGACAAAGGACAAATGACCAGGGACAAATGACAAATCACAACTTTTCGTGGTTTATTTAAAAGAAGTGACGAGGAAAAATCGGAATGAAGCGACCAAATTATCGAAATCTAAAGGCAGGTATCTGTTTAATCCCGGGGTTAATCTTAAGCTGTGGATGGCCTGATTATGTGCTGCCTGCTACCAGCCCGGAGACGCAGATAACGGCGCTCAACCCTCACCGCCTCACTCCCTTAATGGAAGAGGGGGAAAAGAATCTCCCGCCGGGGCAGATAACGGCGCAAAATCCCACTCCGCAGACAATTAACGCTCATAGTAAGTGGGCTTTGGCGGTGGCATTCAGCCGGGATGGGTCGGTGTTAGCCACGAGCGGTGGAGAAGGGACGATTAAGCTGTGGTCCGCGAGTACGGGGCAAATAACAAGAACCCTTACGGGACATCAGGGGGCAGTGTATGGGATTACTTTTAGTCCTAATGGCCAGATTTTAGCCAGCGGCAGTACGGATAGGACGATTAAGCTGTGGTCTGTGAGTACGGGGCAGCTAATTAGAACTTTGAGCGGCCATGATAGCGCGGTTTGGTCCGTGGCGTTCAGTCCTGATGGCCAGACGTTGGCCAGTGGTAGTTGGGATGATACGGTGAAGGTGTGGACGGTGGCAACTGGGGGTTTAATCCGGACGCTGTCGGGACACCAAGACTTTGCGCGGACGGTGGCATTTAGTCCCGATGGGAAGACTTTGGCCAGCAGCAGCGATGATGGGACGATTAAGGTCTGGTCGGCTGCCTCGGGGCAGCTATTACGGACGCTTTCGGGACACCAGGACTTGGTGCGGGGGATAAGCTGGAGTCCGGACGGTCAAACTCTGGTGAGTGGTAGCCACGATACTACGGTAAAAATTTGGTCTGTGAGTACGGGAGGACTGGTGCGTTCTTTTCGCCCGGGAGAGTTGGTGCTGGCGGTGGCATTTAGCCCGGACGGTGAGACGATCGCTACTGCTACTGGCTTTGAAGTGCAGTTATGGTCTGCTACCACCGGTGAGCGGTTGAGTTCTTTTTCTGGCCACAATGACTATGTGCGCAGCCTCGCTTTTAGTCCTGATGGTAAAACTTTGGCCAGCAGCAGCTATGACAATACAATCAAACTTTGGTCGATCAGCCCTTGAGATGGGGGGCACTTGGTAGCCGGTTTCTGTAGCATATTTCTTTCTGTGCTGAGATTTTCGGATTGCCTAGGTTTGACGTTTCTGGCGGTAGGGGGTGGCTGGTGCTACTTCCGACGCCAGTAAGGCTACAGCTAAAATCAATAAAACTAAAATCAGTTCGGATTGACTATGGTTTGGTGTCTTAACCCCGATTGCTCAAATCCTGATAATCCCCATTGGAGAAATGTTTGCCGCAATTGCGGCACGCCTTTGGTGGCTTTACAAGGGCATTATCGCTTCGTGAAATTACTTTCTGCCCAAGGGGATAGGGATGGTGGCACTTATTTGGCTCGGGATGAGCAGAAGCTGAACCAACCTTGTATCATCAAAAACCTCGGACCGATGTTACACGGACGCCTGAGTGCGATCGATCCGCCTACACCAAGCCACCAGCAGGCGAAAGAACTGCTAGAGCGGGAAACCAGAATTAGGCAAGCACTGGGAGCCCACCCCCAATTCCCTTCTCTGTATGCTTATTTTGAGGAAAATGGTTGGCTGTATTTGGTGGAAGAGTTGATCGAAGGCCAAACCCTACTGACAGAATTACAGAAATTTGGCAACTGGGGGGCGGACCAAATCCGGGCTCTGTTACTGGATATCCTACCAGCCGTCCATTTGCTCCATGATGCTGGTGTCATCCACCGGGATATCACACCGGATCGGATCCTCCGCCGATATACTCCCTTATGGCAAGGAGAGTCTCAGAATTTGGTCAATGCAGTTCCGTCCTATTTGCTGCCTTCCCAACAAGGAGACAATTTCTCGTGGTTTTCCCCACAGTCGATGGCAAACACTGCATCCCGTATCCCCCCAGCATCGAATGATTCGTTATTTCTGCCTTTGACTGAGAATGGATATCAAATTTTTGCCTCTCCCGCCCCAACCCTGGCTCCAAATGCCGGAATTTCACAGCCAGAGGCAATGGGGGACTGGCGTCAGGGTTGCTGGGAAGTCGAGTTCGCTTTGATTGATTTTGGTGCGCCTAAGCTGGTGGTAGAGCAGTGGTATCGGGGGGAAGATGCGGCAAGTTTGGGGACTGAAGGTTATGCTGCGCCGGAGGTGTGGTATGAACGTATTGCTTTTGCTAGTAGTGATTTGTTCGCTTTGGGGGTGACTTGTTTTCAGTTGCTCTCGGGAGTAGATCCGGTATCTCTGTTTCGCGCTGCTAGGGGGAAGCCTGACGGCGATCGCGGTTACAATTGGTTAAAATCTTGGTCGCAGCATTTACCCCAACCTCTAGACCCTCAGCTAAAACGGGTACTGGGCAAGTTGTTGCAACCAAACTTGCCCGATCGTTATCAATCTGCGATCGAAGTCATCCTCGATTTACAACCTCAATCCCCACTCCAGTTTCCACCCGAACCGGAACCAGTTGCAGAATTCACTCCCGAACCGGAACCAGTTGCAGAATTCGCTCCCGAAGCCAGGAGCGGGGTAGCTCTTGTGCAGGAGGACGGGGGGAGACAAGAGCAGACAAGGGAAGAGATGGGAAGACAAGGGGAGAAAATCTCTCCCCATCTCTCCCCATCTCTTCCCACCCCTTCTTATCCCCCATTCCAGAAGTATCCCGTAGTCAAACCCCATGCGGTGTCTTCTCGGGGGCGCCCTATTGGCTTATGGGCAGTGCTTTTGTTGCTGTTTGGGTTAGTGGGTTTCGGGGTGTATAAATTGTGGGAGATGGGATTCACTATCAAGGCACAGAGGACACAGAGAGAAGGGGAGACGAGTATCCCCCAGTCCTTGGTTTCCCCAGTCCCTCAATCTAGCGGCGAGTCTCCCAGTCCCAGAGCTACCCCTTCACCGCTGCTCCCGAAACCAACACCACCCCCACCACCACGTCCAATTATTCCACCCCAGAATTGGACGGAGGCGACAAGTTTTGGGGACGGAAAATTGGGTTTTGATACGATCGCTCTGGGAGGGAAAATTTTAATCAGTGGCGACGCCGAAGGAAAAATCAGAATTTGGAATTGGAATTCCGGCAGGAGTGCCATAACCCTAGCCGGTCACTCCGGGCGGGTTTGGACATTAACCATTAGTCCTGACGGCAAAACTTTGGTCAGTGGCGGCGATGACAGCACCCTGAAAATTTGGGATAGCCGTACTGGGGTATTGAAAACCACTCTGAAAGCTCACGCGGATTGGGTTTCTTCGGCGCTGATCACTCCCGATGGCAAATATATCATCAGCGGTGGCGGTGATGGGACAATTAGGATTTGGGATCTGAAAACTGGCGGTCTCCAAAGCAGTATCAAGGCTCACAGTGATTGGGTTTCGTCTCTATCCCTGAGTGCTGATGGCCAGACTTTAGCCAGTGCCAGCTTTGACAAGACGATTAAGGTTTGGAGTCTCTCGGGCGCTCGAGTGCTTCCCCAAAAAACCCTCTTGGCTCACGAAGATGTGGTGCGGATGGTGGCTATATCCCCCGATGGCAAGATTTTAGTGAGCGGTAGTTATGACCAGACGGTGAAAGTTTGGGATTTAGCCACTGGCACTGTGAGCCATAACCTCACTGGTCATGCTCAAGGGGTGATGTGTGTGGCGATATCTCCCGATGGGAAAACTCTGTTCACCGGTGGTGAGGATCAGATGGTGCGGATTTGGTCTTTGCCATCAGGAGAGCTAAAAGGCACCCTGGAGGGACATAAGGATACGGTGATGTCTCTGGCTGTGGCGAAAAACGGCCAAAACTTGGTTAGTGCCAGTTTGGATGGCACGATGCTAGTGCGACCCCTGACAGCGTTGGAGATTTCGCCAGTTCCAGATTAACCCCTCCTTGTTTCCCTGTTTAATTCACCACGGAGGCGATGAGGGTACAAGGAGGGGACGGGGCGCCAAGAATGTGGCTAATCTATCTGATTGGCAATCATAACTATTGCCACCCTTGGCGGTTTTGGGCACGAGTCAGCATTTCCCCAGCTTTTTGTGCCCATTCTGGGGCGCCTTGTTGGGTGTAAAGGTTTTTGGCGTATTCCAACACCCTTGCGGCTTGGGTGTATTCCCCTTGGCGCAGGAAGACTAAACCTGCCCCATAGTAGGCGTTGGCGTAGGTGGGGTTAGATTGGGTGGCGCGGCGAAAGGCATCTAAGGCTTTGTTGAGGTTGCCTTCGTTGAAGAGAATAAAACCCAGATGGTAGTTGGCTTCGGGATAGTCGGGGTAGATGGCGATCGCTTTTTTAAAAGCGTCTTTGGCTTTGGAGTTTTGGCGTTGCTGTAGATAGAGCAAACCCAGATGATAGGCGGGTTCGGGAGCGTTGGGGCTTCTTGACATGGCTTGCTCGTAAGAGTTCATTGCTTCTGCAATTAAACCCAAACGTTCGTTCACTAAACCTAAGTTGTAGTGAGCTAAACCCATTGATGGTTCTAGTTCTATGGCTCTTTCCAGGTACTCCCGCGCCCGGTTTTGGTTATTTCCCTCTAACAAGGCGGCCCCCAAATTGGCGTAGGCGAGGGCAAAATCGGGAGCTGCTTGCACGGCTTGGTAGAAGGCGTCAGCGGCTCCCTGCAAGTCGCCTTGTTGCCGCCGCGCCAGCCCTAAATTATAGTAAGCTGGGGCAAAATTCCGATCGGCTTGGGTGGCTCTTTCAAAGGCGGCGATCGCTTCGGGCAATGACCCCGCCTCGATGTATTCCATACCCTGATTAACCAACGCGATAGCTCGCTCCTGCGGTGATGGGTTTTGACTGATGAGGATTTCCCTACCCTGGTGGGCCAGTTCTGCATGGTTCCCTGGTTCTGGTAAGGGTTCTCGGCCCATCGCTACAGCAACACTGGTGTAGCTTCCGGTGAGGACGATCGCTGCCCCCCATACCCAGGTGCAGGTGAACGCCATCCTCTGTCCCGCGAGCATTGCCCTTTTCCCATTACCCCTAGAAGCCTGCGCCTCCAACTGCTGTTTCTGTTGTCCTTGCATCTGTCTTCCTCCAGCCTGTTGCTTGTTGCTTGCTTTACAATTCTTTACTCCTATTCACCTATTTTAACGTGACTTTTGGTTCTTGATTGGCAATATGTAATTTAATGATTGAATATGGGGTAGGGGAGAAGCATTTACACCGAAAACAATCACCCACAGACTCTCTGTGCAAATGCTTTGCCCTTGAATCTCCTGCACCATGACACCATCACCAGGAGGAAATTCAGCAAGTCCGGGTGAAGCATTCGCACCGTTACCTTCGACACCTCAAGCCCTGGCGGCGCTGTGATAAAAATTTATGAAAAATAGCAAATATTTAAGTTCATAAAACTTTATTAAAAACTGGCGAAATCGCTACTACAATCATAAAGTGACAGGTATTAGATTGGTAGCCAGCGAATTATCATTCCCAGAATCAGCCCTAGGTAAATTGGCAGAATATAGGCCAGTTAATAATAGCCTAAATTCTGAAAAAACACCAAAATTTAATTTTTTTTTAAGTTTCTGGGATGAAGTGCAAAGGAGGAAATTATGTCAGAAAAAGTTGTATCGGGCGTGAGGAACGTCGCCATAGTCGGGCCGTATTTAAGTGGAAAAACCACATTGCTAGAAAGCCTGCTTTTTGTGAGCGGTGCGATTTCTCGGAAAGGCAGCATCATCGATGGAAACACTGTGGGAGATGGTGCCGCAGAAGCCAGGGAGCGGCAAATGAGCGTAGAAGTTTCTGCCGCCAGCACGGTTTACCAGGATATTCGCTTCACCTTCCTAGACTGTCCCGGCTCGATCGAGTTTGCTCAAGAAACCGATAACGCCCTGATTGGCGCTGGCGCGGCGATCGTCGTCTGCGAAGCCGAAGCCAGCCGCGTCCTCACCCTCGCCCCCCTGTTCAAATTTTTAGATGACTGGGAAATTCCCCACTTAGTCTTCATCAACAAAATGGACCGGGCAAAAGACAGCTTTATGGATGTGCTAAATGCCCTCAAAGCCGTCTCCAGCAGACCCCTAGTCCCCCACCAATACCCCATCCGCTCCGGCGACGGCGACGACACGATCGGCTTTATCGATTTAGTCACAGAACAAGCCTATCACTACCACTCCGGCGCCCCCGCTGACCCCGTACCGATGCCACCGGAACTCCAAGCCGAAGAGCAAGCGGCACGTCAGGAAATGCTCGAAGAACTGGCCAACTTTGACGACCACCTCCTCGAAGAACTCCTAGAAGAAATCGACCCGCCCCAAGAAGAAATTGTCAAAGACTTGAAAATGGAATTGGGCGCCGATTTAATCGTCCCCGTATTCGTCGGTATTGCCGACAAAGACTACGGCGTGCGCCACCTCCTTGATGCACTGGTGCGGGAAGCGCCATCACCAGAAACCACAGCCCAGCGGCGAGGTCTCAAACCAAATGGTGAAGAAACGATCGCCCAAGTCATCAAAACCTACTACACCCCCCAAGGCGGTAAACTGTCCCTGGTGCGGGTTTGGCAAGGCCAAATTACGGACGGGATGAGTCTCAACGGCGTCCGCGTCGGCGGGATCTACCGGATGCTCGGACAGCAAACCCAAACCCTCCAGGCGGCTAGCACTGGCGAAATCGTCGCCTTGGGGCGGATGGAAAGTATTAAAACTGGCGACACCTTAAACCTTACCAATAGCAAGCAAACCGTCTCAGCGCTACCAAAAGCCGAAATTCTCCCCCCAGTTTACGCTCTCGCCGTGGTGGCAGAAAAGCGTAATGATGAAGTGAAGCTGAGTGCAGCAATGACCAAATTGCTCGATGAGGATCCTTCATTAGCTTGGCTGCAAGATCCCGATACTCACGAAGTGATTCTCTGGGGACAAGGGGAAATTCACCTGAAAGTAGCGCTCGATCGCCTCCGGCGCAAATACAACCTCCCCATGAATACCCACCCGCCCCGGGTGCCCTACAAAGAAACCATCCGCCAAAGTGCCACCAAAGTTCACGGACGTTACAAGCACCAAAGTGGCGGTCATGGCGCCTTTGGTGACGTATATCTCGATATCAAACCCCGCGCCCGAGGCGAAGGCTTCAACTTCAGCGAAAGCATTGTGGGTGGCGTCGTCCCCCGACAGTACATCCCCGGTGTAGAAATTGGCGTCCGAGAATATCTCGACCAAGGTCCTTTGGGCTTCCCCGTGGTGGATGTGGAAGTTACCCTCACCGATGGTTCCTACCACTCCGTGGATAGTTCAGAACAGGCATTTAAGCAGGCAGCTCGCGCCGCGATGCAGGAAGGAATGGCCAAATGCAGCCCCACCCTCCTCGAGCCGATCGCCTATGTAGAAATATCCGCACCCAGCGATTATACCTCCAACGTCCTCCAGCTCATCAGTGGCCGTCGCGGTCAAATTTTGGGCTATGAAACCCTTTCCGCCTGGAAAGGATGGGACAAAATTTCCGCTTATTTACCCCAAGCTGAAATGCAGGATTTAATCGTAGATTTGCGATCGCAAACTATGGGAGTCGGTTACTATAATTGGAAGTTTGACCACCTCCAAGAAGTCCCGGACAAGTTGGCTGAGCGACTGTTAGCCACTGTGGGCAGCAACAGCAATAAAGGTTGATAATTTTTCGGGGCAATTCATCAATTGCCCCCATGTCAGCCTCAGCGCCTATTTTTTCTCTTGGTGAACGTAATCAAGGAAATAAAACCTCGGCTGTAACCCAAACCGCAACCAAGCCCAAACCCCGAGACCCAGTAACGCCGTGGCGGTAAATGTCAGACCAAACCAGCTATATCGGGTAGCATCTGGCAGCACCGCCACTGTGGCCACAGTTATGGCAAAATAAGCTAACAAAATAATTTGCCACCGTTCCACCCATTTTAAAGTTTCCCGACAACTGTGGCAATGGCGGGTGTGTTGCTCGTAGCGGTTGAGCATCGAGGCGCGATTTTTATTCAGTGGCGGTAGTTCTGGGGTAATTCCCACTTGCTCCCAGGGGAGTTTTCCGTGACAATACTTATCAAACCACCGCCGAAACTCAATTACCATCCGGTCTGCTTCTGTGGGCATCTTATAGATATCTTTCCAGGTAGCAGAGTTGGGCTTTCGCTGCACAGTTCGCTCTTGTTGATGGAGGAAAATCATATCTCCATCTATCACTAAATTTCGCAGTGTAGTATGTGCCCACCACCGAGGCGTCAGCTTGTGCAAAGTTTTGGCAAAATTCTGAGGAAACTGAGCCACAATTCTTGATTTACCCGGTAAAACTGGTAGGCAATAGACTACAAGCCCTCCCTTTTTGCCTTCAACCCCAAAAACACTTTCATACTCTAACCGGCATGGTGGTTGAAAAGTAATAGTTGTAGCCATTTTCCTATCAATCTTGGCTAAGATAATTTCCGGCGTAGATTCGATAATTTTAATCAGTAAAGGAACGGCTTTTTCACGAGCGCCCTGGACGCCGTGATGGGCAAAAGGCACGTGACCCGGATCCACTACATTTTCTACTAAAGTTTGCCAGTCATATTCCAAATCTCGCACGTAAGACGACCAGACAAAACCTTTGCTGGCATCAATTTGGGGAGACAGCGGTAAGGGTGTTTTCTGGGCTAGTTCTGGGGAATTGGGGTCTGCCCAAACCCAGAGTAAATCCTTAGCCTCCTGTACGGGGAAAACTAAAGTACAGAAATTTTGTTGATTTTTCGTGACAATTTCGGGGTTTTCCGCCTGGGGAATGCGGGTGCAAATGCCGTTAGGGTCAAATTCCCAACCGTGATAGGCGCAGGATAGGTTTCCGGTCTTTTCATCGATGCGTCCTTCACTTAAAGGAGCCAGACGGTGGGGACATTCATCTAAAAAAATGCTAAATTTATCACTATTTCCCGGTTTCCACACCACCAACCGCATCCCTAAGATGGTGATGGGGGTTGGTTTACTGGGGTCGAGGTCTTCCACAGGGGAAACTGGATACCATTGCTGAAAAAAATTGAACTCAGTGTTGATTTCCATCGATGTGTTTACCTGGATGGGCTGCTGTTTTCAATTGTAACTACTATAGATTAAATGCTAAATATAGCATCACTGGGAAAGGTTGAGGGGATTTAATGAAAAAAATTATCGGCATTATGGGACCGGGGAAAGGTGCCAGGGAAACGGATCTAAAGAATGCTTGGGAATTGGGAAATTTGATTGCGGCGAGGGGGTGGGTATTGCTCACTGGGGGCAGAAATTTGGGGGTGATGGATGCGGCGAACCGGGGAGCGAAAGCTGGCGGGGGGTTGACGGTGGGAATTTTGCCAGACGCTGATGGGAAAGGGGTTTCTGAGGCGGTGGATATCGCGATTATCACTGATATGGGTAGCGCTCGTAACAATATTAATGTGCTTTCTGCTCATGTGGTGGTAGCTTGTGGGATGGGTGCGGGTACGGCGTCGGAAGTGGCTTTGGCGATTAAAGCTGGCAAACCGGTGATTTTATTAGATGATAACCGGGAAAGTCTGGCGTTTTTTCGGGGGTTGGCGCCGGAGTTGGTCCAGGTGGCTCAGACTCCGGAAGAGGCGATCGAGCATTGTGCCAAGTTGCTGTCACTGTGAACGGCAAAAATGGTATAACTAATCAGTGGGGGGAAAGTCATCCGGGCTGCTTTAATGGATTCGTGGAGACGATCGCCCCCATTCCGTCATCACCAAATTAATGGTGCTAACACTGCTAACAATGAAAGAACTAGACCTGAAAAAAACGATCGATTTGCTCAAAACCATTATGGAATTTGAGCTAGCCGGGGTAGTGCGCTACACTCACTATTCCCTCATGGTCACAGGACCTAATCGCATCCCAATTGTTAACTTTTTTAAAACCCAAGCCACGGAATCTCTCACCCACGCTCAGCAAGTGGGAGAAATTCTCACTGGTTTGGAAGGACACCCCACCCTGCGCATTGCGCCCATAGAGGAAACCTATAAGCATGCTGTAGGCGATATTTTAGCAGAAAGTCTCAACCACGAGAAAAAAGCTCTGGAACTGTATAAAGACTTACTGGAAACGGTGGATAATGCCAGCATTTATCTGGAAGAATTCGCCCGGACGATGATTGGCACGGAAGAACTGCACACCATAGAACTGAAAAAAATGCTCCGAGATTTCAGCTAAGAGAAAATCCGGGTTGTAGGGTGGGTTAAACCTCCCCTACAATCACGCAATTACTGAGGAAAAAATTATGGAAAACCAACCGGTAGAAGTAGCTATAGCCATCTTGCTATATCAAGATAAAATCCTGCTGCAACTGCGGGACAATATCCCTACCATTGTTCATCCAGGATATTGGGGAATGTTTGGCGGTCACTTAGAACCGAACGAAAACCCAGATGAAACCATCCTCCGAGAACTCGGCGAAGAAATCGGCTACGTGCCCCCGAAAATGACGATATTTCGGACTTTTCCCAGTCCAGAAGTCATCCGCCATATCTATTATGGCGATGTGGAATGCGAATTCAACCAGTTAATTTTGGGAGAAGGCTGGGATATGGGATTATGGACGCCAGAAGATATCAAAAAGGGTGAACTATACTCAGAAAAAGCTGGTGAAGTCCGCCCTCTGGGTGCGATTCACCAAAGGATTATTATGGAATTTATCCAGAACCGCTCCCAAAAACCGGGTTTCTGACCCCCATCTTCCCACCCTCCCCTCCGTGTCCTCGGTGTCGCTGTGGTCAACTTCTATCTAATTACTGTTTTGTCAAGAGCAAAAACCCTAATATGAAAAGATTTGACCTAGAATTATTCCGGCGGTTTTGGCAGTTACTCAAACTGTACTGGTTGTCAGAAGAAAAATGGTTGGCATTATCCATGTTGCTAGCTTTGATAATGATATCAATCTGTGTCAACCAATATACAGTGCAGGTAAGTATTCCTCTGGGAGACATCACCTCAGCTCTAGCCGCCCAAGACTTGGATAGATTTTGGCAAGCATTGCTGAAATTCCTAGGTTGGAACCTGCTCGCTATCCCCATGATGTGTTTGTACACCTACGTCAGATCCCAATTAGCCTTAAATTGGCGGCGGGTGCTTACGCATAAGTTCCTTAACAAATATTTTAAAAATCGGGCTTTTTATAAAATCAATTACAGTCAAGATATCGATAATCCTGACCAGAGAATATCTCAAGATATCAATGACTTAGTAGGCGAATCAACGATGATTTTAGTAATTGTCATGGATTCGTTATTTCAGCTCATTGGTTTCAGCCGGTTGCTGTGGTCAATCTCCAACATTTTGGTAATTGCTCTGGTAGTTTACGCGGCAATTAGCACTATAATTGCTACTGGGGTGTTTGGCAGAGTCTTAGTTCGCCTCAACTTCGATAAGGCGAAGCAGGAAGCTAACTTCCGGTTCGGCTTATTGCGCATCCGAGATGAGGGTGAATCAATCGCATTTTATCAGGGAGAAGCGGGAGAGCTAGAATATCTGAAGCAAACATTTAGGCCAGTGTTGCGGAATCTAAATGCCATTATCAATTGGTGGGTGGGATTGAAATTGTTTGACACCAGTCACGACTTGGTATCAAAAATCCTCCCCAGCATTATCATGGCGCCGCTGATTTTGACAGGTCAGTTTGAAGTAGGAGTGCTGACCCAAAGCAATATCGCTTTTAATCGCATGATGGATTCTTTAGATTTAATTGTTAATCAATTGGGTCGTTTGACTGCTTTAACAACAGCTATCAACCGCCTGGACAGCCTAGCAAATGCTTTGGAAGCAGCGAGTAAACCCAGAGCAGGGACGAGAATTGAAATTATAGAGAGCAACCAGGTGGCGCTGGAAAACTTGACCTTGCAAACACCGGACTATCAAAGAACTCTTTGGCAAAATCTATCCTTACAATTACCCCAAAATCAAGGGATGATTGTGGTGGGTGCGAGTGGGTGCGGGAAAAGTTCTTTGCTCCGCGCTATTGCTGGTTTGTGGGACTCTGGTAGTGGGATAATTCAGCGTCCTAAGTTGCAAGAAATGTTGTTTTTGCCCCAAGTTCCCTACATGGTTTTGGGTTCGTTGCGCAGTCAGGTGGTTTATCCCAAAAATGTGGCGGAAAGCCCGGTTAGCGATGAGGATATTTTCCGAGTTTTGCGCCTGGTTAACTTGCCGGATTTGGCAGAAAAATTTGGTGGTTTAGATACTATAGAAGACTGGGGTCATATTTTGTCTCTGGGAGAACAGCAACGGCTATCTTTCGCCCGCTTGTTGCTGCATAAACCAGGGTACGCGGTTCTGGATGAAGCTACCAGCGCTTTAGATAATAAAACAGAAAAAATTCTGTATGAAGAGCTACAAAAAAATGGGATTACTTTTATCAGTGTGGGGCATAATTACAGTTTGTTTACCTATCACTCTTGGGTGTTGGATTTGTCTGCACCCGATGGATTGTTGCAGCTACGACCGATAATTTAAGCGGCTGGGTTGTCGGTTTTGGGGATTGATTCTATAATGAGAGCGGGCTAAATTCTCCCAGAGCCAATCTCGATAATCTAGATTCAATTACGGTGATGAAATATCTCGCAGAATTACTCAAAGTATTGGTAGGACTCCTCTGCTTGAGCCTAGCTTCGATCGTCCAAGCAGATGATTCCATTGATGACCAAGCCGAGCTAGACCCTAACCGGGTACTGCTGCCAGAAAATTTCCCGGTCTATGTGGAGGATAATGTGGTCGTCAATGTGCCTTATCCTGGTTTTGCCCCGAAAACTTTACCCACAGTGAATGAGTTTCAGGGATATCCGGGGTGCTATATCGCTGCCTATTCCCACAACGAAGAAGATAGCGTTTATGGTGTGGGGGGAGATATCTTTGTGATGGGACAGGTGCGGGTGCCTGGTCGCTATGAGGGGCGAATTTGCCGCCCTAAAGGGTATGAAACGGCGGATATTAGCGCTTTGCCAGAATTTAAAGAGTTGTTGCGCCGTAGTTTGCCTGCATGCAAAGATGGGTCCTGCTGGGCGGGGGGAGATACGGGGGGCTGGTTTGGCATTGAGTAGCGGTGGGGGCGAAGCTGCGGTAAAGTCTAAAAACTGAAGCCCCCAGAAGAATTGTAACGCTGATGACTGCATCTACCCCCACTAATGATAATGGCGCCCAGCAACCGGGGAAACTGAATATCCCTAATGCGGACTATCGGGAACTCGATCGCTCCGGGTTAAGCAAAATGTATCTCCATTATGTGGAGATGAAGGACCAATATCCCCACGCCTTGCTACTGTACCGGGTGGGGGACTTTTTTGAGACGTTTTTTCAGGATGCAATTACGGTATCGCAAGAATTAGAGTTGGTGCTGACGAGCAAGCAGGGGGGGGATATCGGTCGCGTCCCGATGACGGGGGTGCCACACCATGCGCTGGAGCGGTACGCCCAGATGCTGGTAGAGAAGGGCTATGCGATCGCCATTTGCGACCAAGTGGAGGACGCCTCGGAAGCTCAAGGTTTAGTCCGCCGGGAAATTACCCGCGTCATCACCCCAGGGACGGTGGTGGAAGATGGGATGCTGCAAGCTCGCCGCAACAACTATCTCGCCGCTGTGGTGATCGCTGACCAAAGCTGGGGCCTCGCCTACGCTGATGTCTCTACCGGCGACTTCTTCACCACCCAGGCGGAAGGCCCGGACCAACTGACCCAAGAGTTGCTCCGCTTGCAACCCAAGGAAGTCCTCATCCCCACGAAAGCTCACGACTTGGGCCGCCTCCTCCGCCCCGGGGAAAGGTCGGAACATTTGCCGATTTTCCTGCCATCGGAATTGTGTTATGGGTTGCGCCCACAAAAAGCCTTTACTTTGGCGGAAGCTCGATCGCGTCTATTAGAACGATTTAGACTAAAATCCCTGGAAGGTTTGGGATGCGAACATTTGCCCCTAGCGGTTAGAGCTGCCGGGGGTTTGCTGCAATATCTAGAAAAGACGTTTGAGGAGGGTGCTGATAACGCTCAGCACAAAACTTCCCTACTGCTGCAGCCAGTGCGGACTTACGCCCTAGCGGATTATTTGATATTAGACCAGCAAACTCGGCGCAACCTGGAAATTACCCAAACGGTTCGCGATGGCACTTTATCCGGTTCTCTGTTGTGGGCGATCGATCGTACCGCCACGGCGATGGGAGGACGCGCACTCCGCCGCTGGCTACTACAACCCCTAATTCAGCTTAAAGGCATCAGCGCCCGCCACGACACGATCCAAGAATTAATCGAAAACGCCGATTTGCGCGAATCTCTGCAACAGCAATTGCGCCAAACTTATGACATAGAAAGACTCACGGGACGCGCAGGCGCCAACACCGCGAATGCCCGCGATTTAGTCAATCTCGCCGATTCTCTCGCCAGATTAGGGGATATCGCCCGCCTCGCCAGTGAGGGACGTTCTCCCTATATGCGCGCCCTGCAAAAAGTGCCGCCAGAATTGGCAAATCTCGCTAAAAACATCCAAGATACTCTAGTAGAATCTCCCCCCCAAAGCGTCACGGAAGGTAATTTAATTCGTCCCGGTGTGCATTCTGATTTGGATGCGATGAAATTGCAGGTAGAAGAAGACCAGAAATGGATTGCCACCCTGGAAGTGACGGAAAGACAGCGCACGGGTATTTCTACTTTGAAGGTGGGTTTTAATAAGACTTTTGGTTATTATATCAGTATCTCGCGCTCTAAAAGCGAGCAAGCTCCTGATGATTATATCCGCCGCCAAACTTTGACCAATGAAGAACGCTATATTACCCCGGAGTTGAAAGAGCGGGAAACGCGCATCCTCACGGCTAGAGATGATTTAAACAATTTTGAATACGAGATTTTTGCTGAGTTGCGCAGTTCTGTGGCGGCTCATGCCCAAAATATTCGCACGGTGGCGAAGGCTTTGGCGGCGGCGGATGTGTTATGCGGTTTGGCGGAATTGGCGCAAGAAATGGGTTATTGTCGCCCGGAAATTGTGGCAGGAAGAGAAATTACAATTGTGGATGGGCGTCATCCGGTGGTAGAGAAGTCTTTACCGGCGGGTTTGTTTGTGCCGAATTCGACGCAGTTGGGGCAAACTACTACAGTTAATGGTAAGCGTCCCGATTTGATTGTGCTGACTGGGCCGAATGCTAGTGGCAAGAGCTGCTATCTGCGCCAGGTGGGTTTGATTCAATTGCTGGCGCAAATTGGCAGTTTTGTGCCTGCTTCTTTTGCCCGGTTGGCGATATGCGATCGCATCTTTACCCGCGTTGGTGCGGTGGATGATTTAGCCACTGGTCAATCTACGTTTATGGTGGAAATGAACGAAACGGCAAATATTCTCAATCATGCCACGGATAAATCCCTGGTTTTGCTGGATGAAATTGGGCGCGGGACGGCGACTTTTGATGGTTTATCGATTGCTTGGGCGGTGGCGGAATATTTGGCTACAGATATCCGCGCTCGCACGATTTTTGCCACTCATTACCACGAATTGAACGAGCTGGCATCGATTTTGCCGAATGTGGCTAATTACCAGGTGACGGTGAAAGAGTTTGCCGACCAAATTGTATTTTTGCACCAAGTGCAGCCCGGAGGGGCTAATCGTTCTTATGGGATTGAAGCGGCTCGCCTTGCGGGGTTGCCTGCCACGGTGATTCAGAGGGCGCGCCAAGTGATGCAGGAAATTGAACAGCACAGCAAAATCGCCCTGGGGTTGCGGAATTCGGCAGTTTTAGAAACTTCTGCTATGCTGGATGAAGAAGTGGAAATGGACGATTTGGATATTTTTTGAAGATGGGAAAGTTACGGGGCAACCACAGGGGGATTGCCCCTACAGTTATTCAAAAACAAAGCCATAGGACTTGATATCACATCCAAACAAAGAATAGAAGCAAATGCCCACAGTGACAAATATCTGGATTTTATTGGCGGTAGCGATCGCAGTGGCCGTGGTGGCGGGTAGTATGGTGACGATGACTACATTTACCGCGATCGGAGCATTTTTCTATGGTTACAGCACATTGCCCCTGGCGGTGTCATTAGGTAGCAGCTTATTCATTATTGGTGCGGGGGCCTTGCCTTTAGCCAGAACCCTCAAGGGTAAACCAATACTGGCGGTGGTTATTGCTGTGGTTGGTGCGGCGGCGGCTGTAGGTGCAATAGCAATAGCCGGAACCGCTATCACCGGATTTTTCAGTGGCAATGAAAAAGACATTGTTAAGGGAATTATTGCGATCGGCATTGCCATAATTTACGCCGGTTTGGCAATTGGCGGATTAGTTTTCACCTTCAATATCATCAGAAACGCCGGTGGTTCGGGAGGTTAACCGTAGTAAGGCGGTTCGTTCCCCGGTTGCCATTTGATATTGCAGCCGATGCTGGGTTTTTGGTCGGGATTAACTGGTTTTCCGGCGAGTACAGCGTCTATGGCGGCGCGCAAGTCAGCCCCAGTAACGGGTTTATTGTTACTAGGACGGCTGTCATCCAGTTGACCGCGATATACCAGAGCGAATTCAGCATCAAACAGAAAGAAATCTGGAGTACAAGCGGCGGTATAGGCTTTGGCCGTTTCCTGGGTTTCGTCGTAACACAGAGGAAACAAAAAACCTTCTGTAGTCGCCATTTCCCGGAGTTTTTCTGGGGCATCTTGGGGGTAGTTAGCGGCATCGTTAGCACTGATGGCAACAATACCGATATCTTTTTCGGCGTAATCTTGGCCGATTTTCACCAGTTCCCCTTTCACATGCTGCACAAAGGGGCAGTGACGACACAGGAAGATTACTAGGAGGGCTTTTTTTTCCGCAAAGGTGGCCAGAGAGATGCTATGGCCGGATCTGGTGTCCGTGAGCTGGAAATCTGGCGCTTTAGTTCCCAGTGCCAACATGGTTGATGGGGTGAGAGCCATAATTTTCTTTGTTTCTGACTGGGGTCAAACCCAGCTAAGAGCTGGCCATTTTTCTCTGAGATTCTATAACTTTTATCATAAAACCCGTTTTTTGTCATCCGTATATATACGGAATTCGTTAAAAATTTTTGTCAGTAATTACCGAGTCAGAGTATTTCCGGGATATAATAGAAGACATTGGCACCACAAGTATGCAAATATACTGTTTGAAAAGCTATTTCTATAGGATATTGTGGCGGTACTTCCGCTCTGGCTTTGAGCTTCAGCCGAGAGGAAGCAGATTTAAGCTCTGGTTTAATGATTTTTTAATTATTTGGAGCAACTGAGTATAATTAACCGTTGAGATGCCTAAACCACAATTTTTGTTACAATTTACCAAAATATGTTACAAAATCTTACAGATAAATTAAGGGAAATTGCGGTTGATATCGATTTGTCAGGTTTTATACAATATTCAATATAAAGATAAAAAAATGTTAAAAAGCGTACCTCCCATGACCGCCAACTCGATCGCCAATACCAAACCAACCTTAACCGCCCAGCAGCTACTAGATTCCTACGCTAGTGGCTCCCGCTACTTCACCCAAGCCAATATGACCGGGGCCGACCTGAGCGGCGTCAACTTGAGCGGCGTTTGCCTCAGTGGCGTGCGCTTGAGCAAAGGAGATTTGCAGGGTGCCAATTTGAGTGGTGCCTATTTGAGCGGCGCTAGCCTCAGTGGCGCCAACCTCAGCGGTGCGAATCTTCGGGGTGCGGATTTGACGGGGGCGCATTTGAATTGGGCGAACCTTAGTGGTGCGGACTTGACGGGAGCGGATTTGACGGGAGCGGATATCAGCGGGGCGAATCTGAGTGATGCTATGCTGCAAGGGGCGAATCTCAGCGGGACGTATTTAATTGGCGCACATCTGAAGGGAGCAGATTTGCGGCAGGCGAATTTAGCTCAAGCGAGTCTGAGCAAAGCGGACTTGGCTGGGGCGAAAATGGGGGCAGCTAATTTAGTATTGGCGAAGCTGAAACAGGCTAACTTGACTTCGGCGGAGTTGGATGGGGCGAATTTGGCGGGAGCGATGCTCAAGGAAGCGAATTTTAGCAAGGCGCAAATGCACAAGGCGAATTTGTCTAAGGTGGATTTGACGGATGCAGATTTGACCGGGGCGAATCTGAGCAAGGCGGATTTGAGCCATACGGATTTGAGAAGCGCTGATTTACAGGGCACGAATTTGAGCGGGGCAAATCTGAGTGGTGCGGACTTGAGCGGCGTTGATTTGAGTCAGAAGCTACTCACAGGGGCGAAGTTTACCGAAGCTGATTTGTGTTTGGCGAATCTGAGTGGGGCGTATTTGGTGCAAGCGTCCTTGGAGGGGGCGAATTTGATGGGGGCGAATTTGACGGGGGCGCATTTAATCACAACTAATCTGGCCGATGCGAATTTGTCGGGGGCGAATCTGACTCGGGCGAATTTGGTGCAGGCGAATTTGCGGGGGGCTTGTTTGCAGGGGACGATCGCGCCTAATGGCAAAGTTCACCAGTAAGGCGCTTTCCCCGATTCTTTACAGCTTACAAGGACCGCTTTTACCGTTAGGACATAAGGTTAAAGTTGTGGTCTTCACCTGAAATAAGATTGCTCCTTGAAAATTCGCATCTTTCAATTTCGCGCCGGATAAGTCTGCCCCAGTTAAATCAGCACCAGATAAGTTGGCAGCGCTCAAGTCGGCATACTTTAAATCTGCTAGTTTCAAACTGGCTTTTTGCAGGTTAGCAGCAATCAAGCTGGCAAAGCTCAAATTATAACCGTTTAAATTAAACCCACGCAGTTGCCGGTTGCGTCTCGGCATATTTACCAATTTCCAATTTAATAAGTCTTCAGGGTCGATTCTGGTTGTATTCACGTCAATTTTACTGTCTCTCAAGTTCGCTCCAGTGAGGACAGCGCCGGTTAAATTTGCCCTTTCTAAATTGGTGCCGCTTAAATCAGCACCTTCTAGATTGGCGCCGGTTAAATTTGCCCAGTCGAGACTGGCATTTTTCAGGTTGGCGCCTTTGAGATTGGCGCTCTGCAAGCCGATGCCATTCATCTTGGCGCCTTCTAAATTAGCTTTGATGAGGCTGGCGGAATTTAAGTTACCGTTGGTGAGGTTGCTCTGGCTGAAGTTGTTGCCATCTAAGGTTTCTGATTCTAAATTGATGCGGCTTAAATCGCGATTGCTGGCGGATTTCAGCAGTCCCTGTTTGAGGCCAAAAAAGAAAATGGGTTTGGACAGGGTGGGATGGTAAACCACTAGAAATAGGGGGCTGACAAAGATGCCGATCGCCAGTAAGTGCAGCAAAGTTTTCACCACTTGACTAAACCCCGAACCCCGGGAGGGAGCTGGGGTAAAAACCGCCTCTGTCCGCGACATCGCGGGGTTAGATGCCAGTTGTAATTGGGTATGGTAGAGGCGGTCTTCCAGTTCTTGATGCTGGGATTTCGCTTGTTTTAACTGCTCTTGCAGATAGTGCCTCTCATCATTCATGCCATCGAGGCGGTCTTCTAAGCGGAGTCTTTGTTCTCTTTCTTGGTTCAGGGTGGATTCGATTTGGAGCAGCCGCTCTTGCAATTGTTGCGATTCCGCTTGAATTTGCTCTTGTGGGGCTGAAGTTACAGATAATTTGTTTTGTGGTTCGGCTTCCAGTTTGGTTTGGGATTGGGCGAGCTGCATCTGGAGCTGCCAGTAGGAGCTGGAGGCTTGCTGCAGTTGGGTTTGGTATTGCGATCGCTCTTGCTGCAACTCCGACAGCTTCGCCGCCGCTTTCTCTAGCTCCTCTTGCAGACGCTCTTTTTCTTTCTCCGACTTAGCCAGCTCTTTTTGACTTTGTTTGACCTGAGATTGCAACTGGGTTTCCTGCAAAACCGCTTGTTCTAGTTGTGATTGCAGGAACGTCCGGCCTTTTTCGACTAAATCAAATTTGTCTTGTAGCTCCCAATAAGCCTTAGCCGCTTTCTGGACTTGGGTTTGCAGTTCCCCACTTTCCTGCTGACAAGCTCCGAGCTGCAAGTTGCTTTCTTCTAGCTGGGTTTCCAGCTCTTTGTATGCGGTTGCGGCTTCCTCGAGCAGAGCTTTGAGGTGCGATCGCTCTTCCGCCGCCGCCAACAGCTCGCCTTCTTTCGCTTCTAAGGTCGATTGTAATTCATAATATGCCGCCTCCATCTTCTCATACGCCGACTGGGATGTGGCCATTTCCAGCCGCAACGCCTCTAACTGTGCCGTAGTTTCCGCCAGTTTGGCATCGGCGGCCCCATTCCCCACCGCCGGAGTTGCGGTCAACTCCTGCCACACTTGCCGCGCCCAGTATAGCTGCGATCGCTCCTTGCGCAAAAATCCATCGGGAATTCTGCCCAAAGTGAGGGGGTAAGGCGTCAGGTCCCAACCACAGGTAGAGCAATTCTTTACCTCTCCCTCAACGTAGTTCGTTTGACAAATCGGACAATGGGCCATGCCTAACTCCTAGTGCCGAAATCACTACATATCTTATCGGTTTGACGCCATTTAAGCATCGTCCCCTGAGAGATTATCGCTCACCAGGGGACTTTTTGGCGGCTCTAGCATCCCCAATCCCTTAGCTGTCGAGGTGATTGATTCTCCCAATGGCATCTCCCACCCCGGGGTAGCTGGACTGGCCTGTTACCAAACCAAGATTGTCTCCAAAGCTGGATGCGAGCCAATATTTCTACTCGTACTTAATTTTCAAATATAAAATAATTAGATTGAGAATTAAGGTGAGTAGGTTAGCGATAATTACCGGTGAGGATTTGATAAAAACACCATAAATAAACCAGAGAAAAATGCCACTACAAAAAAATACCAGCATCCCGAAAGAGACATCTTTAGCGGATTTAGACTGCCAAGTTTTCATCACTTGCGGTAAAAACGCCACCGTGGTGCAGGTGGCAGCGACAAATCCCAGAATAGTAATATAGTCCATCGGTGTGATTGATTTTGGCAGACTCTTGGTGTATGATACTGATTATACATTGATGACTATCAGGGCGCCGGAGTCGCCAATTCTATGCACCATCAAGGACTTGGGGCAACCTTTGGGCTACTATATGTGGGATTGACCGCTTTATCTCCCCTGCATCTGGCAGTCGCCACAACCCCTCCCGCAAACCTCATGGTATTGCGAGAAGATGTGGATGGCTTACATTTCCCCAGCATCGCCCAAAATCCAGTCTCTCCCCATCAAGAAAAAGGGTTGGAAATCTTATCCCAAGCCCTAGAATTAGCCAAAACCATTAATGATGATTCTACGGATTGGCCAATCCCGGAACTGGCGCTGCTTTATGCGGAAATTGGCCAACCGGAACGGGCGGCAGAAGTTTTATCCCTAGGGATGAATGGTTTTATCAAAGAGATTAAATATGCCGCTAGCACCGCTGGCGGTTTGAGTAGCCATGAAATTATTGATTATCTAGCTGTACTTTTTGCCAAGGTGGGAGAATCGGCTCCTGTTTTCACCCTCACTGATGCCATAACTAATAATTTTGATAATAATTATAGGGATGGGTATGTTGAAGAAACTATCAGGATTGTTTTAGAGGCAATGGCGAGAGCTTTTTTTGCAGAAGGCAAAGCCGAAGCAGCTCTGGAAATTGTGGCAAAAATCGAAAATCAAACTGCTAAAGGTCAGGCTTTAATTGGCATGGCTGATAAATCGGTGCCAGTGGCCCTGGCTGACAAGGCTCTGGAGATAGTCAAATCTTTAAACCCTGGAGAAAATGGGGATGTGATTGTGGTGAAATCGCAGGCGCTAGCGGCGATCGCTTTGTCCTATGCTCGCGCTGGCGCAGCGAAGAAGGCGGCTGAAACTTTCTACCTAGCCTATGAGATAGCTGACCTAGCCTACAATGACTACAGCCGCATCACCGCGTTGCAGGCAATTGTGATTAGATATATCCAGGCTGAAGATTTCGAGCGGAGTTTTGAGATTGTCCGAGAAATAAATCCTGGTTTATTGATTTCCCCAGAAATTTTGGCATATATCGCTGCACAATATGCAGCCGCTGGCCAAATGGAATTGGTTTTTCAAATAGCCGAAATCGTAGAGAAATCAGCCGGGAGTTATCAGGATGAGAGACTCAGGGGGATATTTGCCATAGTCTCGACAATTGCCCGATATGGCCATCCTGATCTCGCCTTGGAAATTGCCAACCGCATTCCCGTAGATTCTACTAAAAGTTATCTCAAAGAAGATGCCCTGGCGGTAGTGGCCAGCAGCTTTGCTACCACGGGTCAATATGACCAAGCCATAGAAATTGCTTCAAAATTAGAACCAGGAATATATCAAAATCAGGCTTGGGAGGCTATCGCCCTCAGTTATATGCAAGCGGGAAAATTTGAGGACGGAGCCAAAATTGCCCAGCGCATTACCAATACATTGAACGAGGGAGATGGGATATTATATAAAATTGCCCTAGCCGCCGCCACAGGGAACAATTATAATGTTACTGTAAAAATTGTGAACCAGATAGACCAGAAGTACGGGCGACAAGAACAGGCTTTTGGGGATATTGCGATTCAGGTTGCCCAAAAAGGCAATGATGATTTTGCCGTGAAGATGGCGGAGAAAATCCCTAAAAACAGTAGCTATAGAATTCAGGTATTCTCACAAATCGCCGTCAGCCTCGCCAAAGCCGGAGAAACGGCAAGAGCTAATCAAATTTTTCGGGAAAGTTTAGAAGCAGCGGAAAATCTAGAAAATGAATCGCAGTTAAGTAGTGCGGTGGGGGCGATCGCTGGCGCCTATACAGAAATTTGCCAATGGGAAAAGGCGGCGCAACTGGGAGAAACTATCCCAGAGCCGGAATGGAAAAATAAATTGTTTCAGCAGATGGCCATCAGTTATGCTAGGGCAGGGAATGCAGATGCGGCTTTGGTAATGGCCGATCGGGTGACTGGAGATACAGCAATTAAATATTCAGTCATATGGGAAATTGCCCGCCAAGCTGCCAAAGCCGGAGATTTTGACCGAGCGGTGGCATTAGTCCCACAGGTAGGGGATAGTTCTGAGCAAGTGGCATTGCTGGTGGAAATTGCCGCGATCGCCTTTACCCCCACCCCCCCAACTCCTGAAACTCAATGCTTGCCACTTCTTCATTGACACAATATCAGCTACAATTATCTGGCACCCAATTATAACGCCAAACCCGACTCTAT
Source organism: Oscillatoriaceae cyanobacterium M33_DOE_052 (assembly GCA_015296065.1). Lineage (GTDB taxonomy): Bacteria > Cyanobacteriota > Cyanobacteriia > Cyanobacteriales > Laspinemataceae > Koinonema. The sequence goes on along the minus strand of DVDU01000018.1, from coordinate 3,912 downwards.
GGATACCTCCGTTGACAAAACTTTACTCGCTTTCTTGTTGGCTCTGTACCGTCTAGACTCCCCTCTCACCGGGGCGGAAGTTTTGGATTTACAAAATAATCTGGGAACCCTCCTGGAACTGCGCCCGGATCAAGATGCGGCGATTTTAGGAGAGATTAACAAAATTTTGGCTAAACATCCAGAGTTAAATGCTCTCTATCAAGAAGCAATGACAAAACTGGCGCCTCTGGAAGGAGAACAATTATATCATCGGTTGCCGCCCAAAAATCTTCTAGAGCAGCAACTTGGCATAACCAGTAGTAGCAAAGGTTATATACCCCAGGGAAAACCGAATCAGAAGAATACCGAAGTTGTTAATTTAAGTCGGATGGTGATGACGAGCGATCGACCGGATAAAGCAGCAAAAAATCTGAATTTTCTGCAAGAATATTGGGAATTAGCCACCACACCGATATTTTAGCAAGATAAAGCGCAAATTCTAGCGGGGTAGGACACGGCAGCTAGCTACCGTGTCCTAAAAGCTGAGTCTATTAGTTAGCCGGAGAATTGGCGTCTAGAATTTGCTCAAATTCGGCAACAGACCCGATAGAAATAGCCCGTTTGTGTAGGTCTTTGAGGGTGGCGATATCGGCGATTTGATTCACCCGGTTAGTCAAGTCCAGTGGCACGGAATTAAACCGCACGGTCAGCACTTCCAGCACATCTGATCGAGCCGTTTGGAGCATTCCTTCTTGGCGACCTTCTTGGCGACCGGCTTCCATTGCGCGACGTTCAATATTGCTGAGAATTGGCATTTTTCGTTCCTCCTGATACTGTTGGAGTTTAGTATCGAAACTTTGTTGCAGTGATTCGGGTAGGGTCATCATCCAGTCGAGTAAGCGAAATAACTGGATGAGGTCATTTTCAGTATAACCTCGTTCATAGAGGTTCTGTACTAACTCCCATTTATACTGCTCCCGTTCTTCGGCATTTCCGGTGCTGGCTTGGGTTTTTAAATGGGCCATCACTAAAAAGGCTAAGGGATTGAGACTGGTTTTAAGGGTCTCCCACTGACTTTCATAGTCCAGCAGTTTGGCGGTGGGAAATTCAAAGGTGACGGAACAGCCAGCGAGGTTATAACTGTAGGAGTGGGGCCGCCATGAGGGGCGATCGTCCCCCAGTATCGCCAGACTAATCACTTTTTTATGGATGTCAAAAGACCGATAATGGTAGATGTACATCCGTTCAGGAAATTGGCTTTCTTCTTGACTCTGGACTTCGATATGAATCAAGATATAGGCTTCTTCTCCATTCTTTTGCCAAACCTTGAAGAGTTTATCCCCTTCCCGTTCTCCACTGCTACCCGTGGGGGTAATTTGTTGCAGTTCTTTGTCCAAGGATTCGTATCCTTTCGACCAATCTACTACCTCATAAACTTGCGGGAAAAAGAAGGCTAAGAAGGGTTCGAGATAGTCTTCTAAGGCTTCTTTCCAAGGTTGGTCATAGTTGGCATTGGGTGTGTCCAATATTTCGGCTACTCTTTTAGTTTACTGAATTAATTGTAGCATAATTATTGACACAAATTGATAGATTAATATTTTTTAATTTAGTTTTTTTGATGATTATGTTATCCCAGATTTACTGCCTGTTTTACCACTTTCATAATTAATGATTAACAATTAACAATTAACAATTATAGCCCCAAATTATCAATTATTAAGTATCAATTATCAATTATAGCTGGTGGATGGGTAGGGTGGGCAGTGCCCAATACTGCTACTTATGAAGAGACGCCGCGTTGAGGCACTGCCCACCCTACTACGGCTGCCCAGTTTATAGCACTAATCGCTGCTTTTTGAAGCAAAACATCGGCAACGTCATCCGCACCCGGTTCACCTTGCAGGTAAGCCAGTAAGGCTGAGGCATCCAATACTGCAATCGGATTTTGAGTCATGCTTCCCCCTCTCACTATACTTCCTCACGCCGTTCTTGAATCAGTTCGTCCCCCTGGCTAACACCTGGGGCAATATCTTTAAAAATTCCTTGGAGTTTTTGGACGGATTTGCGTAAGCTGAACAGGCGCATACTCCCATCATCTTCGAGAGTTAGGGTGAGGGAATCCCCCGGTTGCAGGTTAAGTTGCTTCCGCACGGTTTCGGGGATAACTAACTCGCCGGTTTCTGCCAAATTCACGGTGTACTGTTCGAGGGGTAGAGACATAGCTCGATAAATTTGGGTAAGTTTTTTTAACGGATTGGCTATTTTAGCAAATTTAGAGGCTAGGGGTGAGGTCAAGCTCATTCCCCTAGCAATCGTTTAATCTCTGCCTCGGTGAAGGGATTTTCCCCAGCGCGGAGGGCATCAATATAACCCTGCACTTGTTCGTTGCTCGCTTCATTTTCACTCAATTGGATAAAGGTTTCAAAATCTTTAATCGCGCCTTCCGTATCTCCCGTGAGGGCTTTGGCAATTCCCAGATTGGCTCGATATCCGGCAGATTTCGGTGCCAAAGTTACCGCTTTTTCGCAGGTGGCAAGCACTGCCGCCGCCTCACCGCGCAAACTGCCATACCAACAGATTTCATTCCAATTTTGGGCAGAAATTTTCACTGTTGAATCGATTTTCTGGGCTTCGGTATAAGCCTCTATCGCGGCTTTATACTTCTGTTGTTTAACCAATTGCTTTGCCTTCTCCAGCACAGCCGCAGCAGCAATTTGTTTCGCTTCCGTTTCCGGGTTGAGGTTGAGGGTGTTGTCCAGTTTCAAGGCTTGTTGGAATTTTTCGGTGGCTGCATCCACGCGACCCTGGCGGGCGAGTTGTTTACCTTGTTCTACTAATGCAGATGTGGCAATTTGAATGGCTTCCGATTTCGGGTTCAGTTCCAGGGTATCGTCCCATTTCAAGGCTGCTTGGAATTTTTCGGCAGCTTCGTCAACTTTACCCTCTGCGGCGAGTTCTTTGCCTTGTTTCACTAAAACGGGGACGCCGAGTTCGGTGGCTTTCGCTTTCGGGTCCAGGTTAAGGGTGCCGTCCAGACTCACCGCCTGTTGGAATTTGGCAATGGCTTCGTCAATTTGACCCTTCTCTGCGAGTCGTTCCCCTTGTTTCACTAACGTGGAGGTGGCAATTTCGATGGCTTTTGCTTCCGGGTTGAGGTTGAGGGAGTCGTCCAGTTTCAAGGCTTGTTGGAATTTCCCTATTGCTTCCTCTACTCGGGCTTCGCGGGCCAACTGTTCCCCTTGTGCTATCAAAGCGGGAACGGCAAGGCGTTTGGCTTCCGCTTCCGGGTCCAGGTCGAGGGTGTCGTCCAGTTTCAAGGCACGTTTGAACTGAGTCACTGCCCCCGGGAAATCGCCATCCCGGGCTAAAGCCTTGCCGTGACGGACGAGAAATTGTGCCGATTCGGTGGAATTCCAGGCATATTTTTGACAGGTTTCGCCAGCTTCCCGAGCAACATCGGTTTCTGGGGCTACCAAAACCGGATGATACTGCAACTGATTGCAGGCAATTTGCAGCCAATGTTTCCAATCACCCACCTGCCACAAGCGCAGGGTGTTGTCCCAACTGCCACTGACAATGGTCTGTCCGTCGGGGCTGAAGGCTACGGCATTGACCCAACCCTGATGGCCGCGCAACGGTTCGCCGATGGGTTCTCCCTGGCGGTTCCACAAGCGCAGGGTGTTGTCTGCACTGCCACTGACTATGGTCTGGCCGTCGGGGCTGAAGGCTACGGCATTGACCGGATTCTGATGGCCTCGCAAGGGTTCGCCGATGGGTTCTCCCTGGCGGTTCCACAAGCGCAGAGTAGCATCCCCACTGCCACTGACTATGGTCTGTCCGTCGGGGCTGAAGGCTACGGCATTGACCGAACTCTGATGGCCTCGGAACGGTTCGCCGATGGGTTCTCCCTGGCGGTTCCACAAGGGCAGGGTG
>DVDU01000285.1 GCA_015296065.1 Oscillatoriaceae cyanobacterium M33_DOE_052 | reverse complement strand
GTACTCGGCCTTGAGTTTTGTCAAAAAATTATCACAGAATTAATGCGAATTAGAAGGAATAAGCTCCCATTTTTTCAGCGGGGTCTGAGGGCTATGTCCTTGATTCTATCAGGCTTTTGAGGTGGTTGTCACCCCGTCAGGGTTCCGGCTCTACAAGCATATTCCCATTCTGCTTCACTGGGAAGACGATAGGCTTGTCCTGTGTTTTGGGCGAGTTTTTGGCAAAATTCTACTGCATCGTTCCAGTTTACTGTGTCCACTGGGAGGTCTAAGCCTTTGAAACGGGAGGGGTTTTGACCCATGATGGCTTGATATTGGGCTTGGGTGATGGGATATTTGGCGAGATAAAATGATGGTACTGTGACTTGGTGTTGGGGACTTTCGCTACTGTCTCGGTATTGCTCGCTATCTGGAGTACCCATCTGGAATTTTCCCCCTGGAATGGCTACCATGTCTAGGAAAATGCCGTTACCGAGGTTTTGGCGGTAATATTGTGCTTCTTTGTTTGTGCGGCTGGTTGCTTGTCCTCTGGAATTGACCGTAACGGTAGTAAACTGGAATGTGGGTAGTGGTTCTGGGGTTGGTTCTGGGGTTGGTTCTGATGTTGGGGTATCTTGTGATATCGGTTCTGATGTTGGTGTGGGTGATGATGTTGGTGTGGGTGATAATGTAACATCTCTCTTCAGTTCTGATGTTTCACCCCTCCAAAAATCCTGACTCGCCACTGCAACAATAAACCCTCCCCCCGCCAAAGCTGCCATTTGTAGAAAAGTCCGGCGATTTAAGTTAGGCGGTGGTGGTGATGGCGCAGATGTGAGAGACTGAATAGCGGCTAATGCTTCTGTTGCGTCTTTATAACGTTGACTAAAGTGGTCGCGTACCATTTTAGTTAAAATATTGGCTAAACCGTCACTCACCGATGCGTATTGTCTCCAGATTATCTCACCATTGTTATCTTCTGGCAAATTTTCTGGACTAATTCCCGTGAGAGCAAAAATTGCCATAACTCCCACTGCATAGACATCGCTGCTATATTTGGGTTTACCGGCTGTTTGTTCGGCTGGCATATAACCAGGAGTTCCCGCAGTAATAGTATAGCGGGTTTGTCCCTGAGTTATCACCACCGAGCCCATTTCTTTGACAATCCCAAAGTCAATTAGCACCAGTTTACCATCATGTTTGCGGCGCATGATGTTTTCCGGTTTAATATCCCGGTGAATGACTTGGTTTTGGTGGACATAGGCGAGGATGGGGAGGAAGTCGCTGAGGACTTTAATTACATCAGGTTCGCTTAATTTTTTACCAACGACAATTTCCTGGCTTAAATTATGTCCCTCGATGTAGCTTTGAACGAGATAATATTCTTGATTTTCCTGGAAATTGTCGAAAAGTCTGGCAATTTGGGAGTTATATTCCCCTAATCTATCTATGGTAGCCGCTTCTTTTTTGAACAGTTCCACAACTACTGGCTGCATCATCTGGGGTAATAGCCGTTTGACCACCCGTTTCGGTTTGGGTGTGAGGTCAATTTTGATATCCTCGGCGAGATAGGTTTCCCCAAACCCTCCCCGTCCGAGTAATTGGACAATCCGATAACAGTTCCGCAGGACTGTGCCATTGGCTAGTGCTGCCATGAGTTTACCCCAATTGCGCCATAGTGGGTTTTTTTGGGACGGCTGATATCAGACCGCTCCAGATTGTCCAAAGATTGTATAAGGGGATGGTGGCGCTTGTCAAGGGGTAAATTGCCGTATTATATGGCCGCACCTTTTCCATTATCCATATCATATTTGATGATGTTGATTTTGTCAATGGGTTTGGGGAAAATTTTTGGGTTTTTTTTGGGGGTCATTTTTGGGGGAAATTATACATTGTAGGGGCACGGCATCGTTAAGATTTGGGTTTCACGAACAATCTTAATAACGCCGTGCCCCCCACCACGGGAAATTTGGATATAGAAATCAAGGTGATGGCCAAGAAACCGGGTTTCTGCGACAATTTTCGCATCAAAACCGAAAATTTGGTTAAGAAACCCGGTTTCTGTCACCCACGGCGGAAAATTTGGGTTGGGGTGGGCACGGCGTGATTGATATTTCTCGTTTTTGGCGCTATATTTAGGATGCCGTGCCCCTACGGGTGTAAAATTATCATTTGTAGTAGCACAGCTACCTAAATATTCGGGTTTCACAAACAATTTTAATCACGCCGTGCCCCCCACCACGGAAAATTTGGATATAGAAATCAAGGTGATGGCCAAGAAACCGGGTTTCTGCGACAATTTTCGCATCAAAACCGAAAATTTGGTTAAGAAACCCGGTTTCTGAAACCCCCACGGCGGAAAATTTGGGTTGGGGTGGGCACGGCGTGATTGATATTTCTCGTTTTTGGCGCTATATTTAGGATGCCGTGCCCCTACGGAGGTTAATTTTGGTTTTGGGGGCAAAGAAACCCGGTTTCTGAAATCACGCCCCAAATTTACCCAATTTCATCAGGGTTGATACCCAATTCTAACAGCTTTTGCCGCATAATAGCATTTTTCTGGCTTGCCGCCTCCGCACGTTGGCTTGCCGCATCCGCACGTTGGCTTTCCGCATCCGCACGTTGACGTTCTAACTCAGTTTTCTGGCGTTCTAATTCAACTTTCTGGCGTTCTGCATCCGCCTCCTCCTCTGGCGTCTGAACTAACTCCCCTGACGGGGTGAAAAACCGCAGCCTTTCATTAAAAATGCCCAAATATAGCTGTAACTCATTACTCCACAACCAAGATTGCTCGTTGGGCGAAATTTCCACATATTTACCCTGAGTCAGGGTAAACCCTTGAAACTCCATCGTATAAGGGTGGAACCAGAAATAATCTGGCGTCCGCCATACATCCTGGTAAAGCAGTTTTTTATCCCCTTTATCTACCGAGGCTGTACTATCGGATAATATCTCTACTACCACATTAGGATATTTCCCATCTTCCTCCCATACTACCCAGCTTTTCCGCTCCCGGCGTTCTGTGTTGAGAACCACAAAGAAATCCGGCCCCCGTAAATCTTGATTTTTCCGCTGTTGGCTGCTATAATATACTGTGAGGTTGGCTGCTGCAAAAAAATTCTGACGGTCTGACCAAAACCGGTTTAAGCTGGTCAGGAGGATAATTAGTTCTTCTAAATGACGATAAGTTTCCAAGGGTGGCTCATCACTCCATAAATCTCCCGGCGGGAAGGTGGGAATCTCTGGTGGTTGAATTTGTACCATATGACCTACCCGGTGTAATTTTTATCTAATTATAGCATAGGTTGGCCGATAAATCTTGATGAATAACAGCCTCGGTTAAAGGCGCCAAGCGAAAGGGCGAAATTGGGGTGAAATATCTCTATATATATGGCCGCACCTTTTCCATCATCCGTATCTTACTTGATTATTTTGGGTTTGTCAAGGGGTTGGGAGAAAATTTTTTTGGGGGTTCGTAGTAGGGCTAAAGCCTTACTACGAACCAAGGAAAGAGGGCTAAAGCCCTACTACGAACCTAAGAAAGGGGGCGAAAGTTGGTGAGGATGCCGTATATTGCCCAAATGGCCATCGGTCGCAGGTAGTGACTGGCCCGAAATGTGCCCACGGCGGTGATGGCTTCTGGGGTGCGAAATTGCAGCCCGTTGTTGTAGATTTGGTTGATGACGGTGGTGGCGATCGCCTGGGCTTCATCCTCCATTCCCATTTGCACCATAAACGCGGCTAAACCGAAGTTAATCCCCGTCCACACTTCCAACGGATGGGTAGCATTGGGGTTTTCTGGGGAACCATCGGGCATCAACCCGTTAGCGGCGCCAAATTCACCGTTTTTGAACTTCAAAAAACAGGTTTCATACACCGTGCGGAGGGTGGTTTTAGCTTGGGTTTCGGGGACGATATCGGGAAGACCCAATAACCGGGCGTAAAACTGACCACATAATTGGTCTGCCATGACCACTTCAGAACCGCTTTCATCCAGACGATAATATTGTCCATTCCACAGTTTTGCTTCATACACTGGCTGTGCTTGAGCAAACCATTGGCTGTAGGTTTCAATTTGGGCTTGGATAACTTCTGGTTCGGGAATTGACCAGTGGTTAATAGTGCGGATGGGGGGGTGGGCGATGAGGGTTTTGCCCATTGCTACAGCGGCTTGCAATGCGGCTAACCACAACCCGCCACAATATGCACTGACGCCGCGTAATTTCCAGTCATCAAAAGTCTGGTCTGGGGCGCCAGAGTTTTCGGGAATGCCATCGCCATCTGCATCGAAACTTTTCAAGTAATCTAAAGCCTGCACCACGGCGGGCCAGCAATAGCATAAAAACTCATAGTCATCTTCTCCGCAAATCAAAAAATCGCGATAAACTTGGAGGACAAAATCGCAGGGCAAGTCTTTCCAGAGATTACAATCTTGATAGCTGGTATAATTGGTTTTCTCCCAGGGATGTTCGTTGGGTGCGCCTAAATCGTGGGGGGTGGCGCCTTGTAACTTGCGGGTGGCTGAGGCTTGGTTGTAGCCGATCGTCCGGGGGGTGCTATCTTCAGTGGGGATAGCATCGGCAAAAGCCCGCAGCACGGATTTTTCTAACTCTGGCCACAATAAGGCTAAGGCAAAAGACCCATACAAACGCACGTCTAAACTCTCATACCAGCGATAGTCCAAACATTCCAGGACGGCAAACTGGCCTTTGGGATTCCTATCATCAGCGGTACTCCAAATTGTACCCCCCCCAGTGAGGATGTACAACTCGTTAAGCAAAGCCATTTTGATAATGGCGGGCAAGTCGGTGCGAGAACATACTTCTTCTTGCCAAATTTCGATTTTTTCCCGCCAGATTTGATAGTCTTTTAATCCGGAGCGGATGATGTTCCAAACTCCCTGACCGTTGCGACCGAAAAAGTCAGTATAGCGGCGATAATACCACACCCCAGGGGCGAATTCGGTCACGGGTAAATCCCAAGCTAAAATAAAAGGGATTTTGCGGGTTTTGCCCGGTCGGAGGGTAAAGCGCACGGCGAGAGCCACGGCAATACGTTCCCCAGGAGCGGCGGGGGTTTCATCTTCCATATCAGGAAGGGAACCATCTTTGGCAAAGGTTTTCCAGATTTCCGCGCCATTACCTGTGGGTTGCCAGCGGGTATGGTGATAAACTTCTACAGCGGCATTGGTGATGGTGGAGATTGCCCATTGTCCCTGACCTTCTCGGGGTCGAGTTCCTGTGGGAGTTCCTGTCATGGAACAACCCAGGCGGTGGAAGTCTTCGACTAATCGGTTGACATTGCCTGCACTGGCTCCCCAGCGGGTTTGATATTCATAAACTGGGGAACCGTCATCGCGCACAGTGACGCGAGCGCCTGTATATTCCCCGTTTTGTTCTGGTTTAATGGCGTTGGTGAACCAGCCCACGAGGTTTTCCCAGGTGAGCATAATACTGATGGTGATGGGTTCATCGGTGGGGTTGTAGGCTGTCCATTCAAACGCGGCGATCGGATAACTGGTTTCCTGATAGTTTCCGGGCAGAATGGGGGAAAATTGCTCGCAAGTTAACTGGGCTTGGAATACGTTTTCATATTCAAACCAACTGCGGGGATATAGAGCGTGATAAGTCCCGGTTTTCTCTCCTGCTGCGGTTCCTTTTGATGGGGGATACCATTGCCAAGCGGACAGGGAACCATCTTCTGGGGGTTCGGTACAGAGGGCATAGGCTTGTTTGCGTCCCCGAGCTTCTTCATAGACGCTAAACTGGCAGGCACTCAGGCGTTGAAAACCATGCTCGCCGCCATCTAAGTGCCAGAGATTGAAGTCTCCCCGGGACGATCGGCCTAAGCAACCGGCGCCAAAACCGCCCAAGGGCATCCCGTGCCACGGACCGTCATCGAGATTGCTGGCGTAGCGCACGGTGTAGGGTTTTTCCCAACCTAAACCGATGGGACGGCTCCAAGTAATTTCAGGGATTTGTGAGCCAGTGGGTGTGTTGTTCATGTGCTGAATTTGTTTCTATCCCGGCATTGTTTTGTATAAACATTTAATATTAACCGCCAGCGGGGTTGCTGAAGACAGAAAGGGTCAGGGCGGTAGATTTAGAGATGAATTGTCAATGGTCTTTCCCTTCCAAACGCTTGACAGCACTGGCGAGACGCTGGAGATATGGTTTGACAATCTCTCGATTTTGCTGCTGCAGTTTGTTGAGACGCTCTTGGAGCTGGTTTACCTGGGTTTGCACTTGTGCCAGCTCGGGCAGGGTTTTTTGGCTGAGAGACTGAATCTGGTTTTGCAACTGGGTATAGTCTCCCACCAGGTTGGCTAAATCGCCGAATGTGGCGGCGGAGTCCACGCCACTGCTGGGATGGGAGGCGATTTGCCTGATTAATTGCACTTCCCCGATGAGGCGTTGCTGTATGTCGTTTAAGCTGGCTTCGTTTTGGTCGCGCAGGCGGACGATCGCCCGTCGCACAACGGCAAATTCTCTTTGCACAGCGGCGGCGTCAAAGGTTCCAGATTGAGGACTGGTACGCTCGAAATAGTTTTGCAGGTCGGAAATGGCTTCTGCTTGTCGCTCTACGGTAGCTTGAAGTTCGCTGAGACTGCCTCTAGTCGCGGTGGTGTCTTCTACGGAGGCTTGCAGATATTCCACCATTTCGTGCAGTTCGGCGATCGTCGCCGCCTGTTGCAACCGCGTCTGCAGCTCTACCCGGTTGCGGTTGATCACATTGAGCGCCAAAGCCACAGTTACAGGGGTGGCGGCAAATAAAATTTCTTTGAACAATGATGCCGCAATTGCGCCCGCCGCCGATGCGGCGATCGCGCCATACTCGGCAAAATCCAGGGGGTGGTAGTTACCCAAGTCCCCCAAACGCTTCCTTAAAGAGGTTAAAGGTGCTATCTTCTCCATATATCAGCCCGTCATGGTGTCTCCACTTTTTCCGCCATCATAAGTCATCCTTAACCAGCCCGACTGATGAAACATCCTACATCTTTTAATCGCGGTAGTGACAAAATCCTGTGGCTCGCTGGCTTTTGCCTCCTCATCATCCCTTTGAGCAGCGGCTGTTCCCACCCCACACCGCCATCAACCGCCAACGCCCAAACCCCGACTTCTACAACTTCACCCGCACCAATAACTATCCCAGAACCCATGCCCGAACCCGGTTGGCATCGTAATTTAAGCGTTGATGGGGTTCCCTACGACCTGTATATCCCCGCCAACTACCGCTCTGCATCGTTGCTCGTTCTCCCTGGTTGGAACTATGAGCGTAGCAGTTGGGTAGATAACGCCCCCTTGGTAGATTACGCCGATAAGTATGGCTATGCGCTGATTTTGCCAGAAATGCTGGTGACTTTGTATGAAAGCGCTTACTACCCAGAAACTACCCTGAAATGGCAGCCGGTTCCTGGTGGTAAATTCATCAAAGAAAGGTTGATTCCGGAAATCCAAAAGCAGCATAATTTGCTTCTGCCGGGACAATACAATACCCTTTTAGGTCTTTCTACTGGGGGGAGGGGTGTGGCTTTAATTGCTCTGGAAAATCCCGGTTTGTTTGCCGCCGGAGCTAGTCTTTCCGGTGATTTCAGCCAGGAAAATACCCCGGACGATCGGCTAATGACTGCCGTTTATGGTGCTTTCTCGGAGTTTCCCCAACGCTGGCGGGGACGCGACAACCCCCAAGCCAGAGCCGCCGAATGGATGATGCCTTTATATCTCGCTCACGGGATTGATGATGAGATTGTGCCAGAATCTCAAAGCCGCTTGTTTTATTATGCTCTCCGCCGGTCACGCGGTGACGATATTGTAGTAGAATATCATGCCGTTCCCGGTGCCGCACATGATTATGAATTTTGGGGCGGACAGCTTCCCTCTGTGTTTGAGTTTTTCGAGAAAGTCCAAAAAGGTTTGTAGTAGGGGTGATTCGCGAATCACCCCTACAGCCCAAAAAAGGTTTGTAGTAGGGGTGATTCGCGAATCACCCCTACAGCCCAAAAAAAGAGCCTTTTTAAGAGGGCTAAAGCCCAACTACGAACTACAGAAAGAGGGCTAAAGCCCTACTACGAACTACAGAAAGAGGAATAAAGCCCAACTACGAACCTAAACCAGGGTGATTAAACCTGGACGATCGCTGGTGAAGCGGCCACATTTTCTGCCTCTTGTTGCAGGAATTTTATATCAGCTTCCGTCCAAGTTCTTGGCGCATAACACTCATGGGCTACCAGCAGTCCCCAGAGACTACCATGAGTAATCACGGGCACTACCAAGTTAGAGCGGACTTTGATGCTGCGCAAAAAATCTCGATGACAATCATTGATGTTTTCTGTTTCAATATCCGCGATCGCTCTGGCGCGTCCCCCTAAGTACAGAGCTGCATATTCCCCATTAAAACAGTCATCGGCTCCCGTAGAACCCAAAATCGATAAGTCTGCATATTTCACCGCTTCGCAAATTACCTGCCCTTCCCACTGGCGGTAAAAATAATATAAGACCACCCGGTCAGTATCCAGGGATTCTTGAATATCACTGATAGTTTGTTGCAGCAAAACGTCTCTCTTCATCCGGCCAAAGAGACGCTGATTAATCATTCTCAATTTATCATTAGCCATCTGATTAATTGCTCCCCGGCATGGTTGGGCAATGGTGGTTTAGCTTTCTCCATCCTGCACCGGGACTAGAAAAGCGGCAATTAATGCCAAAGTTCCCCCGACCAAACCCAACCCCAGCCACAGGCGGAAATTCAGCCCCCGGCGTTTCGCCACTAGAGCCGCCGCCGTCCCGATGACGCAGTGCAGCGTCATCAGAGAGTAAAACAATGGCCAATTGTCAATAGTTAACATCAGGATTTCGCCTTAGTAATTTACCCCGTAGGGTGGGCTCAAGCCCACCACCACCATTTTAAATATCAGGAGATTGTAGCGCTTTGTCAAGTAGGGCACGAGCTTCCTCAGCTTTACCTCTGGCTTGGCGGTAGGCGCGATCGGCTAACGCAAAGGCTTTTAGTATCTTAAAGGCGTCTTTCAGATTAGCAATCTCTTCCTCGCTGGTGGGTTGGTCACTAAAAAGAATATCAATTTGGGCGCGAATTTGCAACGCCTGTTCTCTGGCACGTTCTGCCTTGAGTTTTAAATTAGCCAGACTACTGAGAATCTGCACCGCTTCCACCACTGGGTCATCGCTAGTTTCGTCAACTTCCGGCTCTTTGACCTCGATTAACTCTTGGGGGCTGAATCCTTCGGCGAGTTTGGTAGGCAAATGACCTTCATCCATTAATTCCACCAACTTATCCATCGCTTCTTCTCTGGCTTTCAGACTATCTTTCCCACTGACAGTGAGGATGACTTCTGGAGATTGGGCTAGAGTGTATTGTACCATATGTTTAGCTCCCAAATAATTGGTATTTCAATTTAATTTGTGGTGAGGCATGATGTGGGAAGAGGACGATCATAACCAGCCTCGATCGCGCAGGTGCTGAACATCCTGCTCAAGGTCTTCTACATCGTAGTGAACACAAATGCCGCGAGCTGCCAGCAGCTTTTGAAAGTCTATAATTCCCATCCCAGCAACTTGACTGGCGCGGCTGAGAGAAATCCGCTCTTGCTCAAACAGGGCAATGGCAATTTCCCGGAGCCAGTCGCTCTGGTTAAAGGTTTCGGTCTGGCTGAGGCTATCAGGTAGGTTCAGGATAATTTGCATTGAGTTGCCCTCATCGCACCTACTTTTAATTTTAAGGCTTTGGTGCAGAAATGCTGAATCTCATAACAAAACTTTACATAAAGCAATAAGGGAAAATATTGCACATTCTTTGGGATTCGTGTCTAATAGGAAAAATCACCGAAGATTTAGTAATAAAGTGAGATTTATTCAAGATTTTAGTCTAGAAAACAAAAAAATTTCCAAAAAATTGTAAAACAGGAAAAAATACCAATAGCAATTATGGCAGAAAATCCAGAGGTCAAATTATATGATTTAGATTTCGCTCAGTGGGTCGCCGCTACCGTCGCCCACCTAAAAGCGCGAGAATTTGACCGCTTAGACTTGCCCAATCTGATAGAGGAAATAGACAGCTTAGGGAACCGAGATAAACGAGAGTTGCAAAGCCGGTTACAGGTGTTGCTCTCTCATTTGCTGAAACGGGGTTACATTTCTTCTCCCAATGATTTTAGAGGCTGGGAACTCACCATCCGAGAACAGCGGCGGGAATTGCAGCTTTTGTTAGAACAATCCCCCAGCATTAAATCATATTTTCTAGAGATATTCACCAAATCGTGGCAAGATGCGTGGGAGGAGGTAAGCTCCGACTATCCAGGAGTGGAATTGCCCCTTATCTGCCCTTTTCCTCTGGATACTGATGCGATTTTATCCCACCGTTTTTGGGCTAATTGATGGGTAATCATTCCGGTTACTTACCAATCAATCCCGTGGCTGCCCCTACATATACCGGGGGTGTAATTTACCCATAGATTAATGATGCCGTTGCCCCTACAGATATTGGGGGCCGCCACGGGGGGCCGCCCCTACATATACCGGGGGTTCAATTGACACCCACAATTAAAATTGTGGCGTTACACTTGCGCCAATTTACTGCCACATTTGTAGCAGAATTTAGAACTAGCTGGGTTTTGCGTGCCGCAGTTGGTACAGAAAACGTGCCTAGGTGCATCCACTGGTGGCGGTGACACTGGTGGCGGTGACACGAACACCTGGGAATTAGTGGGTAATTTCCGCGATTCGATGATATCTTCGATGATTTTCGCCTCGCGTTTGTAAATCAGGCTATCTTTGCCGCCTTCCCGTTCTAATTCCCCTTGCCGCTGCTGCAAATATGCGAGCAATTGCTGGGATAATTGCTGTTTCTGCTGGGTGGTTTCCACCGCATCGAGTTTGGCGGTGATTTGCCGCTGAATTTCTTCTCTGTCGGGGCGACAAGCCAATACCTCTAACACTTGTACTGCTTCTTCCCAGGTAGAGGCAATATCTACGTTTTCGGTGCCGATCGCAGTTTTGCGCGTATAGCGAATCACGTTTTCTTTGGTACGCCGGTTTTGTTCCACCCGCAGCACTTGTAAAGCTCGCCCGTGAACCACTAATTTATAAATTTCGGGGTTGTCGGGAAAAATATCCCAAAATGGCGGCTCTTTTTGGATGTGAACCGGGATAGGTGGGTCTTTGCTTTCGCCGCGCAGTTGGGCGCGTTTGGCTTCAATGGTTTGTCCTTTCCAGTCCTGATATGATTGGCGAATTTCGCGCATTCCATTGATGCAGCGAAGGGAAAAACCGCCGATTTCTTGGACGAAGACGAGGCGATGGCGTTCGGCTTCTCCCAGGGGGGTTACGGCGTCTTTGTTGCCGACTCGTTCGGTGAGGAAGGGGAGGAGTTTGATGGTGGCGGGGTCGGTAGCATCGCGTCCGCCCACGATCGCCACTTTGCTGTTGACAGCGGGAGTAAACCCGGCGTCGCTCCCTTTCATCACCGCATCGGAGAGCTGAATTAGGGGTTTAGATTTATCGTAAGCAATGCGGATTTGATTGCGGATTTGCTCTTCGTCATTGGTGTAGATTTGGAATAGCCGATCGCACGCCGCCAAATCCCGCTTTAACTTCGTACTATTCGGCGCATCTTGAATCACCCGCTGAGTTTTTGCCGTCACAATTTCCTGCCAATCATCATCCTGCACATCTTGCAATTGCGGCAAATCAAACAACCGCATCACCTCCCCAGCGGCGCGATTTTGCTTCCACAAAGGCGATGCTTGCGCCAACACCTCGGACGCCAAAGTCGTACAGATAGCATCCATTCCCGCCTCATAGCGGCTTTTATTCCCCACCGGAGCGCTCACAGATTGCTCGATTAAATCTTGGTATAACCCATTCAACTCCTCCCGGTCATACAATTTAATCCCATTAATCACCAAAGCATCAGCACTACCTGCTTGCTCATCAGCGCGCTTGCGAAACTCATCTCGCGCTTGACGTAGTTTCATATTCAACCGCGCAAACCGGCGCTCTAAACTATCCAGATGTTCCTGGAGGCGGGCAATCACATCTAAACCCAAACCCCGAGCTTTCCGCTGAATCGTAGCGCTGAAACTCCCTTGCAAACCCTCCAGAGCTTTGCCACAGTATTCCTCCATTTTCGCCTGTTTCGTCAGGCCAAACTTATCCTTAAAATGGTTAATATCCTGCAAAGAGTCTTCATACTGCTTGCGCCGGTTTTCCTCATTTTTTCCCCAGACTTGCTCCGCATCCCGGCGAAACTTCTCCGCCGCTCCGGTCAATATCTGGCGCACGGTAGTGAGGAACGTATCAGCAAATTTTAGTCCTTGGGTGCGGTCTTCGATGATGCGGTAAAATTCCGCTTCTAATGCCTGTTGTCCTTGCTGGATGATGCGGTTGCGGTTGTCATACATTTTCTGGAAAAAATCCCCATGTAACCGCTCATCCGGGCTCATTTCCCGCAAATGAGTAGCCCGGTATTGATCCACTTTGGGGATTAAGTAACCATCCACAAATTGCAGGATTTTCCCTTTTTCTGCGCCCAGAACGCCGCCAACTCCTTGCTGGGTGCATTGCAGCAAATTATCCCGCGTGATTTCTTGGCGGATACTGTTGACAAAATCGGCGATTACTGCTATATATGGTTTATCGCCAGCGGCGGTTAAGTCGCCCAGCAGTTCGGCCTCAGTGAGGCGCATCCGTTTGAGGATATCGTTTTGCACTAATTCAAAGGTTTGGGGTGGCAAAAGTGCCGATTCATTGAGCCACCAGTTAATAAAATCGCCCGCGAGGCGGTTGGTTAGGGCAGTGCGAATTTGGGCGATGGGAATTTCTATGGTGGATAAGCCAAAACTCATAAAGTTTTTGGGATAACCACGTCCTCCGGGGTCTGCTTGTGCCCAAGCGCCTTTAATGTTATCACGAATTGAGCGTTTATGGGGGGCAAAATCTGAGGTTAAGTCTAAAAAGATGTTTTGGGCAGTTAGTTCTCGCAGTTGTTCTAGGGTGAATTCGGTTTCGCCGTTTTTGGTGCCCGCGAGATAGATAAAGTCAAAGGGGGCGGCTTTACTGCGGATTTCATCTACTAAGCTGTTGCTATATTGGGCGACGTATTCTGTGCGATAGTCGGAAAAGTAGCTCAGTTCCATGATGGCGGCGTAGCCGTTGGCGAGGACGCGATCGCCCACATTTATCCCCGCAAATGCTGCTGGTAAAGGAGCTATAGCAGTCACCAAAGGCGAACTTTCCCCCTGCATCCATTTGCGCAAAGCATAACCGATATCCACCATCATCCCGCTCCCCGTCCCCCCGGACAAAGACCCCACCACGAAGGCATTTAACCCATTAGTGGTAACTTTGATGCCATATTTATCCAGCATCATATTTTCATGGCCTTTGACCGCATTTCTGGCTTGCTCAAAGCACTTTTGGATGTTATGATAGTTGCAGAAAAAAGCGAACCTACCGCAGCCGCGAATTTGCCCCGCTCCCGCTTCAATTGCCGTGAGATTTCGCTCTAACTCTGTAGGAAACCACCGCTCAATCCAGGGATAGTTACTCATATTGTCCATCATATCCCGCACTTGGCGCCCGCTGACGCTCGCCCAATATTTTTCATGGTCTTTGAACGGGGAACCGGCGGCATTAGGACTCGTGACTTTGTAATCCTTATCTGTATCGATGATGAGAAAGCTAAGAATCGGAAAATTCGCCAAACTGCCGTAAGTTTCTTCTACCAAGCGACGCACCCGGGCGAGGATTTCGTGACCGGTCCCGCCGACACCCACCAACACGGTGGGCACCATACTTTTCTCGTCAACAACAGCCATAATTTTCTCCTTTTTTGGCTATAATCTATCTTAACACGCGCTGCCAAACGGCAAACCGAAAATCCGCCACACCACCAGAGCCGTTACCACAGTCCAAAACAGAGCATTCCCCAAGGCAAGCTGACCAGCTAAAGTCATGTCTAATTTCATCAAACCTTGAAATAACCACCGGTCTAAGGGCAGAGCGATCGCCCACATAGCGCAGATAAATGCACAACTCAGCCAAAATGTCAACCACCGTTTATTACTGTTAAAGCTGGTGAAAAATTCGTCAGTAAATAGAGCTTTTAGGTTGCCAGCTTCGCCGTTTAAATAGATGCCATTGGTGCTGGCGGTGGCTTGGCGAATTTGCACCGCGTCTTTGCCGCCTAAAACCACGGCATTGATTTTCACCCCTTGGTTAATGGCACCATCTACCACCGTCTGACTCACATCAGCCTCCCCATCGGTGACTAATAGTAACTCCCGGCATCTATTGGTTTCTAAACTACTTAACGCATTGGTTACCTGCTGAATTGCCAAATTGATATTTGTGCCGCCGCCTAGCTGTCTTTGTAACTGGGTATCTTGCAGCGCTCTATCTAGCTGTCTTTCCACTGCCTGACTATCAGTAATAAACTCATTGGTGAGAGCCTGTACATTGCTGGCAAAACCGAAAACTCGGATTTGGTTTTGGTTCTTCAGACTTTGGTTTTCGGCTAAATAGGACTTCACCGCTGCAATTTCTTCCTGACGCACGGCCCCCTGAGTGCTAGAACTCAAGTCCAGGGCAATAGCTACCCCCACCGTCGGTCTCCCCCAACCCAGCAGGGAAAACAACGCCGCCAATATCAAACAACCTAACATCAGCATCAGCGGCACCTGAAACATAGGATAAAGCCAAATTTGGCGGCGAGACTGCATCATCATGTGAATTTTTGTTAAAATTTAGATGAACTCTTGCCTGACGCGCTGGCGAAAAGACCTCAGCGTAGGACTTCTCCCAATCCTAGCACTTATTCCTATAAATTCGGTTATCAAATCTGCCACCGGTAAACCAGGAAAAGTGGGACTACTTTGGGACTCCACATATTTACCCCCTTGCAGGACATTGATTTGCAACCGGTCATTTTCATAACGCCACAGTTCTGGAACTTGCAAGGCTTCGTAGGCATCCAGTTGCGTTTTAGAAGTCACATCTATCTCTATAGCCAAGTCCGGGGGTGGGTCTAAAGTCAAATCTACCCGCCGCTTCCCTCGCATCACCTGATGATTTTGGATGTAAAAACATTGGTCTGGCTCCACCCCAGCTTTTTTAGCTTCTGCCTTAAAAGTCGTTGACCCAAAACACTCGCAGTCTATTGCCATTTCTTCTAGCAAGATTTTCACCATATCGCCAATCAGTTCTTTATTGATTTCGTGTTCTGGTAGTGGCATCCTGATTTCTAAGGTTCCTTGAATGTAAGCAATGCGGGCGGCTCGGTGTTCTCCTAATTCCGCTAAAATGGCTTCAAATTCTGACCAGCTAATATCATGGAGCCGGAGGCGTTGTCCGGGGGGAATATCTAGCTGTTGCAATTGCAAAGTAACCATCTGTAATTTTACCTCAAATGGCAGATGAAGGAATGTTTAATCTGGCTGGCTGTTTACTCCAAAACCGGGGAAAGAGACAGTAAAACTTATCTCTGGAAAAGATAATGGGGCGATACTTGCTCCCGGTGGGAGTTGCTGCATTTCTTGATAACCGGCGGCGGTGGGTTGGCGATAAACTTCCCAAATTTCTGCCCCGATATCTAGCAGCCAAACTTCGGCAATACCCGCTGCTGCATAGAGAGGGATTTTTACTTCCCGGTCATAGTCGGCTGAGGTATCGGCTACTTCTATTAATAATAAGATATCTTGGGGTTGGGGATGGGCGGTGAGATAAAAATCACGGCGAGGTGCGAGGAGGGTAATATCTGGTTGCGGTTCTGATAGGTTATCCCCCAAACTGATGGGATTTTGCACCCGGACGATAATATTTTCTGGCAACCGGCGATTGAATAGTTGGTTGAGCCGATCGACCCAAGCAGCGTGGCGGGACCCAATGGGGGACATTTCGATAATTTCTCCTTGAATTAGTTCGAGGCGGTCAGATAATGCAAAAATCCCGGTTTCTGCCATCCGGTGATATTGGTCAACTGTGAATTTTCGTTTTAATAGTTGTACAGACATGGGTTTAATCCGCATATATTTTTTTATTTTATCCAATTAGATGGGTCTTGGCAACAGCAGGGGCACGGCGTTATCAATATTGGCCGTTAAACAGATATGCTGATGATGCCGTGCCCCTACCAGCGCCTAATTATGTTATGATAAACCACCGCCTACAAAATTGTTAACCGAATTTCTGGAAAAGATAAGGGGGCGATACTAGCTCCCGGTGGGAGTTGCTGCATTTCTTGATAACCGGCGGCGGTGGGTTGGCGATAAACTTCCCAAGTTTCTGCCCCGATATCTAGCAGCCAAACTTCGGCAATACCCGCTGCTGCATAGAGAGGGATTTTTACTTCTCGGTCGTAGTCCGCTGAGGTATCGGCTACTTCTATTAATAATAAGATATCTTGGGGTTGGGGATGGGCGGTGAGATAAAAATCACGGCGAGGTGCGAGGAGGGTAATATCTGGTTGCGGTTCTGATAGGTTATCCCCTAAACTGATGGGATTTTGCACGCTGACGGAGACACGCTGACCTAGGGTTTCTGAGAAAAGTTGGGTTAAGCGGCGCACCCAAGCAGCGTGGCGGGAACCAATGGGGGACATTTCGATAATTTCTCCTTGAATTAGTTCTAGGCGGTCAGATGATGCAAAAATACCGGTTTCTGCCATCCGGTGATATTGGTCAACTGTGAATTTCCGTTTTAATAGTTGTACAGACATGGGTTTAATCGGGTTTGGTTAAATATTGGGAATGGAGGACACGGCAATGCCGTGTCCCTACCAGAAAATGCCGCCATTACATCGAGTCAAATTGATAACGAGAACCGGTGGGGCCGGATTTTCCTTCTACGGCTTTGACCAGGGGAATGTCTTGGAATAGGTCAAATTCGGTGGCGGTGTTGCTGACGGTGATGCCTTGGTTGAGTGCGGCGGAAATTGCGGCTCGATCGCCCGGATGATCCGTCAACGCGATCGCCAATGCCCGCGTGGCATCATAAGTAGTCGCCGTCCGCCAACTCACCCGACCTTGCCAAAGATTAGCCGCATCGCGAGCAAACGGATCATCTGGTCGCCACCGCCAAGGCACAGCTAACACCATCCCCGCCACTGCTGCATCCCCTTGCACCAACAAAGTGGGATTATACAACTCATCTCCGGCTAATAGTGCCATTTGATTATTATTAGCTTTTGCAATCGCCACCGCCGCATCTACTTTATTCTTACTTAAAGCCAAAAACGCCGCTTTCGCCCCCGCTTGCTGCACATTATTTATGGCGGTAGCCGCATCAAAATCCGGCGCCATAATATCAACCACCTGCACTGCTTGTCCCCCCGCCGCCGATAAAGCCGAGACAAACTCATCCTTCATTTTTTCGCTGTAGTTACTGTCAGAATTGTAAAACACCGCCACGGATGCCGTATTATTTTTGATGGCATAATTGGCCAGGGTGCCTCCCACTTTTTGCAGATAGCTATTCAGCAGAGTTGTGGCCTGGGACGCTGGGATAGTCCGCACCGTGGAACCGCCAGTATCATTCTTAGTAATTGCCGTATTCAGCGGCGACAGGGCGGCAATTTTGTTTTTCTCGTAATTCCCCAGCGCCTGACGACTGTTGCTATCCACACCATGTCCTAATACTGCCAGCACATTCAGGCTAGAGCTGATTAAATCTTGCGCCAAGGAATCTGCTAGGGATGCTTGCCTTTCATCTACTACCACCACCTCCAAAAATTGGGCTGGGTTATTGCGGTTAAACTCATCTTGATATTGCGCCACTCCCCGCAACACTTCCCGCGCTTCATTTGGCGAAGGAGTTATCGGCACCACTACCGCGATCGCCATTAAATTGCCCGCCTGTTTTGCCCGCGCATTATTCAGATAAATTTTCGCCTCCGGGTCATTAGCATCCTGAGCAGTTGCTTGCTGATACTTTTGCATCGCCCCATTCCAATCTTTCGCTGCAAAAGCTGTTGCCGCCTCAGTTTTTAACTGAAAATTCCCCCCACCTGAGAGCAAAATCTTTTCCCCTTGAGAAATCAAACTACCATTCACCGCCGTATCGCTCACCAACGCCATCGGGTCTGCCATCGTCGCAGTACCACCGTTCGTCTCCTCAGCCGTCGGTTCCGGCTCTGGGGTTGATTTTGGTCGGAAGAAGAACCAGCCAGCACTGCCTAATATCAGCAACACCGCCACCACCGCCACCACTGCACCCGCAGGCACTTTACTGCCACCACCCCCAGATACCACGGTTTTGCTCGCATTCATCGCCTCTCGGGGCAAACCGCACATTTCACAGTCCGGTCCGTAATTCTCATGGGGTGGGTGCGGTCCTGCACTATTATAAGACTTGCCATCCTTGGGCACCCCGTCACACATCCAACTTTTCTGCCCAGTCACATTCCCTACCTCGCTGGTGATGATGTCGTTATCTATTGTAAAAGCTATAATCAAATCACACCAGAAAATTTAGCAATTTTTTACCCTGTAGTTGCATTCCGTCCTCAGATAGGATAGACTGTGGCAGTGCCTTGGCACACCTCACCAGTCCTAACTACTACTGACAGCGAACAATGGGTTTAAAAATCGTCGAAAACTACAACCACAGCTTTGTTCTCGAACCCGCCGCCAGGGACAACCTTATCGCCTTATTAACCAGTGACACATTCCGCCAGCAAGTGGCCACACAAGCTGGCTGCCCCCAAGTAGAATTCACCAACCAACTATTCCAACCGGTTCCCTACAGCAGCGCCACCCCCAAAGGGATGCCCCCAGAATTTGAGCCCTACCACGCGGCAGACGAATACATCATCATCAACGTCCCCCCTAACTTCATGTTTCAAGCCAAAATCTTCCACCCTAGTCGCCTTTGCGCTATTTACCGGAAAATCAGCTAATCAAAACTATTATTTCAATTTATTATCCCCTAAAATGACCGATATCACCGCCAATCCTACCCTCGCCAGCCTCCCCTATCTCCCCTATCTCGATGGGGCAGGCAATCTGAACAGCGATTATCAAGGCCAAGTGGGAGTTTACGCTGTTTTTGATGCCGATAAAATTCTGCAATTTATTGGTTACTCCCGCGATGTGGCTCTTAGCCTCAAGCAGCATTTTGTCCGCCAGTCCAATAAATGCTACTGGCTCAAAGTCACTACCATAAATCGCCCCAGTCGCAGTGTTTTAGAAACTATTCGCGCTGCTTGGATATCGGAAAACGGCACGATTCCTCCTGGGAATAACGGCGGTGAAGCGGAATGGACCGAGGCCATAGATGTGAAACCGTTGATGACCCCAGAAGAGCAGCAGCAATACCAGCAAGCATTAGGCGACCCCCTGGCGGAAACCAAAGTTTTAAAAAATATTGCTCGCCGGGTGGAAGCTGACATTTTCGCGGTTCTGGAAAACCGGGGGTTACAAGAAAAACTCCGTTTTAACCCCAAACTCAAAGAACAAGGATTGCTGGATTTGAAGTGATTGTATCATTGGCACAACCAGGGTGAGAAGCCGGTCAGGGTGAGCAAAAACCGGATTTTTCCAGGAAATCTTGATTTTCTCCCGAATAATTGGGGCAAGAAGGTTTCTTGACTGCTCATGGTTTAAAATCTAAGTTCTAAAATCCCAAAGCTAACATCCCATGACATTAGGACTGCTGGACAAGCGCTATCTCATCCTTCAGGAATTAGGCGCCGGGGGGTTTGGTCAAACCTTCCTGGCGGAAGATACCCAAATGCCTTCTCGCCGCCGCTGCGTCATTAAGCAGCTTAAACCGGCTACGGATAAACCGGAAATTTTCCCTCTGGTGCAGGAGCGCTTTCGGCGGGAAGCGGCGGTTTTGGAACACTTGGGGGAAGGAAACCGGCAAATTCCCCGGTTGTATGCTTATTTTGAATTAGACGGGCAGTTTTATCTGATTCAAGAATGGGTGGAGGGGGAGACTCTAACGCAAAAGTTGCAACAGTCGGGAACTCTCGGCGAAGGGTTTGTGAGGCAGCTTTTAATGGATTTGTTGCCAGTTTTGGAGTTTTTGCATAATAACCGCATTGTGCATCGGGATATCAAACCGGATAATATTATTTGGCGACAGCGCGACGGTTTACCGGTGCTGATTGATTTTGGGGCGGTGAAGGAAACGATGGCAACGGTGGTGAATACTGCCGGTAGCCCCACGAATTCGATCGCGATCGGCACCCCCGGTTTTATGCCTGCAGAACAAGCCGCCGGACGCCCCCTCTATTCTAGCGATTTGTACGGTTTGGGGATGACCGCCGTTTACCTCCTCACGGGAATTTTGCCTCAGCAACTAGAAACCGATGCTCTGACTGGGGAAATTCACTGGCGACAATATGCTCCCAATATCAGTCCCGGTTTTGCCACAATTTTAGATAAAGCTATTCGGTTTAACCCTAGGGAAAGGTTCGCTACCGCTCGCGATATGCTCGCCGCTTTGCAGCCTGTAGTTACCCCCACGGCGGCGACGGTAGCGGCTGCACCAGTTTACACCAATCCTGTCACCACAACCGCGCCATCAACGGTCTCGTCGCCGCCACCACAGCAACAGTCTAGTGGCGGTGTATGGCTGAAACTTTTCCTGGCTCTGATAGTGGTGGTAGGAGCTTCGGTTTTGGGGTTCGCGATCGCCTCCCAAGACAAAGACAAAGACAAAGACAACGATCGCAAAAAACCCGAACCACCACCCATCACAGCTCCCGCTCCCACGGATACCGCTCCCCCACCAACACCCACACCCACACCAACACCCACACCCACACCCACACCCACACCCACAGTTCCGCCACCAGTGGAAACGCCGCCACCAGTGGAAACGCCGCCACCCGTGGAAACACCACCACCAGTGGAAACTCCCACTCCCACGCCACCACCAGTGGAAACGCCACCACCAGTGGAAACGCCGCCACCCGTGGAAACGCCACCACCCGTGGAAACGCCACCACCCGTGGAAACGCCACCACCAGTGGAAACGCCAACGCCTCAACCGTCACCAACAGACGCCGTGCGCAGTTATTATGACAAAATCAATGGCCGCCAGTATAGCACTACCTGGCAGCAGCTTTCTCCCAAACTCCAAACAAACTATTCCTCATATACCGGTTGGTGGAATAGTGTGGAGTATGTGGAATTTGGCAATGCCAAACTACTAAACCAAAACCAAAAAACCGCCAAAATTGAAGCGAATTTGACCTACCAAATGAAAGACGGCAGAACCGATAACGAACGGCTCCGCATTTGGATGGTGTGGGACGCAGCCTCGGGCAAGTGGTTATTTGACCAAACCCAACGGCAATAACTCATATAAGAAACCGGGTCTCTTGAAGAAACCCGGTTTCTGATCGCCCAATTAAACTTCGCCATAGCAATGATAAATTTACCGATGCCAAACCCAATAATTATGAATCAACTTGCAAAGATAAACGCGGCACCTTAATTGATACCAGAGTTTTCCCCTTACCAGCGCACTCTGGACATGGCTGATGGTTATGCAAAATACCTGTGCCTACACAATTGAGGCAAAAAGTGTAAACATATCGGCGTGATTCTGCTTCGCCATTCACCGGGTAATTGGAGTAAGTTGATAATAAATATTCCCCATCCATATGGCCAACCTATAATATCTTTTCTGCATATTTATCCAATCAGCGCCCAACTAAAACAGAATTTTTTCTCAGAAAAAAATATTTTTATTAGATTTATCCCATTTTTCTGGGATGACTGGGGGGCTCCAACACAATTGGCAGCCTCCTTCCCATCCCTATCACAGGTTGGCAATTAATTTAGGGATTCCATTTAGCCCCTCATGGGTTTATTCCTGAGTAGTACCATCAGGCAAAACGGCCCCTTTTAATTTCGCCCCATCGAGATTAGCCCCAACCCAATCGGCATCTTTAAGGTTAGCATTTTCCAAATTCGCATGTGACAAATCTGCCCCCCGTAAATCCGCAGAGGACAGGTCAGCCCCGCTCAAATTGCAGCTTGAGAGATTAGCCCCACAGAAATTAGCCCCGCTCAATTTTTGGCCGCTCAGGTTTGCTGAATTTAGGTCCACACCGGCAAAACTAGCTCCCTTCAGGTTCGCACTGGTGAGATTGGCTGCAATAGAGATATGGTTGTAGCTATTTTTACCGAAGTTAGCATAGGTAATCTTGGCTTCGCTGAGGTCTGTATCCGTGAGATTTGCAGCTCTGAGGTCAGCGTGAGTTAAGTTGGCTCCGGCTAAGTTGGCGGTGGTTAAGTTTGCGTCAGACAAATCGGCTCTCGTTAGGTTGGCTCCTGTTAAGTTGGCCGTGGTTAAGTTTGCGTGAGACAAGTTGGCTTTCACTAATGTTGCCTGACTCAGATTCGCCTGCAGGAGTTCTGCGTTTTGCAAGTTGGCACCGGTCAAGTCGGCACCACTGAAATTGGTTTGAATTAATTTTGCTCCCGATAGGTTAGTAGATTTCAAATTTGCCCCCCGGAGGTCAGCGGCAATGAGGAGAACCGAACTCAAATCTAACCCAGATAAGTTGGCATTCACCAAAGATGCTTTTGGTTCGATGAAGTATGGGCCAGCCTCTCCAAAATCGAAATCGATGGTAAATACAGTTTTTTCATTGCAAACCGCTTGCTCAAACTTGGTGGCTTCCAGTTGGGCACCAGCGAAATCTACCCCTAAGAGATTAGCTCTGCTGAAATCAGCCTGATTGAGATTAGCATCTACCAAGCTAGCACCCATCAAGTTAGCATTTATCAATTTAGCCGAGCTGAGGTTGGCTTTGTCCAAATTAGCTCTAAATAAGTTGGCTTTCGTGAAGTTGGCACCGCTGAGGTTGGCTCCCGCTAAACTGCGGTCTTCTAGGTTCGTTCCCGTGAAGTTGGCGCCGCTGAGGTTAGATGCTGACAAATTAGCTCTAAATAAGTCCGTTCCCGTGAAGTTGGCGCCGGTGAGGTTGGCTCCTACCAAATTGCGGTATCTTAGGTTCGCTCCCGTGAAGTTGGCGCCACTGAGTTGCCAGTAATTTTGAAAATCTATTTCCTCTAAATCGGCACCTGCCAGGTTAATTCCGGTAAAATCTGTTTCGCCGGATTGAATCCGCTGGGAGAATTCCGCTGCAGTGATGGGGGGGTTTTGATTGCTAGCAGCTTCGGCGGCGGTGTCGGCGGTTGTTGCTTCTGCGTCTGGGAGAGTTTCTTCAGCAGTCTGGGGAGCAGCGCTTTTTTGTGGCGTTGGGTTCGCCGAAATGACACCAGTTTCGATTTGCTGTTCCAAGCGCTCGATACCCAGAGTTACTTTGAATTCCTCATCAACTGTCCCAGCGGTGCTGAGGGTTTGGGGTAGCTGACTGAGATATTGATGAATGCGAGTGATTTCTCGCTTGAGAGTTTTTAGCTCCTCGGTTTCGGGGCGGTCTTTAAATGCTTTTACCACCTGATCTAGGTGCTGTTTTAAACCTGCAAGATATTTCTTGAAAGTATCTTGCTGTTTTTTCAGTTCTATGATATGATTTTTCAGCACATCTTGCTGCTGTTCCAGTTTTGACAGCCTCTCCGCCAGAGCCTCTGGGTTCTGTTGTGCCTGTGACATACTGCTTTTAGTGTAAGGAATATTCTGATTATCCCATGTTTGGGGATATTGGGGATAGTCGCTGTATCCCAATTTCCGTAAATTGGGGGGGTAGGGACACGGCAATTCCGTGTCCTCTGGCGAATGTTGCCCCAACTGATATTATTCCTGATGCTGCTGCAACCAGTTGACTAAATCAGCCTCTGTTTGAAAATCCAGCATCGCTTCACCTAAAGCCTCGACTACCTCAATGGGTAATTGGCGGATGCGTGCGGCCAAGGTAGGATTCAACCCACCCAAACGCCGCTCAATCTGGCGTAAAACTAAGCCAGTTTCTCGCTGAATTCCCGTTTGCAATCCGGTTTCTAAACCTCGTTGTAATCCTACCTCCATCCAACTGGTGATGATTTCCATAACCTGCTCCTCCTCTACCAATCTAGATAAAGATAGCGTGACCAGTCACCTGTAGGGACACGGCATTGCCGTGTCCTCCGGTGAATGTTGCCCCAACTGATATTATTCCTGATGCTGCTGCAACCAGTTGACTAAATCAGCCTCGGTTTGAAAATCCAGCATCGCTTCACCTAAAGCCTCGACTACCTCAATGGGTAATTGGCGGATGCGTGCGGCTAAGGTTGGATTCAACCCACCCAAACGCCGCTCAATCAGGCGTAAAACTAAGCCAGTTTCTCGCTGAATTCCCGTTTGCAATCCGGTTTCTAATCCCTGTTGCAATCCGGTTTCTAAACCTCGTTGTAATCCTACCTCCATCCAACTGGTGATGATTTCCATAACCTGCTCCTCCTCTACCAATCCCATTTGTGATAGTTCTGCCTCAAAGGCGACGGTTTCTGTTTCGTTTAAGCGGAGATAAGTATCCACAAACCCGGAAATCAACTGCACTCTTGCCGGATCTAGTCGCAGTGTGGCCAGCAACCGTAGGCATTCGGCTTTGACTTTGGGTCGGTCTGGAGGGGCGATGTTCATTTTCGCCATCAACGCCGCCGCTACCGGGTTGGGTTGCCGCAAAAAGTCTCGCCAGTTAAGGCGATTTAGCTGAATTGCGGTGTAGTTAAAGTCTAACACTTTCTTGTCGGGAAATTCTACCAGGTATTGTTCCGGTTCGGGACGCTGGGGGGCGTCAAAGGAAAACACCGTTATCGGATACACTGGCAAGGCGTATTTCTCATCGAGACGGGCGAAGTAATGAAAAATCCGCCGTGCAAATCCCGCTTGGCTAAATGATTGGGCTTCGGTGTGGATGAGAAAACAGCTATCTTTTCCCAGAAACTGGGCGCGGGCGAGTAAATCTACCTCCCGCTTTTCCCCGGAGGTGACATCGATAAACACTTCCTGGGGTAAGAATGTAATTGATTCTCGATCGACGTAAGCGGCTGTCTCCGGTAAGAACAATTCTAGGAATTCCCAGAAGAAGGTTGACAGCAGTTCTTTGAATAGCCGATCGTGGTTGATGTTTGGTGACTGAATTTCGCTCAAGATATTTTTCCTGCTTGGCTTTTTATATTTCAGTTAATTTTATTTTAGCATATTTAGTAATCGGAAAATGGCTAAATTTTAAATTTAACCTTTTTTAACAGAAATTAAATTAGGACACGGCAATGCCGTGTCCCTAGGGTTGGGGTGAACATCTAAATAATGTCTTTGCGCTTTTGCCACCAAAACGTAATCGCCAAATAAATGGCAGCATGCAACAACAAAATACCCCAGTTTAACCCCAAGTTTTCCCAAGTGGCATCGTAAACTGGGGTGGGGTCAAAGGGTTTGGGAATGGGGTCGCCATAGTAGTCTAATAGGTCTTGGTCGGGGACTAAGGCATTGACGTTGACCAGGGAACCGTAGGCACCAACTGACCAGCGACTAAGCATCAACCAAGAGATTTTGCTGGCGGCGCCTTCCATTTTGAATAAGACGCCGGAAAAGATGATTTGGGGCAATAGGAGGAGGGGGATGGTGGTGTTGGCTTGGTCGCTGTTTTTGGCGACGGCGGACACCAACAAGCCGAGGCTAATACTGGTTAATAGGGTGAGAAAGGCGGTGATGGCTAATCCTATTAGCCAGGGAATTAATTCTGGTTGGGGTGGTTTGAAACCTAGTAAGATAACCAGGCTCATTAAGATGGTTTGCCCTATGGCTAAGGCTCCTAATAGAAGGATTTTGGAGCTGATATATGGCCATAAACCTAAGTTGACTAAGCGCTCACGTTCGTAAATTTTGGCTTCTTTGACGATTTCTTGGAGGGAGGTAGAAAGTCCTACCCAAATGCCTGCGCAGGTGAAGACGAATAAAACGCGGAGGGCTAAGGGTGCTAATGTGGGGGATGGGTCGCCTGCTAAGGGGTCTTCGCGGAGGGCTATGGGAATGAGCCCGATGCCGATCGGGGCGGTTAATAGGGCTAAACCAAGGTTGAGCCGATCGCGTGTTAACAACCGCCAGTAACGCTGGATGAGAATGGATAATTGCTGGAAAGGCGAGGGTTTGACTTGCTGTGGGGGCAAACTGCTCCCGCTGGTGGCACCGCTGAGGTGGTTGGTGATGTAACGTTGGTAATAAGGAGAGTTTTTGAATTGCTCTGCCCAGGCTTTAACGCTGTTTTCGCCAGTTTCTAACTGAGTGTAGATGTCGGCAAAGTCGCCGCTGGTGATGCCGAAAAAGTCGAAGGCTTCTTTGGGTATTCCGAAGTAGCATAACCGTCCGCCGCGTCCGAGAAAGGCGATGCGATCGCACAAATTAATATTCGCCGTGGCGTGGGTGACTAAAACAATTGTCCGTCCTTGGTTCGCCAGCTTGCGCAACAGTTCCATCATCTTTTTATCCAAACCAGGGTCTAACCCCGATGTGGGTTCATCCAAAAAAAACAGCTTCGGGTTAGCCAACAATTCCACGCCAATACTTACCCGCTTTCGCTGTCCCCCGCTCAACTTGCTGACCAACTTATCGCCGTGGTCTGTCATTTCCACTTCCGCCAAGGTTTGCTTTACCACCGCATCCACATCTGTATCTGGGGGTAAGCGCAGTTTTACCGCGTATTTCAGCACCTCTTTCACCGTCAAATTGTAGTGAATAATATCATCCTGGGGTACATAACCGATTTGGGTGCGGTAAATGTTAAAGTTTTTCCGCAAATCATCTCCATTTAAATAAACTTGTCCTTTGTCAACCTTATTGATGCCCAACAAAGTCCGCATTAAAGTAGATTTACCTGTGCCGCTCCCTCCCACTAATGCCACTAATTGCCCTGGTTCTATTGCAATCTCAATATTATCTAAAATTTGCTTCCATTTTCCTTCCTCATCTTTAACTCTTAAAGCCAGGTTTTGCGCATCTAACCGAATTTGATTACCAGCGTCTTGTTCTTGGATTTCGTCTCCATGCAATACCAGAGTAAACGGCCCAATTTTGATAATATCGCCATCTTTAAGCTGTGCCTTTCCCGCCACCCGCTGGTTATTGACAAATACCCCATTGGTGCTATAATCGGTGATGACATAACCACCACCAGCGCTAGAATCTATAGTGGCATGACGCCGCGAGACAATTGGGGATTCTATTTGCAGAGTAGCGCTGGGGTCTCGACCGAGCAAAACTGAGCGACTTTTCAGAGAAATCGCCCGTTGTTTTAATGGGTTTTGACTATAATCGGGATTAACATAGGTTAAAATAATCCAATCTTTAGGATTTTGCCCGATGCGCAATTGGGTGCCATTGGTGAGTTTATATGGTTGGTGGGTAGTGATGCGGGTTCGGTCTGCAAATAACCCGTTAGTGCTGGGTTTATGTCCGTCGCCGTCAGAGATGTAGTAATCATCTCCCACTCGTTTGAGGACTGCTTGGCAGCGTCCGACTATTGCCCAATCAGGTGGTACTAAAAGGTCGGCGCCACTGGCCCGATCGCGCCCCAAAATATGCTGGGGTTTTTCCAGAGTCAACTGGCATATTTTGCCCTGGTTGTTCAGCTCCAAATAAGGATTACTCCCGAAAACCGTTTTTTGTCCGCTCCCAGTCATCATTTTGTCCCTACCTGGTATTCTCACGATTTATGCACTAGCATATCAAAATATCTAAATTTTATCCCGGTAGTCTTAGATGTCAATGCAGCAACCAAGCAACTAACCCCACAATACGATACCATATACAAGCAGCCTTCATCTCAATGGAATCGATGCTCAAAACTCGTACCGCCGCCTTCGCAACCACCTTGATTTTGCTTCTAGGTGGATGCACTACGCCAGAACCCACCCAAACCACATCTCCCACCCCGCCACCGCCACCCACTCCCGCCGCCACCACACCCCCAGCACCCGTAACCGCACCACCGGAAAAGCCAGACCCAGCTATCAACGGAGAAATCGAGCAATATATTAACAAATTGGCGGCGCGGGGATATGCCAGAGAAAAACAAGGAGTGTGGATTCAATCTCAAGATACCCTGCTAGCAAATTACAACGGCACCAGCCCTTTATCTGCAGCTTCTGTCACCAAAGTGGCAACTACAGTAGCGGCGATAGAAACTTTTGGCCCCCAACACCAGTTTACCACAGAAATCGGCATTAATGGTACAGTAAAAAATGGCATTTTGCAGGGAGATTTAGTCATCACAGGAGGGGAAGACCCCTTATTTGTGTGGGAAGAGGCGATCGGCCTTGGCAACACCATCAATCAACTAGGCATCAAACAAATAACCGGCCACCTCATCATCACCGGCAAATTCTACATGAACTTTGAATTTGACCCCCTCATCTCCGGTGAATTCCTCCAACAAGGATTAACCGGGCAAAATTGGCCAGCCGAAGCCGAAACCCAATATCAAAAAATGCCCCCCGGCACCCCCCGCCCCCAAATTACCATCAACGGTGGCATCAAAATCATCCCCACCCCACCCCCCAACACCAAAACCATCATCCGCCACCTTTCCCAACCCCTCGGCAAAATCGTCAAATTGATGAATATGTACAGCAACAACTACATCGCCCAGATGTTAGCCGACTCCCTCGGTGGCGCCAACATTGTTGCCGAAAAAGCCGCTGCTGCTGCTGGAGTTCCCCCCACAGAAATTCAACTTATCAACGGCTCCGGTTTAGGAGAAGAAAATCGCCTTTCCCCCCGCGCTGCCTGCGGTTTATTCCTCGCCTTAGAGCGCGATTTAAAACCATATAACATGACAGTTGCCGATATCGCCGCCATTGTCGGCCAAGATTTAGGCGTATTGCAAACCCGCACCGCCATCAACCTTGGCGTCGTCAAAACCGGCACCCTCAATAACGTCAGTTCTATTGCCGGACTCTTACCCAATCAAAAATATGGTTTCGTCTGCGTTGCCATCATCAATGGCGGTGCAGACGCTGATGCCTTTCGCAGCGAACAAGACAGCATATTAAGCCAATTGCTGCAACAGTGGGGCACCGTTACCACCCCACCACCCGAATTAAAACCTACCCCTTGGGAAAACGGCAAAACTTCTGGCAGTCAAATTATCAATAAGCCAGCCAGTTAGAGATTTGGCATCAATTGTCATTTCCTCATGCCAAATAATATGATTCCCCAAAACCCAGATTGTAGGGGCACGGCATCTTAAATTTTTGTTAGATAACCAACAGATTGATATCGCCGTGCCCCCACAAGGTCACGGCATAATTAATCTTGTTATCAAAACCTCCTCATCTATTTTAACCAATTTTTAATTTCATCTACCAGCAAACTCAACTGCGCTTCATTCAATGGCTCGCCAAAACCAACTTTTTTTACTCGCGAAAATATTGCCCACTTTATCTTATAATTAATAGCAATTTGCCAATGATTGTGGTAACGTTCCGATGGCTCTACCCTGACATCTTGGATTTGGCCGATTTCTCCTCGTTCCTGTTCTATGGGGCTAGAAGCCGGGAAAGAAATGCGGGAAATTTCAAATTGAGAGCGGTTGAAATAAATCCGCGTCGTTTGCAGGTAATCTACGCCTCTAACTGCCCCAAAAATTACAAAAATTAACATCAGCATCAGAGCTAAGGGCAGCAAATATAGGCAAGTGGCACTAGCGAAGATAATAGTACGAAACAATATGCTAAAAAAGCCCAGTCCCAGTCCCGGAACCAACCGCAGGATTAAAATCGCGAGACTGAAGCCAACAATAATCGCAGTTTGTGATGGGGGATGGAGTTCTGGGGAATCTCCCGCCAGTTTGGTAAAGGGTGCCATAATCGCACCACCGATCGTTTTGAATAGATTACTTACCGGATAAAAAAACGCCAATTCCAGGGGCGAAGGAATTTCAATAATTAATTCCGTGGGAGATTTCCGCAAACGCACCGGCACCCCAGCAACTTCTGAGAGCATACCATTAGGGTGGGGTGTCATTGGCACTGATGTGAGCGCCTTCAGAGCCTCCGTGGCGGTGCTAAAGCGACGTTCCAACGCAGGTTCTGTGAGTTTTGTCAACCAGCGGACAAACTGAGGACTGAGGCGGGAACTCACCCGATCGCGCCACTGCAACCGCAAATCCGCCTGCGGTAATTCCGCCGGTGGCACCCCCGTCAACAAATGCACCAAAGTCGCCCCCAAAGCATACAAATCAGAAGCCGCCACCGCCTGACCCCCAAACTGTTCCAGCGGCGTATAACCATAAGTCCCCACCACCGTAAACGTCCCCCCCGGCGCCAACCCCCCATTTTGCATCGCTTGCACCGCCCCAAAATCCACCAAATAAACCGCCCCATCGTCCCCCAAAACCAAATTACTCGGTTTAATATCCCGATGCAGTACCGGCGGTCTCAACTCATGCAAATAATTAAGAATCGCCAGCACTTCCGCCCCAATTTGCCGCCCAAACTCCTCCTCAAACTGCTGTCCCCTGACCAGCAACTCCTTAAGAGAAGCACCAGGAATATATTCCTGCACCAGACAAAACCACTGGGTCTGATTTTCCACCGTAAAATAATCCCGATACTTAGGAATCCGCGAGTGCCGCAACTGCTGCAACACCGCCGCCTCCCGCTCAAACAACTTCAAATCCTGCCACTGCATCGGACCGCCAAATGGCAGCAACTTCATTACCACCAATTCTCCCAATCCCAAGTCCTCAGCCAACCAAGTCTGACGCACCGGATTATCTCCCAATTGGCGCTGCAGTCGATAACGCTCTTTCAATACCGAATTTAATGTAAACATGGATTTCGGGGCAGTATTAACCAGCCATTCTCCTCTCAGTTTGCCACAAATACCGCCAAAAAACCGTAAAAAATCTTAATAATCTCTCAATCCGACACAATAGGGTATAGATTGGTAAGGTAGGTCAAGCCCACCTTACAGCTCCGGGATAAAAGAATTTTGTATGGCTCCAACATTTTCTAATCCAAAACCATCTCTCTCCCTCCTCCTAACCTCCATAACCTTGGTTAGCATCATTTCCCCCCATACCACCACTGCCCAATCGATTATTCCCAGTAACGACGGCACTAACACCCAGATTACCACCCATCAAACCCGCTTTGACATCACCGGCGGCCAAACCTCCCCAGACGGAGCCAACCTCTTCCACAGTTTCCAGCAATTTGGCCTAGAACCCAACCAAATAGCCAACTTTATCTCATCACCACATATCACCAATATTCTGGGGCGAGTCACCGGCGGCGACCCCTCAATTATCAACGGCTTAATCACCCTCACTGGCGGCAACTCCAACCTATTTTTAATCAACCCCGCTGGCATCATCTTTGGTGCCAATGCAGCTCTGAACATCCCCGCCGACTTCACCGCCACCACCGCCACCAGCATCGGCTTTGATAACGGGTGGTTTCACGCCAATAGCCCCAATGACTATACTAGCATAATTGGCAAACCCAGCACATTTAATTTTGCTATATTCCCAGCCGGTAGCATCATCAACACCGCCGCTTTATCCGTCCCCGACGGTCAAAACTTAACCCTCATAGGCGGCACAATTATTAACAGCGGTTCCCTCACCGCCACTGGCGGCAATATCACCATTACCGCCGTTTCCTCTTCTCCCTCCTCTCCCATCTTGGGAGAGGGGACAGGGGTGAGGGCAGGTGAGGGGGGAGCTACCATCCGCATTTCCCAACCAGGACATTTGCTCAGTTTGGATATTCCCGCATCTAACATTCCCATTACTCCTTTAAGTCTTCCCCAACTCCTTGCTAATACCAACATCCCCCACGCCAATACTGTCACCGTCACTCCCACTGGGGAAGTGATTTTGAGTGGTTCTGGTTGGTCAATTCGTCCGGGGGATGCAGTGTTAGTCAATTCCTCACTTAATGCCAATCAGGCCACTTTGTCTGCCACAGGAAATCTCACCTTAGTGGGCAGTCAACTATCCCTAAACCAAGATTTACATCTATTAGCTGGCGATACTGTGCGCATTCGGGATGGAGTTTTCACCTTCCAAACCACTGCTGGTGGTTCCATTTGGATTCAAGGGAACCAAAACATCGATATTTTGGCACTAGAGACCATTTCACCTTTTACGGCTTTAGGTGATATCACCTTAGCCAGTAATGGGCAAATTTCCGGCGATTCTCAGTTTACAGCGGGGGGTCATTTCTCGCTGCAAAACTTAACCGGACAACTGGGGACTTTTATCAGTTGGTATGACCCCATTATTATCGCCGCCGGAGATGTTACATTTGGCGATTATACCGGAGTTGCCCTAAAAGTGGAAGCCGGAGGCGCTATCAGAGCTGGTAATATTACTATCACTGGCCCCGATGTCACCTTGGCTAATGCGGCTGACCCAGATGCAGCGGTTTTAAGCAGTAGTGCGGCTTTAATTCTCCGTTCTGGTGTCACCAGCTTTAGCGGCTCTCCTAATTTAACACCAGATATCAACATCACCGATACTTCTTTTATCACTACTCCCATTTCTAATAATAGTATTTCTACTGGTGTCATTACCACTGCAGGCGGCCCAGTGATTTGGAATGCTGCGGGCAATATTACTGCTGACCGCATCGCAACTAATGGCGGGAATATCGATATCACTGCGGCTAACAATATTACCATTGCCCGTTTTCTCGACTCCAGCGGTGGTAATATT
This sequence comes from Oscillatoriaceae cyanobacterium M33_DOE_052, assembly GCA_015296065.1. Lineage (GTDB taxonomy): Bacteria > Cyanobacteriota > Cyanobacteriia > Cyanobacteriales > Laspinemataceae > Koinonema. Next base: position 8,868 of record DVDU01000285.1, on the reverse strand, counting down.
GACCTTACCAGTAATCTGCTACAAGTGAGGGACGTTTTTACCAATAGCAATGGGATTGATGCCAGCATTTCCAGTGCTGCTGGTAGCAGCGGCGGTAGCATTAGTATCCGCCATAATGGTAGCACTAATACCACATTTATTGTGGGTGATGCTACCACATTAGGCACGGCGGGAGCTATTACCACTGGCAGCGAAACCATTAACCCCCGGTTTGTGGTTCCCGTTCCCCCCGATACTTATAACCAGGGTAATATTACCATCATCACTACTGCACCGGAAACGCCAGTGGAGGAACCACCGCCAGCAAATACCCCCAGTGAAATTATCACATTACCACCCATTTCGGAGCCAACGGAGGAAACACCCGCCGAGGAGACGACAGAGCCAGAACCATCTACCACAGAGCCGACGGGAGAAACCCCTCCGGTTGATAACACCGAGCCAGAACCATCTACCGCAGAGCCGACGGGAGAAACCCCTCCAGTTGATAACACCACAACACCAACCACATCCACAGCCGTGGTAAATATCCCCAGTGCTAATACTACAACACCAATAACACCCACATCAGCAGAAAATATATCGAGTGCTAATACTCCCACAGTGACAACATCCACACCGGTGGTCAATACGCCTCCTAATACCACAACGCCAGTAATATCGGCACCAGTAGCGTCAGCAAATCCGCCAATTCCAACACCTGCGCCTGTTAATGCACCAGAAATCAGGCGGCAACAATTGCTAGATAGCATCAATGAAACTCCGGCAACCAATAACGCTATCAACAACAGTATCACCCCTGGGAGTTCTGCTTCAGAAAACAGCGCTAGTAGTGGTGGGCGTGCAACTATTTCTGTGGTTAGTTCCGGCGAGCAAGCAACTGCAGCTCAATTGAGTTTTCGCACAGTTAGCCCTAGTGATGTAGGTGGTGAAATTGACAGCGGTAATGTGCCGGAAGCTACCACATTTATTGATACCATATTTACGGAAGAGTTAGGGTCTTATATTGATAAAAGTGTGACGGTTGAGTTAAAATCTTTTGGGGCTATCCAAGACAAAATTGGGGCAGTATCTAGTCTGACCAATACTAAAAGTGCCATCCTTTACGCTTTTGCTCGTCCCGAACAGCTAGATATCATTCTGGTGCCGCAGAAAGGCTTACCTATTCACCGGAGCATTCCCGAAGCGAAGCGCCAGGTTCTGCTGGCAACGCTCCAAAAACTTAGCGGAGAAATAACTAATCCTCGTGGGCGCTATAATAATAGCTATTTGACAGTTTCTCAACAGCTATATCAATGGATAATCGCGCCTCTAGAGGATGAAATTGAAAAGCTGGGTTTGGATACTATCCTGTTTTCTATGGATGCGGGGTTGCGGTCTCTACCTATCGCGGCTCTCCACGATGGCCAGCAGTTCTTGGTGGAAAAATACAGCTTGGCTCTGATTCCCAGTGTTAATTTAACTGATACTAGCTACTCACCGTTGAAAGATGCGGAGATTTTGGCGATGGGGGCGTCGGAATTTGAGGGGCAAACACCTTTGCCTGCGGTGCCGGTGGAGATTAATAATATTACCCAAAATTGGCAGGGTTCGTCTTTTCTGAATGAAAACTTTACTCTGGATAATCTGAAGAAACAGAGGGCAAGTAGCCAATTTAGAATTGTGCATCTGGCCACTCACGCGGAATTTGTGCCGGGAAAACCGGAAAATTCTTATATTCAGTTGGGGGATGAGAAATTGACGCTCGATCGCCTCTCGGAATTGCGCTTATATGACCCACCGGTTGACCTGTTGGTACTCAGTGCTTGTCGGACAGCTTTGGGGGACGATCGCTCAGAATTAGGATTTGCCGGACTAGCCGTCCAAGCCGGAGTCAAAACCGCCCTAGCCAGCCTGTGGTACGTCAGCGACGAAGGCACCCTCGCCCTAATGACCGAATTTTACCACAGTCTCAAACAAGCCCCCATCAAAGCCGAAGCTCTCCGCCAAGCCCAAATTGCCATGATTAAAAACCAAGCTCGCATAGAAAACGGCAACCTCATCCTAGAAAACTCCAATCAAACCATCCCCCTCCCCCCAGAAATCGCTAACCAACCCATCCCCAACCTGCAACATCCATATTATTGGGCTCCTTTCACCATGATTGGCAGTCCTTGGTAATTAGCAGAGCTTTAGCTTATGTTCAAGGTTCGTAGTTGGGCTTCAGCCCTCCCCAGCCCACTAAAATTGGTGTAGGGGCAAACCCCGCGCCCCCCTCACAGACAAAAAACCACCATTAAATCATCAACATCTACCACACCAAATCACATCTATGGTCAGTGCATCTACCCATCAACTCCCCACCAGCCAAAATCAAACCATCCCACCACAACGGCAAATCGTCATTATTGACCCCCAAATCGACGATTATCAAATGCTCGCTTCCGCCGTCATTCCCGGCGTCGAACTCCTCATCCTCCAACCCAACCGCGACGGTATCGAACAAATCACCGAATACCTCCAAAAAGCCCCCCAATCATCGGGAGGTTGGGGGGATGGAGCCACCGCCCCCCTTTCAAAGGGGGGTTGGGGGGATTCTTCTCTGCACATCATCTCCCACGGCTCCCCCGGACGTATTCATCTAGGCAACAGCATCCTAGAACTGAATAACATCGAGCAATATCGCCCCCAACTTCAACAATGGGGCATGGCACATCTATATATCTATGGTTGCAAAGTCGCCGCTGGTGACGCTGGTGCAGAATTTATCACCAAATTACATCAAATTACCGGTGCCACCATCTACGCCAACCCCCACCCCACGGGCAATGCAGCATTAGGCGGCACCTGGGAACTGCAACTCAAAAGCCCCCCTTTTGAAGGGGGGTTGGGGGGATTCCCCCTCAACCCAGAAACCCTCGCCACCTACCCCGGTATCCTCCTAGAACCCGAATACGCCTGGGCCAAGAGTATGGGGGGGAGCAGTGGCGAAGGTGGCAGCAGTATCACCATAGACAGCAGTGGCAACATTTACACCATTGGCTCTTTCTGGGGCACCGCCGACTTTGACCCCGGTCCTGGCACCTATAACCTCACTTCAGCCGGAAGTGCTGACAGCTTCATCAGCAAGCTGAACCCAGACGGCACTTTCGCCTGGGCGAAGCAACTGGGGGGGAGCGGTATGGACGACAGTTGGAGTACTGCCATAGATGGCAGTGGCAACATTTACACTATTGGCAATTTCCAAGGCACCGCCGACTTTGACCCTGGTCCTGGCACCTTCAACCTCACTTCTGCTGTGAGCTATGACATCTTCATCAGCAAACTCGACGCCAACGGCAACTATGTTTGGGCTAAGAAAATGGGGGCGGGTGGTAGCGATCGTGGCAGCAGCATCACCCTTGACAGCAGCGGCAATGTTTACACCACTGGCGGTTTCTCTGGCACGGTTGACTTTGACCCCGGTTCTGGCACCTTCAACCTCACTTCTGCGGGATATTCTGACACCTTCATCAGCAAACTTAACCCTGATGGCAGTTTCGCCTGGGCCAAGAACATGGGGGGGAGCGGTGAGCACATAGGCAACAGCATAACCCTTGACAGCAGTGGCAACATCTACACCACTGGCTCTTTCTCTGGCACCGCCGACTTTGACCCCGGTCCTGGCACCTATAACCTCACTTCAGCCGGAAGTGCTGACAGCTTCATCAGCAAACTTAACCCTGATGGCAGTTTCGCTTGGGCCAAGCAACTCGGGGGTAACAGCTTGGGCATTGGCATCGCCATCGACAGCAGTGGCAACATTTATACCAGTGGCAGATTTAATGGCACCGCCGACTTCGACCCTGATCCTGGCACCTTCAACCTCACTTCTGCAGGAGGCTGGGACATCTTCATCAACAAGCTGAACTCTGATGGCACCTTCGCTTGGGCAAAGCAACTGGGGGGGGGCAGTGATGATTATGGTGGCAAGATCGCCCTTGACAGCAGCGGCAATGTTTACACCACTGGCGGTTTCTCTGGCACCGCCGACTTTGACCCTGGTACTGGCACCTTCAACCTCACTTCAGGGGGAAGCAATGACATTTTCATCAGCAAGCTGAACTCTGACGGCACCTTCGCCTGGGCTAAGAATATGGGGGGGAGCAGTGGTGACGAAGGCTACAACATCGCCCTTGATACCAGCGGCAATGTTTACACCACTGGCTATTTCACTGGCACCACCGACTTTGACCCCGGTACTGGCACCGCCAACTTCACTTCAGCGGGAAGTGGTGATATCTTCATCAGCAAGTTGACACCCGGAGTCGCTCCCACCGTCACCAGCATCACCTCCAGCCAAACCGATGGCAGCTACAACCTCGGTAGCCTCATCCCCATTACCATCGCCTTTTCCGAACCCGTCACCGTCACTGGCACCCCTACCCTCACCTTAAACACAGGTCGCACCATCATCTATACCTCCGGTAGCGGCACCAACACCCTCACCTTTAACTACACCGTCGGCACCTCCGAGAACAGCTCCGACCTCGACTATACCAGCACCACTGCCCTCAACCTCAACGGCGGCACCATCAAAGATGGCGCTACCAACGATGCAGACCTCACCCTCCCCAGTCCCGGTACTACCAACTCCCTCGGTGCGAATAAAAACCTCATCATCGACACCACCCCTCCCACCGTCACCATAGAACAAGCAGGCGGACAAACCGACCCCGCCACCACTTCTCCCATCAACTTTACCGTCAGCTTCTCCGAACCCATCACCGGTTTTGACCCCACAGACATCAACTTTACCGGTACTACCACCACCGGCACATTAACTCCCACCATCACCGGTAGCGGTACTACTTATAATGTGGCAGTTTCTGGTATGACCAGCAGCGGCAACGTAATAGTCAGCATCAACGCCAACGCCGCCACTGACGCCGCCAGCAACAACAACACCGCCAGTACCAGCACAGATAACACCGTCACCTACAACACCATCCCCACCATCACCAACATCAACAAAACCGGCGATGAAGACACCAACATCACCTTTACTGAAACCGACTTTACCACCGTCTTCAGTGATATTGATAACGACAGCCTCAACAAAATTCAAATTACCAGCCTACCCACCAATGGCATTCTGCAAATAGGCGGTGTTGATGTCACCTTAAACCAAGAAATACTCCTCGCCAACATCCCCAACCTCACCTTTATCCCCGCCGCCGACTTCAACGGTAACAGCAGCTTTACTTGGAATGGCAGCGACGGTAGCAACTACGCCACCACCACCGCCACCGTAAACCTCACCATCAACCCCATCAACGACGCTCCCAGTTTCACCGCCACCAACCCCACCGCCGTCAACGAAGATAGTGCAGCCATAAACATCCCCAACTGGGCAACTTTCAACCCCGGACCGGCTAATGAAGCCACCCAAACTGCCACCTACACCATCAGCAACATCAGCAACCCTGGTTTATTTGCTGCTATTCCCACAGTAAATAGTAGCGGTACTCTCTCTTACACCCCCACTGCTGACACCAGTGGCATTTCCACTTTTGATGTAGCAGTCCAAGATAACGGCGGCGGTAACAATATCTTCCCCGCGCAAACCTTCAGCATCACAGTTAACCCCGTCAATGACCGTCCCAGCTTCAGCCACCTAGGAAACCAAACCCTTTCCACTTGGACAAACTCACCCCAAACCGTTACCGGATGGGCAAATACTTTCATTTTCGGTCCGGTGGAAGAAAACACCCAAACTGTGGCCGACTTCCTCATTAACATCACATCTGGCAACACCTTATTTACCACTCCCCCCGATATCGCCAATAACGGCACCCTCACCTACACCCCCACGGGGACACCAGGTACAGCCACTATTTCCGTTCAACTCCAAGATAACGGCGGCACAGCTAACAGCGGTATTGACACCTCAACCACTCAAACCTTCACCATCACCATCCCCCCACCCACCATCAACCTCGAAGTTCTTCCCAATAGTGGTAGTGAAGCCGGAACCAGTACCATTACTATCAACGCCACCGCTGCTGGCCCTGTCTTTGGCAACCAAACCCTAAACTTAGCCTTATCTGGCACAGCCGATAACAGCGACTTTAGCACCACCATCCCCACTCAAATTATCATTCCTGATGGTGCCACCACCGGTTCCGTTACCGTCACTATTGCTCAAGATAGCATCGCCGAAGGAGACGAAACCGCCACCTTTACCATCAGTAACCCTACGGCTGGCATTCAGTTAGGAACTACCACTAATGCCAGTTTCACCATCACCGATAATGACACCGCTGGGATAACTGTCACCCCCATCAGTCTCACCACCAGCGAAGCCGGGGGTATGGCTAATTTTACCGTAGTTTTGAACAGTCAACCCACCGCCGATGTCACCATTAACCTCACCAGTGACAACCCCGCCGAAGGCACAGTTATTCCCAGTCTAACATTTACCCCAGCCAACTGGAATCAAACCCAAACTGTCCCGGTGACTGGTGTTGATGACAATGTAGATGATGGCGATATCAATTACAACATCATCACCGAGTCTGCCATCAGTGCTGACCCTAACTACAACGGTGTTGATGTGCCAGATGTGGTGGTGACTAATACCGATAATGACACCGCTGGGATAACTGTCAGTGCTACCACGATTAATGTCACCGAAGGTGGCGCCAATAGCACCTATGACATCGTGCTGACCAGCGCTCCCACGGCACCCGTCACGATCAATTTTACCACCGATTCAGAAATTAATCCCATTGCCCCCATAATTTTTGATAGCACCAACTGGAATCAACCCCACACCGTGATAGTGACGGCGGTAGATGATAGCAATATTGACAGATTGCATCTGGGCAATATTACTCACAGTGCTGTCAGCAATGACCCTGGTTATAATGGCATGACCATTGCTCCTGTGGTCGCCAATATTGCCGATAATGACACCGGTGGTGTCTCGATTATTCACCCATTAGGTAGCACCGATGTTCTGGAAGGTTTTGGCACCGATGTTTACAAACTGGTGCTGACATCGCCCCCAGTAGCTGATGTCACCATTGCCCTCAATAATGATCGCCAAATTACCACCGATGTCCCTACGGTAACATTTACTCCCTCTAACTGGAATCTGCCCCAAATGGTCACAGTGACAGCGGTAGATGATAGTCAGTTAGAAGGAAATCATCAGGGCAATATTACCCACAATATCACCAGTGACGACCCATCTTATAACAATCTTAAAATTCCCCAGATAATTGGAAATATCAGCGATAATGATAACCGAGGGTCAACTTTCCAGTTATCCCCACCAAGCATAATCGGTTTGACGGCTCAGGATGATATTGTCACCAGCTCAACTGCTGATGATATAGTTTATGACGCCGCTGGTAATGATGTCATTGATGGCGGCGAAGGAAATGATAATCTGTATGCACAAGCGGGAGATGATGGCCTCAATGGCGGTAACGGTAATGATGTCATTTTTGCGGGGTTGGGTAATGACCACGCCACTGGCTTAGGTGGTGATGATATCCTGTATGGGGGTGAGGGCAACGACCGGCTTTATGGTGATGATGGGGATGACTTTTTGCTGGGTCATAGTGGTAATGACTTTTTGTTTGGAGGTACTGGTATAGATAATCTCACCGGTGGGACGGGACGGGATGCCTTTGTTTTGAGTAATGGCACTGGTGGCATGACTGTGGCAGGGGCAGATATTATCACTGATTTTGTCAAGGGTGAGGATATCTTTTATTTGAGTGGTAATTTGAATTTCTCACAATTGGTCATCAGCCCAGGTATGGGGAATTTGGCGAATGATGCGATGATTCAGGATGCTGGCTCTGGTGAGTTTTTGGCGGTGGTGAAGGGAGTAGCGGTGACGGATCTAACCGCTAGTCATTTTGTCTAGGGTATATGGGTGAGACTGGGGCGATATCTCCACGGGTGCTGTCTGGAGGTATCGCGTCAGGATTAGCCAATACCTGCTCATTTCCAGGCATAACTGGGGCATCCTAATCAAGAGCCCTCTCACCCATAAGACCATTAAACTTTTTTTGCCATCAACATCTACCAAACTTAAATTTATGATTAGTAAAACTACTTATCAACTCCCCACCACCCACCATCACAGCATCGAACCATCACGGCAAATCGTCATTATTGACCCCCAAATCGACGATTACCACCTCCTCGCCGCCGCCATCCTTCCTGGCGTCGAACTCCTCATCCTCCACAGCAACCGAGATGGGATTACCCAAATCACCGAATATCTCACTGGTGAGAGTGTGGGGAGTGTGGGGAGTGTGGGAAGTGTGGGGAGTGTGGGGAGTGTGGGGAGTAATCTTCCCCATCTTCCCCATCTTCCCCATCTTCCCCCTCCTCCCCATCTTCCCACCCCTCCCTCTCTTCCCCCTCCCCCCATCTTCCCCATCTTCCCCGTCTCCCCGTCTCCCCGTCTCCCCCATCCTCCCTCTCTCCACATCATCTCCCACGGGTCCCCCGGACGCCTCCACCTGGGCAACAGCACTCTAGAACTGAGCAACATCGAGTCATATCGCCCCCAACTTCAACAATGGGGCATCACCCATCTATATATCTATGGTTGCAAAGTCGCCGCCGGTGATGCTGGTGCAGAATTTATCACCAAATTACACCAAATCACCCAAGCGCAAATCTACGCCAACCCCCATCCCACGGGTAATGCAGCATTAGGCGGCACCTGGGAACTGCAACTTCAAAGCCCCCCTTTTGAAGCTATGCGTTACTCACATCTTCTAGAAGCGACAGCCTGTAAGGGTTTGGGGGGATGGACAAAACTTAACTGGGGGCGGGAGTTAGGGGTGGGAGCGCTGTTACCACTGGCTCGGTAGATGGGGG
>DVDU01000169.1 GCA_015296065.1 Oscillatoriaceae cyanobacterium M33_DOE_052 | reverse complement strand
TGCAATTAACCTAGCTCGGTCACTCATCACCACCACCAGAGAGTCCGTAACCGATGCAGCCGCTAGGCAAAAAATCATGGAACTTCTGGAAAGGATTCTGATTTATAAGTTTACCGAATTACCCACTAAGGAGATAGAAGCAATGTTCACTTTAGAAGATTTGAAGAAAACTCGCGTTTATCAGGAAGCGAAAGCCGAAGGTAAGCTGGAAACTATCCCACTGCTCCTAGAGGCGGGATTTACTGTGGAAGTCATCGCCGATCGCCTGGGTTTGGATCTAGAGTTAGTCCGCCAGGTGGCTGGTGGTCAGGCTAAAACCTAGGGGATTAAAATGGGGATATGGCCAGTAGCTATATCCCCAGAAATACCTAGAGTTTTAGCGAGATTTCCGGGGTTTAGCAGAGTGAAAACCGACACGATATTTTACCAACTATTCCAAACCTTCCCCAGCCTGCTATTTGAACTTATCGGCGAGTCCCCATCCCTGGCGGGCAACTACGCCTTCTCATCGGGAGAAATCAAAGAACTCGCTCGCCGTGTCGATGGCATATTTTTACCCATCACAGAAGACCCCAACAGCCTGATTTACTTTGTGGAGGTGCAATTTCAAGCCAAACCCGACTTCTATTGGCCTCTATTTGCCGAAATCGCCATTTATCTGAATCAGTATCAACCCCCAAACGACTGGCGTGCTGTGGCCATATTCGCGGCGAGAAGTTTAGACCCCGGAGTACCGGTGCAGTATCGAGGTTTCCTTGCCAGTCAGCAACTACACCAGGTATATTTAGATGAGTTAGAAGTCAATACCACCAGCACCCTAGGTGTCGGGATAGTCCGCCTGGTAGTGGCCGACCAGCCTGCTGCAATTAACCTAGCTCGGTCACTCATCACCACCACCAGAGAGTCCGTAACCGATGCAGCCGCTAGGCAAAAAATCATGGAACTTCTGGAAAGGATTCTGATTTATAAGTTTACCGAATTACCCACTAAGGAGATAGAAGC
>DVDU01000057.1 GCA_015296065.1 Oscillatoriaceae cyanobacterium M33_DOE_052 | reverse complement strand
TGGGGGGGTTCCATCCCAACTCATTCACGAATAACTCGGTAAATTTAAATGACCGGAGGAACTGGCGAGATTTGCTAAAATTGATGGTCATGGTCTGAGTGGTGTTGTGATGGGGTAATTATGGCATGATGGGGGTGATGGATAGAAATTTGTTATAAAATTTTACATTTGGGGTTGTTGGGATGACTAATGATTTGTCTGTAGGGGCGAAGCATCCGTAGGGGCACGGCATCGTCAAGATAACAAATGTGACGAATAATATTAATCACGCCGTGCCCAACCCCACGAAATGGCACCGCATCATAAATATTATTCCCGGACAAATTATCCCCATATCGTTGGGGGGGGGCACGGACAAGCGTGGCGCAGATTAAGATTATTCATTGCACCCAAATATTAAAGACGCCGTGCCCCTACACCCACACCCACCCGTAGGGGCACGGCATCGTCAAGATAACAAATGTGACGAATAATATCAATCACGCCGTGCCCAACCCCACCCAAATCTCAACCACCCGTAGGGGCACAGCGACGGATAGAAACCGGGTTTCTGCGACAGCTTCTGCATCTTAACCGAGATTTAGTTAAGAAACCCGGTTTCTTTGCACCAGGTAGAGTGCATATGACGACACTACAAATGCTATAATAGCAACTAAGCAGTTTAGAAAAAACATGGAAGCACAACCAAGAGAAATTCAGATTTATATCACAGCAGATGGGAAAAACCCTTTCTCTGGGTGGCGTGACTCTCTACGAGATAACAGAGCTAAAGCCAAAATTAGCGCCAAGCTCAACCAGGTCAGGCTCGGCAATTTGGGAGACTATCGCTCAGTTGGCGAAGGAGTATGCGAGTTAAGAATTGATTACGGACCAGGATACCGACTATACTTTGGACAGATAGGCACAACCATAGTGCTGCTCTTGTGTGGTGGCGATAAAAGCACTCAAGAGCAAGACATTGATAAAGCTATAGAATACTGGCAAGATTATAGGAGTAGAGATGATGCCTAGGAGTGTAAGTTATCAGGAAACATTGATTGAATCTCTAAAAAATCCTGAAGAAGCAGCCCTGTATATTGAGGCTTGTTTAGAAGAAGGCGATCCGGAGGTATTACGGTTAGCTATCCAAGATGTTATCGAGGCTTACAGCCGCATGAATAAGTTATCAGAAAAAGCCCAAATCCTCCATACAAAAATTGATATCTTACTAGCCGAGAGAAAAGAAGTAGAGCAACTTTATTACCTGAGTGCTTTACTGGATGAGTTGGGATTCCATCTGGCAGTAAAAGTCAAGTAGGGGCGAAGCATTTTTCACAGAAACCCGGTTTCTGGAGACCAAGATAGTAGGGGCGAAGCATCCGCACTATTAACCTATATATCCTAACCAAGAACCTTGTAAGCGGATGCTTCGCCCTGATATTTTAGGAACGAAAACCAACATATTCCACCCCCAGAAACCGGGTTTCTATAGAAATGTCTCGTACCTAGACGGAGATTTTTCGTAAGAAACCCGGTTTCTTTCTACAAAGGACAAAGGACAAATGACAAATGACAAATGACAAATGACATCAACCACCAGATAAACCCAGAGAACAGATGATTTGAGCTGGTTGGGGGGTGTCGCCCTGTTCAGGAATCAAACAGAGACGATTATCCTGGTGGAAGTTGAGGACTAATTCAGCGAGAGATTGGTCAGAAATTCCGCTGCGCAGTTGGCGGTTGAGAGAGTCGATCGCGGACTGACGCAAGGGATATTTATAAATTTGCTCTATTACAGCTTTCAACTCAGCCGCCAAGGCATTATCGGGCAGTTTTTTACCATAGGTTTCCAGACGGTGATAAGTGCGATAACGAGCCCCGGTTTTCCGTCCCAACTGTCCCCCCAGACTTTTCTCCTCTTGGGCAATCAGTTCCCCACCAATTTTGACTAATTCATGGTGATTTTCTCGCTTAGGGAGAGATGGAGTATCCGGCTCACAAGCGGCGGCTTGGAGAATTTCCAACTGAGACTGACTGACATTATTACCCTCTGCATCCACCCAAACTAGAGCATCATTCCCCTCCTCTGTGCGCATATACAATAAAACCCCTTCCGGTTTCCACTTATCGGGTTGATGGGGTTTAGTTGCATAAACCACATCGGGCAGATTTTCGATTTTTGCTGGCAAAGATGGGTCAGCATCAACGGCATTTTTCCAAATTTGGTAGGCTTCTGAGAGCAAGTCCACCTCGCCATCAGTCTCGTCATCTAAAACCCCAGATTTCTCGTGATATAAATCCAAAATAACCTGGTCTTGCGGTTCATCTTCAAAAAATACCTCATCAGTGCCGACAACTTCGGCATTTTCCCGCAACCGCTGGCGGAGGCGATCGCGCAACTTAATAATATCCTCCACCCCTTCAGCCGGTAAAAAAGAATAGCAGAGAATATTGTCAGCTTTTTGGCCAATGCGGTCAATGCGTCCTGCCCGTTGAATCAAGCGAATAATCGCCCAAGGCAAATCATAATTCACAATAATCGCCGCATCTTGGAGGTTGTGACCTTCACTGAGAATATCCGTACAAATAAGGATACGTAACTCATCTTGTGGCGGCACTTCATGGCGTTTATTGCTGCTTTCAGGAGAAAACCGCCAAGAAATAGTAGTGGGGTCATCTGTATCCCCAGTTACACCCGCGACCCCAGCAATTCCCAGAGCTTGCAACTGGATAGTTAAATACCGCACAGTATCAGCGAATTGGCTAAAAATCAGGATTTTTTCCTGGGGGTGAGTTGCCGTGACCAATGTCACCAAAGCGGCGAGCTTTTGGTCAGTCTTCGCTTGCCAATCGCCGCTTTCTTGGATAATCTGGGTGAGAGCCTCCGCATCTTCCCGCAACTGCTCAGCCAATTTTTGCTGGAAAAACTTAGCAGACAACCAGTTAAACCGCGATTGATACTGGTTGGCGTACTGCTGATAAATATCTTTTGCCTGTAGCTGCATCCCTGCTGCATCTATCAGCGGATCCGTGGCGTCACTGTCGCTATCCATATCCGTATCTTCATCATAACTTCTGGTATCCAACAGGCCCGCGTCTTGGGTGCCAATGGGGATATCTAAGCCATTTTCTAGAGCATACAAGAAAATGTAGTTGCGCAGAATATGACGCCGGAGCGATTCGATAAATGATTCACCGCTGCTTTCCAGCCGTTTAAACAAACCCGTCCGAGAAAATCCCATCAAACGACGACCACCGCGAGAGAGGTTTGTGATAATTTTTTGGGCTTCGGGACTGGCATTTTTTTGGGCTTCGTCGTCAATGTAGTTCCCCAGACCATAGCGGGGTAAGTTGAGCTGGCTTAGGATATCGACTACCGTCTCGGAATATAGTTGAGCATAGGGATTATTATTGTCAATCCCCAGAGAAAATTTCACCGTTTTGGGCTGGCGGTTGGGAAAATAGAATTGGCTCCCGTCGGCGAATTGGAGATATTTTTTCCCCTGAGAGTCTGTGGCGGCGTAGTTGCGGATAATAAAACTGCGGGTACGGCGTACCATGTATAAAGCCATAAGTTGACGCCAGTCGTCGGGATATTTGCTTTGCTCAAAAGCGGCGAGCGATCGGATAGCAGCTTGATGGCGTTTCTGAAATTCCACTTCACCGCCAATATCCCGCAAATATTGCTCAGGACGCATATTTAAATCCTTATCTTCGGGGACGAACAAGCGAAGCTGGTTCGACAAATCGAGATAAGTTTTGTTGTAGGGAGTCGCCGACAGGAGAATACACTTACTATCGCTGTGGTTGATAAACTCTTGAATAGCGCGATAGCGTTTTCCTTCCCGGTTGCGGAGGTTGTGACTTTCATCGATAATTACCAGCCGAAACCGAGCCGGAATATTCAGCAGTTCTTTCGTCGCCATACTCAGAGACAGGACTTTAGCGTGCAGTTCGTATTGCTCAACATAACTTTCCCACATTGTCACCAGGTTTTTGGGGCAAATTATTAAGGTACTGTAGCCATAGTCTTCCTCAAAAATCCGGGCGATCGCAGTAGCGACCAGAGTTTTCCCTAATCCTACCACATCACCAACAATCACCCCCCCGCGCCGGTTGAGTTTTTTGGCAGCAATTTTCACCGCCGCACTTTGGAAGTCCAAAAGTTGTTTTTCTAACTCCTCTGGTATGGTATATTCAGACATACCAGCTCGCGCCTCCCGTGATAGGTGATAGGCGATTTTTAAATAAATGTGGTAAGGTGGGATAATTTCTGGTCGCGCCCAGCTTTCATCGATAACTTGGGCAAGTTCTTTAGAGATATCCAGGCAAAATGTATCCTCCCACCGGTCTTGAAACCAATTTTCTAGTTTTTGGCAGGCGTCATGGTCTAGGACATCGATGTTTAATTCTCCTTGTTTTTGCAATCCCGCTAAACTGAGATTACTACTGCCCAAAAATCCGGTAATGGGGTTGTTGTAGCTATTTTGGCTATAGAGCAGATACAGTTTAGCATGAAGGGGATAAGATGTAAATAGCTTGACGATGACTTTTTGGGTTTTAAGCTGCTGACTCAACCGCCGCAAACCGGCTTCATCGGCGTTACTGGGGGCGCCCCAGGTGAGCTGTTCTCGGAATTCGCGGGCAATTTGTTTTTTGAGGTTAAGGGCGGCTTGGAGGCTGGTTAAATTCTGGATTTTACTGAGGGATAATGCTTGCTGTACTTGTTCTTTGGCTGATTTTTGCATTCCAATCAGGAGCCGACAGCAGCCTAATTCGCCGCCCACAAATTTTTCTATTAAGTCATCAATTTGGCGCCAACCGCGCAGATGGAAGTAACCGACGCAAAAATCGGCTTTATAGGCATGAGGTAGGGTGTGGCGGAGGGCTTCGATTAGTTCTAACTCGATGTTGTCAAATATCCGGGGCATGGTTGTTTTGGTGCTTTCATTGGCCTAGCAAAAATCATAATTTATTTAGCGGCATTTGGCAAGGCTTGTAATATTTGTTAATTTTCAATTGAGCAGAGGAGGTTATGCTACAATTAGCTGAGCAATATTATAGAGATGGAAGCTGCGGCATGGTTGTCCAAGTAGAAACATCAATCAAGCCAGAACCTATCGGGGTTAGGATTTATCCAGAAAGTGATGGCCAACCAATGGCAGATAACACTAAGCAATTTCGCTGGATTGTGTTGATTAAGGAGAATTTAGAGATTTTGTTCGCGGAAAATGCGGATGTGTTTGTGGCGGGGGATTTGCTGTGGTATCCGGTGGAGGGGATGGGACGCTGCCAAGCTCCAGATGTGATGGTGGTGTTTGGTCGCCCCAAAGGCGATCGAGGTTCCTACAAGCAGTGGGAGGAGAATGGGATACCGCCGCTGGTGGTGTTTGAAATTATTTCTCCTTCTAATACGGTGGCGGAAATGAGTAAAAAAATGTTGTTTTACCAGGAATATGGGGTGGAGGAATACTATATCTATGACCCGGAAAAGGGGGAATTGGTAGGGAGCGTGAGCAGGGGCGATCGACTCGCGGAAATCGAGCCGGTGAATGGTTGGGTGAGTCCCCGTTTGGGGGTGCGGTTTGAATTGGGGGAAAATGGCCTGGTCATTTATCATCCAGATGGGGAGCGGTTCCTGTCGCCAGTAGAACTCGCTCGGCGTCGGGAGCAAGCCGAAGGGCGGGTAAAGATCCTAGAAGCCAAATTGCGGGAGTTGGGGATTGATCCGGAAGTGATTTAAACAGGCAGGAGGACCCGGAGACGGGGGGACGGCGGGACCAAAAACCGGGCAAAATCCCTAGGAAAAGGACAAAGGGAGGAGATTTTCGGGATACTAGATAAATAGGAAGTGATAGGAGGACACCACCGTGCTGCTGACAAAAGGCTTCGAGGTGGAGATGTACACGGGGACTCCCGAGGGTGACATTGTGGGGTTGTCAGATAAAATCGTGGCAGCCTTAAACCGGTTTGTGCGGGAACCGGACAGCCGGAATGTGGAATACACCACGGCCCCCCTATGTGGTTATGACCGGCTGTTGTGCGAGTTGGTGCAGCCGAGATTGCTGGTGCGCAATTACCTAAAAACTCTGGGGGATTATACATTGCTCCCCGGTAGCTGTTTGTCGATGGGGGATACGAAAGTGTTTTATCGCTCGGACCCCACGAATCACTACCACAGTTATATTGAGGAAACTTACGGCACCAATGTGGTAACGGCGAGCGTTCACATTAATATCGGGATACCGAATCCGGAGCTGCTGATGCGGGCCTATCGCCTGGTGCGGGTGGAGGCCCCCCTGTTTTTGGCTCTGAGTGCCTCATCGCCGTTTTTGGATGGGGAGGTGACGGGGTATCACTCCACGCGGTGGCAAATGTTTCCCAAGACGCCGAAGCATGTACCGCTGTTTGCCAGTCACAAGCATTTTATTGAGTGGACCGAGGCGCAGTTGGCGCTGGGGACGATGAAGAATGTGCGCCATTTGTGGTCCAGTGTGCGTCCTAATGGCGATCGGCGTCCCTATGACATCAACCGGTTAGAGTTGCGGATTTGTGACCTGATATCAAGTCCCATATCCTTGCTGGCGATGACGGCATTTTTAGAGGCCCGTTTGTGGCAGTTGCTAGAAAACCCGGATTTGGACCCCCTCATCAGTAGCGAATTGCCTGGGAGCGATCGGGAAGAGACAATGCTGGCGCTGACAGATGCCAATGAAACGGCGGCGGCTAGGGATAGTTTGGATGCGAAACTGCGCCATTGGCAAGATGGCAGGACCATCATAGCGCGGGATTGGATTGAGGAAATTTATCAGGAACTGTCCCCGATCGCCAAGAAACTGGGATTTCACTGCTTTTTGTCACCGCTGAAAAAAATCTTGCGGGAAGGGAACGAGGCGCAACAGTGGTTGAAACTCCACACCGAGGGTATGGATACCCGCAGTATTATCCGCCAGAGGATGCAGTTAATGCTCGAGATGGAAAAGGAACTGGAAGATAAGCTCTGTCAGCCTTTAGTGGCATGAAGGAACTGGCAGGATGACGCCCGGGGGCAATTGATCAATTGCCCCCAGAAAAGGGAATTAGGGGAGGATTAATTAGATATTTGTATTGGAATTAACACTTAAAATTAATGGGAAAGGGTATGATTTAATCTTTTTTCGGCGCCCGATCGGACCCCAGGAAAAATCAGAATATCTAATCAATTGCCAGAGGCGGATAGTGATTAGAAAAACCTATAGGTGGGCTTGTGGTTGGGACCCTCCGGGGCTGAGCCCCTGTAGGGGTGGTTTGGGGGCGGATGGAGAAGAAAGCAAAAGCAATTGGGAGTTTTAGGGAGCTAAGAAGCAAATGGTGCGAGTAGTGTTAGTAAATCCGCAAATTCCCCCGAATACGGGGAATATTGCCCGGACTTGCGCGGCGACGGGGACGCCGCTGCATTTGGTAGGACCGATGGGGTTTGAAATCAGCGATCGCTACCTGAAGCGAGCCGGTTTAGATTACTGGCCCTATGTGAAACTGCAATACCATCCCACCCTAGAAGACTTTCAAAAAACCCACCAAGAGCTAGGCGGGAGGTGGATTGGCTTCAGCACCAGAGGAAGCAGTAACTACGTTAAATTGCAGTTCCAAGAGGATGACTGGCTGCTATTCGGGAGCGAAACCACGGGTTTATCAAAAGAAGTGTTGGCGGCGTGCGACGCCACCGCCTGTATCCCCATGCACCAGCCAGCAGTGCGGAGTTTGAACCTGTCAGTGAGCGTGGCGGTGGGGCTGTTTGAAGCTCGGCGCCAGTTGGGCTACCTTGGCTAGGGGAGCCCACCCAGCCTCGGTTCTGGAAGCTACCGTTGATACACAGAGAGGCTTTGTGACCACCCCTTCAGCCCCTCACCCCCCTACCCCGCTCTCCCAAAAAGGGAGAGGGGGGATGGAAAATCGGCGTCACAGAAGTTTGTGTATAAACCGTAGGTTCTGGAAATGAGGCAGATGGTGGGAAAAATATGTGGATGTGGTAAGATTGACCAAGGCTTAGAGATAGTCAATAACTCCACAGGCAGAAATTGGAGCTAAATCGATGCTTGTTAGTGATCAACCCCGGTGGCAATTCTCAGGACCCGCGCCGGGAAAGGAACATGGGTGCTATGAGGCTGGGCAGGGCTCCGATAAGAAATTTGTATCAACAATTGAAGCGGAAAGGCGATCGCATCGATAGAGATTGGCGATCGTTACAGTCTGAGTCGTGCAGAAACCATGAAAAGGGCTTATACTTTGGCACCATCGCCACATCGCGCTCACTGAACCGTGAGGGCAGGGGCGATGGCAACACACACATCGGGAGTGCAAACACCAACAGCCAACAACAGCCGCGCCGGGATGGGCAGCAAGTCGAGAGGGAAATAGCAACCCCAGGAGATGGGCTTACCGCCGCTCGGCGGGAAGTCAAACCCCAAACCACAAAACCACTGCGCCGGAGGCTGTAGAACACACTCATAAACTTTTTTGATAGGCTGTGGCTTGTCGAAATCATAAATTCGGGCTAATCTTACCTAAGTAAGCCCTAATGTTAAGTGACGCGGTTCTCTGATAGGTGATGTGGAGCGGAGTGGTTGGTATATCGAGCGACTAAAGCATATATAAGCGCTGTTCATAAGGAGGTCGTTGTTTGAAACGAGTTAATCCGCACAATATGAAGCCTGTTACTTTCTGTGCCGCCGGCAATCAGGCCATCCCGCCGGAACTGATGCTCAAATCAGTTCTTGCACAGAGTCATCGTAGGGCTCGCACCTCGGCTGCCACCCTGGCGCTGGCTGCCATGTCGATGGGCGCTTCTAGCATCCTAATGCCCCAACAAAATGGTGCAATGGCTAGTGAACCCCTCGTGGCAACGAACGCCCCCGAATTGGGAGAAACCGCCCTTAATTCTCAACTAGCAGATCCAGCTCTGGAAGCTGTCGCCTCCATTCCGGTGGGGAGCGAAACGCCAACCCTAGCATTAGCGGAATCGTCCCCGGCGTTAGAGAACCAAACTGCTGAAGCAGGAGCAATGCCGTCAGACTTGGAGCCGGTTTTTGGCTCTCTGAATCTGGAAGCAGCCTTGCCAGTAACTGAACCCACCAGCTTTCCTGCACCGTGGCTGTCCACAGACATGTCCACCGGTGTCGATCGCTCTTTTGACATCAACCAAGCTGGAACCTTAGCCACCCAAACCCAGACCACGGTTACTGCCCCCGAGGAGGCATTCAACCCAGAACTGGAGTCCGCCGCTACTGCCACACCAGCGACAACGGCACCACTGGAATTAACCGCAGCCGCCCCGGAAACGGCGCCAGATCTCCTACCCAACCAAGCATCAACCACATTAGGAGAGTTAACATCGAGCCCCAGCTCCGACAACCGCAGATTTCCCGCTGGAGGCATTCCACAGCAATCTATCCCAACCAATATATCGGCACCTTTGCAGCCTTCTGCGATCGCGACTCCCAGCCTGATGCTTCCAGAGGTCGCACCACAGCCGACAACATTTACCACACCATTAGAAGCACAAAAGGAAGTCGCACCAGAGGCACTGGCGCCCATTGCAACTGAGTCAGCAACCAGTGTCATCCCGGAATTGCCCACCCCACCACCAACCACTGCCACCACCGCTGCCGCCGAGGAGTTAGAGGCACCGGATATGACTGGGGCAGTGGTGGTAGAAGCAGCGGATCATACCGCTAACACCTCGACTTTGTACAAAGTCAAGCCTGGTGACACCTTGGACAAAATCGCCAAAGAAACCGGCGTTTCCGTCCAAGACATCATCAATGCCAATCAAATCGCTCAACCCAATTTCATCGAGCCCGATCGGGAACTGAAAATCCCTCTGAGCCCAACGGCAAATGTCGTTGAGGATAACCAGGGGTGGAACGCTAGCACCACCGAGGGGACGGTGAATTTCCCCGCCGGAACCACCAGCCTGTTACCAGTTCAGCCCACCATCTCCCTGCCTCTGCCCACCTCTGTGGCGGCTAAACCAGTGCAGGAAGAAACAGCCGAACCCCTGAAACAGGATAAACCGAGCCAAGATAAGGACCGTCCGTGGGA
Source organism: Oscillatoriaceae cyanobacterium M33_DOE_052 (assembly GCA_015296065.1). Taxonomy (GTDB): domain Bacteria; phylum Cyanobacteriota; class Cyanobacteriia; order Cyanobacteriales; family Laspinemataceae; genus Koinonema. The sequence goes on along the minus strand of DVDU01000057.1, from coordinate 6,014 downwards.
AATCGCAGCGGATTCGCCGATGAATCCTCCGGCTTCTGAGGATGAGGGACTGACCACCGCCGCGCTGTTCAATCCTTATGTGGAGGATTTGCGCGCTGACCTCAGCCGCCTGAGAAACAAGTACGGTGAGCGAACTCCTACAGGCAGTGCGGAGGCGATCGAGCCCGCTACTGATGAGGTTGGCGCCACTGAGGCTATGCCTGCAGCAGGTTCTGAGCCCGCCGAAACCGATCGGGTGGCGGCTGCCCCGGAACCAGGCCAAAACCCTTATGCGGAAGGTCTGCGCTCTGATATTCAAAAACTACAGCAGCAGTACCAGTCCCAGCCCGCACCGGTGGCTGCCTCTGAGCCAGAAACCGGCGCTCTGAAAGTACCGACCGCTGTCACTGCCTGGGCGATCGACCAGTTCCTGCCCCTGCCCAACCTCAATCCTGAGTCCAGCTCAGAAATCCAAAACGAAGCCCTCCAGGCAGACATTAACCAAAACATTCGGGCGCCACAAGAGCGGACGGCGGTATCGTTACCCCCTGTGCAGGCTCCAGTGCGCCGAGTCCCCACCCTGCCTGTAGCCACCAAGCCCGAACCTGCCCCAGCTCAAAATCAGCCCGCAGAGCAGGTGGTGGCAGTGGCACCTCTGGGATACGAGGCTTATCAGATGGATCTCACCCCCGGGCGCATGGTATCTCCCCAGATTCCGCCCCTACCCGGTCCAGATAAATATCTGCCCGCCAGTCCCCCTATGTTCAACGGCTATATTTGGCCAGCTCCAGGGGTGATGACTTCCGGCTACGGCTGGCGTTGGGGACGGATGCACAAAGGGATTGATATCGCCGCCCCGATCGGCACCCCCATCTACGCCGCTGCTCCCGGCAAAGTCACCTTTGCTGGTTGGAACGATGGCGGCTACGGCAACCTGGTGGAAATCGAGCATCCCGACGGCAGCTCCACCCTCTACGCCCACAACCACCGAATTGTAGTGCAAGAAGGACAAGAAGTTGACCAGGGTGATCAAGTAGCGGAAATGGGCAGCACCGGTTTTAGCACCGGCCCCCACCTGCACTTTGAAATCCATCTCCCCGGACAGGGAGCCGCCAACCCAATGGCCTACCTGCCCCAAGAACGCTAAATCCAGGCAGACGGGGGATCAGGAGACCAGGGAACCAGTCTCCGAGTCCCCCAGTCTCCCCCTCTGCCTATCCCACCCCCAGACCTGAGAAGTTGACCGGGAGTATCCCGATTTTTGACAGATCTGGGGGTGGGATTTTATCTGAGAGGAAAAATCACTTTTCCACAGACTGGAGGGCTTGCCGGAACCCCAGGACGATTAAAATATTAGCCAGGGTGAGGAAAAATTCCGCCCCACCGTGGAGTAAATCCACATTAGCCAAGGTGTCGTGATAGACCAATTTCGCGTAAATGCCAGCGGGAATGGTGACAGCGACAAATACTAAGGTGCAGTAAAAGCCAATCAGAGCTAAGCGGGGAGTTTGACCCGATCGAGTCAAAAACCACAAAAAACCCAAGTAAGGAAACAGGGAAACCGCAAACAAGGTATCTTTAGAAATCATCGATTTTACTTACGATTAAAGCCGGAGCGCGATTAATTGGATGGGGAGGAATTTGGCCCGGAACCTGCTTGGCGCCACACCCACCAAGCACCAGCGCACAAAGTGCAATTACCCACCACAGTCATCGCCGCTTGCAAAGTAACAAGCCATTCTAAAGACGTGGGATTATCAAAATAATGCCAAGTGCAGGCACACATCGCACTAACCAGAGCCGGAAGCATCCCAGCAGACAAAGCCCACCAGTAGCGTTTGCCCGTAACTTCGCCATATCTCCAGATTAACCAGATAGCGGCAATCCACTCAATAACACTGGAGATATGAATCATCCAAGTGGGAACGGAAAGAGCGTGCATAAATTTAATTCCGACTGTGGGTAAACTCTTATTCTTCATCTATTCTGACCCACCGTCAACCCCCCGGTGACGCTTCTGGACCTGGAGACGATCGGCAGGTGACAAAGCCTCAGTCATATTTCACCGGGAGAGTGACCCGCTCCCATTTGGCGATAACAATTATTCCTCTGTAGGAAAAAAGCCAAAATTTATAGCAGTAGCCAGATTAAACTCAATTCTCCATCCCAAAATCACCAAGGCAGATACTTGCCCAAATTTAACACCTTGTTTACCTCTAGCCACACTTTTTGATAAACTCGCATCTCCCCAGTTTCAATATGCACATATCCCGCCGTACCGGGCAGCAGTTGATTCGCCTGATTCTCAATCGAGATTTTTACCTTTAACTCCCGTTTTCCCGATTCATCAGTAACAATAACACGAGGAATATCTTGGACTGTAGCCTGATATTCAGAACTATAACTCCCCCGGAGTTTAAAAATAGCTGGCTGACCGGTAATTATCAGATTTGCATCTTCTTGAGCAATCTTAACCTCCCCGGGCAACTGCCTCAAATCAGCAATTCTGAGGATTTCTTCACCGGCCTGGATTGTGGTATTATTAAGTAGGTCTAGATTTGCTGTCAAGACTGTGCCACCCACTGGGGTTCTCAAAATCAATTCGGCAGCTCTAGTTTCCAGTCTTTGCAGTTCCCCTTCTGCCTGCACTAGCAGTTGTTTCTCACTTTCCACCTTCCTGAGCGCTGCCTCTACTTCCTCCTCTGCACGCCGCCGCGCCGCTACCTGCTGCTCGATGTCGTTTTCCCGCTCATATGATAAATCTTGTAATTGCTTCTCCACTTCTTTAATTTGCTCTCGTTTCGCCGCAATTGATTGATATTTTTGTTCAATTAAGCTCTCACTTTGGCGAATTTCGCTTTTTTTAGCCTCAATTTCCTGCTGGTTGACTGAACTTTGAATTATTGTTTGCTGTTCAATCTGACTGGTCAGGCTATTTTCCTGATTCTTCAACTCTAAGATTCTTGGGTCTTCCGATGGAAATAGTCCATCAGCGGCTAATCCTTGCAATTTAGCCAGCGATTTTTCTACGTCTTGTAATTGTTCACTCAAGCGATAGTTATTAAGTTCTATTCCTTCAATTTCTTTTTGAATGGAGACGATATCGATTTGGATGCGCGGAATATCATTATTGCGGATACTGGCTATTTCCTGTTCTATAATTGCAATCTCCCGCTCTATCTCCCGAATTTTGGGCAATTTTTCTTCTGAGATAGCAGCAATCTCCTGCTGCTGTTTGTCAGCGCGACTGCGTGCTATTGCCTCTGCTGTTTTCGCCTCTTCTAGTTGCTTTTCGGCAATGGGGAGGTAATTTTCTGCTGCTGCTAGGGATGCTAAGGCTTGCTGGCGCTGTCTTTCCGCATCGGCCATTTGATTTTCTATTTCGGGGCTGGCAACTTCGGCGACCACATCCCCCGCTGTCAGCAACTGATTAGTTTTGACTTTAATTTTCACCATGCCTGATACTGGCATATTAATAGCTTTGCGCGCTCCTTCTTGGTCGATGATTTCGGCTTCTCCCCGCACATAGTTAGGAAATGGCATGGCGGCAATAGCTCCCACTCCCACAACCATCAATGCCATAATCACCCATTTACCATCTGCCTTGGGTTTAGGGGATGATTTGCTCGGCTCCGGTGTGGTGGGTGTTTTTTGTGCCGGTGGTGCGGTGGGTGTCTCTATGGGTGCTGGGGTGGGTGATTTCGGCGGCACCACTTTCAGGGGAGATTTTTGGGGTTTATTGACTGCATTCATGGTGGGAAATGTCCTGTTTCGTGATAAGAGTTAACGGTTATCGCTGGGAGCAAAAAAGTAAATTGCCCAGATGGTGAGGAGGAGCAAAGCGGTGATGGGAATATGGGTGAGACTCCAATCGGCGATTCGGGCGAGTAAAAAGCCAAATACTAGATAGATATAGACGAGGCTAAATGGGGCATAAATGGCTAAAATTAGGGCATCGCCGGGGGTTTCTCTGGTGGGTTTGCCCCGGAGGAGATTGCCGTAGAAGGCAAATGAACGGCTGCGGAGATTGTTAATCCCGGTCATGGCTACGGCGAGGTAATAGCCGTCAAATTTGGCGAGGGGATTGAGGTTAATGGCGACGGTGACTAAGGATGCTACCATCAGTAAATAGCTGATGGTATGGAGTCCACTGCTGGGGTTTGTCCAATTCCATAAGCCTAAACCAATTGCCCACATGGTGAATTGCACAAGTAATCCGGCGCCTACGACTAATACTCGTTTAAATCTGGATAGACAGTAGGAATCGGTGGTGTTGGTATAAGCGGCTGGCATGAACATCATCAATAGGAGTCCGATTTGGGGGACGATGCCGCCGAAGTTTTTTAGGGTGAAGGCGTGGCCGAGTTCGTGGATGGTGACGACGAACATGGAGAGGAGGGCAAAGGGTATCATTAAACCGGCTCCGTGGGCAGCCATTAGTTGTTTGCCGCTCTGGATAATTTCGGTTTGTTGATGGATGCCGATGATGGTGGAAAATGCTAAGATGGTAAATAAGATGAGGGCAAAGGGTTTTGTCCAAATCCAGCGGATGCTGTCGATATTTCGGCTTAACCACGGGTCGGGATTGCACAGGGGAAGACGAAAGTAGAGCAATTTCATGGGGTTGAATTTGCCTTTGGGTGGCGGTGGGGGGGTGGTGCCTTGGAGCATGGCGGTACTGGCGAGTAGTTGCAGCAGGTGGTTGAGGTATTGCTGCGAAATGCAGAATTCTTCGACGATGGCGCGGGTCGATCGCCTGCCGATTTGGTCGATGATGTTTTTGTCTCTGTCGCTGAGTTGGAGAAAGGTTACGTCTTCGGGATTGCGCAAAATCCAGTAGCCATCGGGGTGGTCTATCCAATGGACTTCGGCTTTGAGTTGGGGGACGTTTGCCTGGTGATTTGCTTCGGTTGTTGGCGGTTCTGTAAGTTCTAATATATTTAGTTTGATGAGTTTTTGTAGTAATTCTCTGATAAAATTGGGTGGGATAATTTCGCCAAAATGCTGCTGGCAGAGTTCCTGGATTTGGGCAACGGTAAAAATGCCGGTAAAGTATTCTAGGGCATAACCTTCGGCGGCGGAAAATAAGACGCGCAGGTTGCCATCAATGGCTTTGAGAATTACTTGCTGGGATTCGGGTATTGGGGCAATCTGCCAGTAGGGGGTGAGGTCGGGACAGATCCAATCTGGGGATGCTGGCAGGATGGCTGGTTCTCTGTAGGTGTCGCTGTCTTCGCCGATCGCTAAGATTTCCAGTTGAATCAGTTTTTGCACCAGTTCCCCGACGAAGTTGGCAGATAGGCTCTGGGCAAATTGTTTTTGACACCGCTGCTGGATTTGCGCAATAGTGAGTTTTCCGGTGAAGTGCTGTAAGGCAAATCCTTCGGCTGGGGAAAATTTGATTTTGGTGGTTCCGCCCAGCAACACAACTTGATCGGCCCCTCGGATTTTGGCAAGTTTCCAGTGGGGGCCTAGGTGGGGACATATCCAGTTGTCGCACTCTGACGGATGTTGACGATGTTTTGGGTTCATCGCCGATGTTTGCTGAGGCTGTTCTGGGGAAAACGCCTCTCCCCCGCCGTCGGGGGCTCCTGGATGGGGTTGGGCAAATCGGCGCGCCCAAAAAACGGACTGACCGGGCGATCGCTTCATACGGGACCTCAAACATCTGAGTTAGCCTACTACTTATTAGTTAGGAGTCACTCTCAGAATTTATGCAGTGTCCCGCCCTTTGTGACAAAACTTTATTCTATAGTCAATTCAAATAACAATGAGACAAGCCAGAGAACTGGTCCTCTATCCCCCAACCCCTTTCGACTAGGTGGGGACTGTGGGGAGTGTGGGGAGTAATCTTCCCCCGTCACCCCGTCACCCCGTCACCAGGTCGGTGAGCGAAGCCGAACCGCCCTGACGGGGTGACAACCACCTCAAAAGCCTGATAGAATCAAGGACATAGCCCTCAGACCCCGCTGAAAAAATGGGAGCTTATTCCTTCTAATTCGCATTAATTCTGTGATAATTTTTTGACAAAACTC
>DVDU01000030.1 GCA_015296065.1 Oscillatoriaceae cyanobacterium M33_DOE_052 | reverse complement strand
GACGTGCCATTGTACTGATTTTCCAGGTTTCATATGGTTTTGATTATTTATACCATATTTCCCAACCCCTAGGTTTTTCTTTATATTTATTTTATAAACTAGCTCTAATGTCTCGCTTTTATTTGAAATAACTATACCACTACAAAACCCCAAAACCCCCTCACTAAAAAACGCTGAAACCCTTACAGGGCAACCTATCGAGGGATTCCACGAACTTGCGTTATTTGCGGCCATTTCTTCTATCCCTCGCGAGTAATGAAGCGCCCTCCCCAGGGTCCCTCTAGCCGCCGCAGGACCCCTCCTGGCACCGAATGGGGGATTTTGGGGCTCCTGAAATTTGATTTATGTAACTTTATTCAAATTCAGCCATTGATTATCGTAACATAAATCAATGGCTGGCCAAATTCCAATCACCCTGTGACGGGACTCCTGGGAATTGATTGTTGTAACTTGATTCATTTCCCCAAATACAGCCGAGTGCCTCTGGAGCCGAAGCCAGACCCTGGGTTTTTCGATAAAGGTTAACGAGCCCCCACAATTTTTTATTCATATAAAATTTGTGTATGCCTCCAATTTAACCCGTGGTGGGGGGCACGGCGTGATGAAAATCTGGGTTTTTCGCTCAAGGTTAATGATGCCGTGCCCCTACAATGTTGAATTTAATTCATATGAAAAAATTATTAATTATTAATTGTCAATTATCAATTATCAATTATCAATTATCACGTGGTGGGGGGCACGGCGTGATGAAAATTTGGGTTTTTCGATAAAGGTTAACGATGCCGTGCCCCTACAATATTTATTTAATTCATGTGAATCAATTATCAATTATCAATTATCAATTAATATAGAATTGCGCCCGGTTCCACACCGCATCCCCCACCTGCCGTCCCAGAGCCCGCCCGTTCAGGTCCCCATCTTGGAAGTGGATACCGCCGTAACGTCGGGACATCCCCGCCTCATCCGCCGCTGCAGAGAAAGTGGGCCAAGAAAGTGTGATATCCGTGGCGGGAGTCACCCCCGGTTCAAACCGAGACGAACCCACTGGAGCCGTGTAAGACTCGCCAAACTCATCGCTCCCAGTAAACCGCCGCAAAATCTCCGCCGCCGCTGCACTAAAAGTGCTATGGCCCGACACATACTCCGCAAAAGGAGGCGTGGGAGTATTCACCGCTTGATAGGGTTGCCAGTCACCACCATCAATTAACTGCGTCCCCTCACCGGGACCGCCCCAAGCCAGCACCTGCTCTCCCTCATATAACTGACGAATCGCCGTCACCGGACGCACATAATCATAATAGCGTTTCGCCTCCCAAGCCGCAATCCCCGCATCCATCACCGCATTGCCCAAAGCAAAGAACATCTGCACATCCTCATCCAGACTATGCCCGTCCCGCTGGGAAACAAATTGGCCAAAACTCATCCAAGTCCCCGGAGGGAAAGACGTACCCGCCCCATCTTCCCAGAACTCCGCGATAATTTTCCGCTCGTCAGTCAAATTACCACTCAAATCTAAAACTTCCGCCGTCCGTTGCTCATATAAAGGAGTGCCAAACTCCGGCGGCGCCGGGGGACGGAATTGGTCCGGTGATGTGAGTGCAAAGGGAGACACATCACCCCATTGCGGCGTCAGGAACCGCTGCACTCTGCCATTTGGGTCATCCAGAGGTTGCCGCAAAGGCTGCCAGTGGTTGGGGTCATTCACCACATCTGGGCCATTCACCGGCTGATAACCCGTAGTATCGGCATAACCATTTAACTGGTTGGACCCATCCTCATGGCGAAATGCCAACAACGCCGCCGCCGCCGCATTCCCAACACCAGCGGGAGTAGCCGTATCCGTGGAAATATTCCCAGAGTCACACCCCAGCTGGGCCATCAACTGATCGAACATATCCACCTGAGACGGAAATAAATCGGTTAATACCCGATACGCCGCATAACTGATAGCCTCACTCTTATTCAAAGTCGTGTTTTCCGCCGCTGGACGCTGCAACTCATCTCCCAGTTGAGTGCCTATGGCTTTCTCGTCATAAGCGGACCAGGCATCAAACATGGCAGTATGGACCATCCCATAGGCACGGGATGCCACCGTGGGACCCGGACTGGTACGGCGGACAGCTTCCTGGGCCGCTTCATCCCACATCACCACCGTGCGGGCGCAAGGGTCCCGCCCTTCCATCTGGCCAAAATAAATATAATGTTCCAAACCGCTGCTCAGTCCGCCAGTGAGGGGGTCTATAACCGCCGCCACATCCGGGTTAGCCTCCCGGTACAGAGCCTCATTAAACATCGCACAAGTATCCCGGCTCTCCATCTGCCCAAATAGGAGATAATGGTCAAGCGCCGAGCCGAACTCCCCCCGGTCCACGGCTGCAGCCACATCTGGGTAGTTATCAAGATAATAAATCTGATTAAATAAAGCGCAGGGGTTGCGACTTTCCCCAGCCCCAAACAGCTCAAAATGTTGCCGTCCCGAATCAAAATCACCCCGACTCACGGCAGCAGCCACATCTGAGTATAAATGCAGATAATCCGTTTCTCTAAATAACTGATTAATATCCAGCATCCCATCAACTCTCCTTGACAGAATTATGGCGGTTCTCAAATCGATGTGGTATGCAGCCCGTCATTCCCAGTTCCATGCTATATGTCAGCATACCGAGCTATGCAACCCCAATTAAATTCTAGGCGAATCTTCCAAAAAACTCCAAATCTTAATCATTTTATTATATTATAGTTCACGACTGCTCCCGCCCCCATTCATATAGTCAATTCAAATAACAATGAAACACTCTAGCCAGATTGTTGCCCTCTATCCCCCAACCCCTTTCTCCCAAAAAGGGAGAAAGGGGCGTAAGACATACTATGTTATCACCCTTCCCTCTCCCTTTTTACTTCCATCTTCCTCTTTACTCCCCTCTCCCTCCTTGGGAGAGGGGGCGGGGGTGAGGGCACTTTTCGAGCGGGGTGAGGGCGTATCGGGGTTGGGGTTTAACCACAAAACAACTCTCATTCTTAATTAAACTAACCATAACCAATGAAACGACTGATATCCCTCGCTGTTAGCCTGCTAATTTTAGCCATCATTTACACCAAAATCGACTTACCAGGACTACTCCAAATTTTCCAAAACTGCCATCGGTTTTGGATGCCCATCAGCCTGGGAATGGTCATCCCCCTAACGGCTCTCACCAGTTGGCGACTGCAGCAACTCTCCCCCGCCAGTGCTAACCTCCAGTTTGGCGAAGCCAACCGCCTAATTTTAGCCGCCAGCGTCCTTAATATGGTGCTACCCTCCAAAATGGGAGACATCGCCAAAGCCTATTTTATGAGAGACAGAGGACATTTAAGCGGCTCCTTAGCTCTATCTTTGGTAGTATTTGAAAAAGCCTGTGATATGCTCTCTCTCCTAGTGTGGTGTGCCTTTGGCTTAGCAATTTATCCCCAAAAAGATATCCTATTTTGGGCAATGACAGCCGGAGTCATGGGCGGTTTACTCGCCCTCGCCTTACTCCTGGGTTCCCAGAGATTTGCCCGCCTATTTTTTACCACCGCCAGCCGCTTCGCCCCCAAAAAAATCCAACTCAAAATCGACAAAATGCGATTTTCTTGGGGAGAAATGCACGAATATTTTTGGCAAGACACCACCCAACTCGCGAAAATTGCCGCCACATCCCTATTTATCTGGTTTTGCCACCTATTGCAAATCTGGTTTTTCATTCTGGCTCTCAATGCTGCCGTGCCATTTTTAGCCAACCTTGCCCTATCACCCCTTGCCATTCTCGCCGGTTTACTACCCCTCACTTTTGCCGGAGTAGGGACTAGAGACGCTGCTCTGATTCTCTTTTATCAACCCTATTTTGATGCCGCCACGGGAGCCGCTTTAGGGTTATTATGTACGGGGCGATATATCCTGCCCGCCCTTGCCGGATTACCATTTTTAGGTCAATATATAAATACGATGAAAATTAAACCGTAGGGGCACGGCGTCATCAAGATTGTTCATCAAACCGAGAGATAAATAATGCCGTGCCCAACCCCACGAATGAATCACGAATTACCGCCAAAACCCCAAACCGGATGGGCACGGCGTTATTGAGATTTTTCGTCAATCCGAGGATTTGATGATGCCGTGCCCCTACCAAGTGATATATTAGAAAAAACCAATGACCAAGGACAAATCACCAATGACCAAGGACAAAAAACACCTATTCTGGTTGATTGGCAGCTTGACTTTTGCCGTAATTTATGGCAGCATGGCTATGCAGAAAGCATTTAAAACCGCCTATGTGGTGCAGGATGATGCAAGACAGCATGTGTTTTGGATGCAGCGATTTCTCGACCCAGAATTATTCCCCGATGATTTCATCACGGATTATTTTCAGTCCGTGGCAACCGGTGGTTACAAGGCACTATATCAAGTAATGGCCGGGTTGGGGGTGGAGCCTTTCCTATTTAATAAACTGCTCCCCTTGGTGCTAGGGTTGATTACTACATTTTATTGCTTTCAGCTCTGTTTAGAGTTGTTGCCAGTGCCTTTTGCGGGGTTCGCGGCGGCGGTGTTGCTGAATCAAAGTTTGTGGATGGGTTTTGATTTAGTCTCTGCTACTCCCAGAGCTTTTGCTTATCCTCTATTTGTGGCTTTTTTGTATTATTGGCTACAGCGCCGGTGGCTGCCATTGCTCATATCTATTGGTTTGATGGGGGGATTTTACCCCACTTGTGTGCTGCTGGCATCAGGAATTTTATTTTGGCAAATGTTGGTGAGCCAAAAGCAAAAGCTGAATCTAGATTTCCTCGGATTAGCTAGTTTAGGTTTGGCGGTGGTGGTGATGCTGGGATATGCGATGGAACCTTCTGCATATGGTTCGTTGGTATCGGGGGCAGCAGCGCGGGAAATGCCGGAATTTTTGCCGGGAGGTAGGAATTATTTTTTTGATGATAATCCTTTCCTGTTTTGGCTGACTGGTTCGCGCAGTGGTTGGCTACCTTTGTTGATGCCGCCGTTGATTTGGGTGGGGTTATGTTTGCCTTGGCTGTTGCAGCAAAAATCGCGGTTTCCTTTGGCAGGAATGGTCACGGAAAAAATTCGCATTTTCTCGGCCATTATCATTACCTCTACGGGGTGGTTTGTTCTGGCGCATTTGCTGCTATTTAAACTCTATTTGCCGAGTCGGTTTACTAATCTCAGTTTGCGGGTGGTGATGGCTTTGGCGGCGGGGATGGTGACGGCTATTGTTTGGGATAAAATTTGGCGGGCGAAAAAGTGGCTGCCTCTGGGGTGGTTGCTGTTGGGGTTGTTGCTGTTGTATCCTCATCTAGATAGTAGTTTCCCCCGCACGAGTTACCGGGTGATTAAAGACCCAACAATTTATGAATTTTTTCAGCAGCAACCGAAAGATATTTTGATTGCTTCTTTATCGGATGCGGCGAATAATATCCCCACTTTCTCGGGGCGAAAGATTTTGGTAAGCCGGGAATATGGCATTTCCTATCATCAGGCTTATGTGCAGGAGTTTCGCCAGAGAGCGACAAATTTGATTGCAGCACAATATACCCCTGACTTGACGACGGTGCAAAACTTTATCCGCAAGTATGGGGTAGATTTCTGGTTGCTGGATAGAAATGCTTTTACACCGGAGTATCTGGCGGAAAATACCTGGTTGCAGCAGTATCAACCAGTGGCGGGGGAAGCTGTGGCGACATTGCAGGGGGGGGTGACTCCCGCACTGGCATCGCTGCAAGCCGGTTGCACAATTTTAAACGCGGGGGATTATACTATCATGGCGGCAGATTGTATTATGAAGGGGAGCAGCACGGAGTCCAATGCAAGCAATTAAGCGGTTACGCCAATTTATCACGGCACCGGCGGATAAATCTTCCAAAGGGAGGGTGATATTTTGGTTTAGTTTAAATATGACGTTGGCGGTGGTTTACGGCTTTTTGGTGTTGCAGCGAGCCTTTAGCGGTGAGTATGTCATCCAAGATGATGCGCGACAGCATGTGTTTTGGATGCAGCGGTTTATCGACCCGGGGTTATTTCCGGGGGATTTAATGGCGGATTATTTTCAAACTGTGGCACCGTGGGGATATACGGGTTTATATTGGTTGATGGCGAAGTTGGGGATTGCGCCTGTGCTGCTGAGCAAGCTGTTACCGCCAGTGCTGGGTTTGATCACTACTGCTTACTGTTTTGCGGTGACGATGCAGTTATTTCCGGTGCCGGTGGCGGCTTTTATTTCCGGTCTGCTGATGAATCATTATATGTGGATGCGGGATGATGTGGTTTCGGCGACGGCGGTGGCGTTTATTTATCCTTTGTTTGGGGCGTTTTTATATTATTTGTTGCGCCGAAATTTAGCTGGCAGTTGTGTGACGATCGGGCTGCTGGGGCTGTTTTATCCCCAAGGGGTATTTATCGCGGTGGTGATGCTCATTTTACAAGTGGTGAAGCTCTCTGGTTGGCGGTGGCAAGTTTCCCTGCCTATGGCAGAACTGCGGTTTGTGTTTGTCTGTTTAATTGCGGCTTTTTTGGTGATGTTATTGTATGCGTTGAAATCTAACGTATATGGTCCGGTGTTTACGGCGGCGGAGGCGCGGAATTTACAGGAGTTTTTGCCCAGGGGTGAGTTTAATTTTTTCAGCAAATATCCCCAAGATTTTTGGTTTACGGGGCAACGTAGTGGCATGGTGCCTCGTTTTGGCACGATTTTACCCACAGTGGCGACGTGCTTTTTAGTGTTACCGCTGCTGTTTCCGGCGGCTTTTCCTCTGTTTAAGGTGCTGCAAAAAGGGCGGTTACTGCTGGATGTGACGCTGGCATCTTTGGTGATGTTTTTTGTGGCGCATGGGTTTTTGTTCCGCCTGCATTTGCCCAGTCGTTATACGGAGCATAGTTTGCGGTTTGTGACGGCGGTGGCGGCGGGGATTGCTTTTGCTACGATAATTGATGCGCTGTTTTATTGGGCGGAGAATGCGGGGAAAAATCACCGCTATTTGCCGGAGCAATGGTTAAATGGGGTCAAAATCGGTAAAGAAGAAGAACCAGCGCGGGGATTTGTGGCATTGGAGTTTTTGCCGCAATTGCAGCGGGTTTTGGGGGTGAGTTTGGCGCTGTTTTTGTTGGTGGGGGTGATGCTGGAGCCGACTTGGTTAAAAAGGTTTCCCAGGACTGATTATATTGTGGGGACGGCGCCAGAGGTGTATGAGTTTTTCGCGGCGCAACCGAAGGATATTTCTATTGCTTCGGTGGCGATGGAGATGAATAATATCCCGGTGTTCAGTGAGCGATCGCTCTTTGTGGGGAGCGAAGGTTATCCGGTGCCTTATCATCAGGGATATTACCGCCAAATGCGGCAACGTACCCAGGAGTTATTGGCAGCACATTACACCCCAGATGGGGCAAAGTTACGCAGTTTTATTGAACAGCAGGGCATAGACTTTTGGCTGGTGGAGGCGGGAGCATTTGAGGGGGGTTATTTGGGGCGCGATCGGTGGATAATGCAGTATGATGATATTGCTAACGAAGCCATAGCCAACCTGACTCAAGGTATCACCCCCGCCTTAGCCGCCGCCGCCCCATATTGTACAGTTTTGCAAACCAGTCGCTTTACCATTCTCCAAGCCGAATGTATCGCTAAAAGATTTTAGAGAGAGTAGGTTTGTCGTAGGGGTGATTCGCGAATCACCCCTACAGCCCCAAAAAATAACCCCAATAAAGAGGGCTAAAGCCCAACTACGAGCCTTTTACCAGCCACAAATTAGCCTTTCTTGTATCCACAATTGCGTCTAAAGTGATATGCTGCTCCTGTTGCAATTGGTTGCGCAACTCCTGGGAAGCATCGAGCAAAAATATCTGATTTGCCCGGAAATCAAGAGGAGAGATGGGATGGGGCAACTTCAGGAACTGAATTTTTACCTCTGGGTTGAGCAAATAAGTGAGGGATAAAATATTGGTTTCCTCACCATCGGTAATCACCAAAGGTGCCCCAGCGGCATTAATTGCCCGAGCCATTCTAGGATAATACTTTGTGGTATTTATATCCTTACTCCAAGCTGATTCCGCTTGAGCCGTAATTGCCCCAGAAACCACCCCCGCGAGAATTAACACCGTGAGGACAAGTCGCCAGATTCTTTGTTGCCAAATGCGCTGGGATATGGTAAGCTGAATGGCGATTAAATAAGCTACAGCTAGCTGGATGCTTAAAGCGCAGGGTATCAAATACCGGGTGCGCACAGAGCGCTGCCCTCCTATAATTAAATCTGGCAAGACTAAAACTAAAGCCGTGACGCCAAATAAAGTTAAAATTAACCACCAAATCTGGGGTGGCGCGTGACGACAGACAAAATAGATGGCTCCAGCAGCAAATAAAAATAAAATGAGATTAGCTAAACCTAAATCGGCATCGTGAAATATGCGATTGACGTTGCGCAACCACCGATCCAACAGCTCTAATAGAGAGATTTCTCGCCCTAATGCTTTATTGATGCTTTGCCAGTAGGGAGATGTGTTAGCATAATTGAATAAAGCCAAGAGCCAGGGGATAAATGCCCCTAGGGCAGCAGTAGAAGCCACCAGGTAGTTAACTAATTGATGGGTTGACCGTTTAATAGTTAAAATTAACACATATATGCCGTGGGATAAGGCAATGAATAGGTAAAATAAGTGAGAATAAAGTCCCCAAATGACCGTTAAAGCGTAAATTATCCAACTGGCTTTAGTTTGCACGTGCAAGGCACGCAAGAGCTGGGCAGTGGAGACTAAAATTGTGACGATCCAGAGGCTGTATTGTCTGGCTTCTTGGGCGTAGAGGATATGGAGGGGGGATACGGCGATGAGAGCTACGGCGATCGCGGCAATTAATGGGGAGGCAAATAATTCTAGACATAGCCAATACATGGCGGGAAATGCCCAGAGACTAATTAAGGCGGGAAGCAAGCGCATTTCTGCGGGGGAACTGCCTACTAATTGCGCCCAAAATCGGGCAAGGAGGTAATATAATGGGGTATGTTCGGCTTTTCCCATGAGGACTTGGAGGGTATCGCCGAGGTTTTTGCTGGGGTTGGGGGTGAGGTATTTTTGCCGCAACTCGCCGACGGTAATGGGTGGGGCGTTGTAGGTTTGCTCGACGAATTCGATTTTGGAATAGCCGGATATACGCAAGGAGGTGGCGGCTTCGTCTTCCCAGTAAACTTTGCGATCGAGGTTGACTAAACGAAAGCATATTCCTAATGCCAAGACAATTATCAGTAACAACCGCCACCAGTTCCATTGCTGCCAATTTTGCCAAAATCTTGCCCGAATTGTCATTGCTCCATTAGTCCTTGATGTGGGGCGTTACCACCCGCCCCGGTTGGTCGATCGGGAAACCTTGCCGATTGCCCGCCAAAATGTATTATACCATTATGAGACGGTGGGCAAAAACCCATATAATGATTTTTGGTCAGGAAAGCGGTCTCGGTGGGTTGGCCCACCCTAAAATTGCTATGGAAATTAATAAATTCTGGGATAAACAGAGATTTTGGTGGTGGCTGAGCCTGACAATGGCAGTGGTGTATGGGCTACTGGCTTTACGGATGGCTTTTGATGGTGAGTATGTGGTACAAGATGATGCCAGACAGCACGTTTTTTGGATGGAGCGGTTTTTAGTCCCTGGTTTGTTTCCGGGGGATTTGATTGCTGATTATTTTCAGTCGGTAGCACCCCTAGGGTATGTAAAATTATATCAGTTGGGGGCAATTTTGGGGATATCGCCGCTCTTACTGAATAAGCTCCTGCCCCTGCCTTTGGGAATTTTGACCACGATTTTAACTTTTCGCCTGTCGATGCGCTTATTTCCTGTGCCTATGGCGGGGTTTATGGCGAGTTTAATCCTCAATCAAAGTTTGTGGATGAAAGATGATTTAGCTTCGGCGACTCCCAGAGCTTTTGTTTACCCGCTGTTTTTGGCTTTTTTGCTGTTTTTACTGGAGGGTTCGTTGCTGCCTTGTTTGGGGACAATTATCCTGACTGGACTATTTTATCCCCAGTCGGTCTTGGTGGAAGCCGGGATTTTAACTTTGCGGTTGCTGTGGTCAGAAACCGGTTTTCTTCGTTTAAGAAAGAGGCAACTCGTTTTAGAAACCGGGTTGCTCAAGCGAAATGGGATGTTTGAGTTAGCCGGGTTGGTAACGGCGTTGGGAGTGATGTTGCCTTATGTGTGGCAAACTAGCGATTTTGGCCCGACAATTTCTCTGGCGGCGGCGAAAGAATTACCAGAATTTTGGTCTGGTGGCAGGAGCGAGTTTTTTACAGATAGGTTAGACGAATTTTGGCTATCTTCCCGCCGCAGCGGCTGCCTTCCCAACCGCATGGCTGTTGCCTGTTGGTTTGGCTTACTCTTACCCCTAGTGCAGCGGTATAGCCAAACATTTCCTTTGACCAAAAAAATTAGCCATGATATCATCATTTTACCCCAAATCACCATCACAGCTTTTACCCTCTTTTTTGCTGCCCACATTCTCCTATTCACACTCCATCTCCCATCGCGGTACACCACCCACACCCTGCAAATTGTCCTAGGATTAGCAGCGGGGATATGTATCGCTATCATTACTGACAAACTGCGCCAGCAATCGCGCCAAGGGTTAATTATCTCTGGGATAATCGTCACGGCGTTAATATTATACCCCCTCACGGTCTCTAAATTTCCCCGTCCTTACTACAAAACGGGTAAAGAAATAGAACTTTACCAATTTTTTCAGCAGCAACCCAAAGATATCCTGATTGCATCTATAGCCGAAGAAGGGCACTTTTTGCCAACCTTTACCCAACGTTCTATATTAGTGGGGCGGGAATATGCTATACCCTATCACTTGGGTTACTACCGGGAATTTCGCGATCGCACGGCGGCAGTGATTCAAGCCCAATATAGCCCAGACTCAGCCCCGATGCGGGAGTTAATCGCCAAATACGGCATTGATTTTTGGCTATTAGACCGCGCCGCATTTACTCCCAGTTATTTTGAAGAAAACGAGTGGCTGGAAGAATATCAAGCGAAAAAATTCCCGCAAGATGAGGTAGTGATGACGGTGAAAAACAGCTTGGCGACGCTCCAGCGGGGAGAAACGCCAGCTTTGTCTCAGTTAGCAGCGGTCTGCATGGTGTGGGAGAATGACAAATTTGTGGTATTGGCAGGGGAATGTTTAGGGAAGTGATATCAAAATCGACTCATGTAGCGACTGGTTTAGTATAATATGCAGGCAGAAATTGGCGGTGAGATTACCAGGGGACGTAGATGGGGCAAACAGTGTGGATTGCGAGACATGCCAACCGGCTGGATTTTGTGCATCCGGAGTGGTTCGACACGGCGGAACTACCCTATGATCCGCCTTTATCCGATGATGGCGTAGAGCAAGCTAAAGCTTTAGCTTGTCGTTTGGCGGGGGAAAATATTGCCCATATCTTTGCTTCGCCGTTTTTGCGCACAGTGCAGACGGCTTGTCAGGTGGCGCAATTGCTGGATTTACCGGTGAAATTAGAAGCGGGTTTGAGTGAATTTCTGACGCCGGAATGGTTTCCGGTGCCCCCCCAAAGACGCGATCGCGATGAATTGCGGCAACTTTTTCCCCGAATTGATGCCCAGTACCAATCGCGCATCGTGCCAGAATATCCCGAAACTGATGCCGACTGCGCGGCGAGAACGCGAGCAATCGCGCAAATTCTCACGGCAGAATTTCCCGAAGATATCTTATTTGTGGGACATGGGGCGTCAGTGGAGGGAACAGCGAAAGGGTTGGCACCCGATACGGAGTGGGTGCGTGCTTCCCTCTGTAGTTTGACAAAGTGTGTCCGCAATGGGGATAAGTGGGTAATGGAACTCAACAGTGATACTTCTCATTTGTCATTAGTCCCTTGTCCTTAGTCCCTGGTAACAAAGGACTAATGACTAATGACCAAGGACAAATGACCAAGGACAAATGACCAAGGACAAATCACAGATGACTTTAATACTAGCAGGGGATATAGGCGGGACTAAGACGCTGTTGCGTTTGGTGGAGATATCGGCTGGCGAGCCGGGGCAAATGACTTCTGAGATGAAAAACCTGTATGAGGGGTTTTATTCTAGTCGAGAGTTTCCCGATTTGGTGCCCTTAGTAGAGCGGTTTTTTGGGGAAGCGGCGGCGGTTTTAGGGACAAACCGGGCACCGGCAAAGGCTTGTTTGGCGATCGCTGGCCCAGTCTTGAATAATACCTCGCACCTGACTAATTTAGATTGGTATTTGACCAGGGAGCGACTGGAACAAGAGTTAAATATCCCGCGAGTGCAGCTAATTAATGACTTTGAAGCGGTGGGTTATGGAGTTCTGGGGCTATCCGCTGGGGAAATTTACACTCTGCAATCGGGGCACCACGAACCGGGGGCACCGATCGCTGTGATTGGTGCGGGGACAGGTTTGGGAGAAGCATTTTTAATCTTGCGCCACAACGTCAAACGCCAGGTTGATGAATACGTTGTTTTCCCCTCAGAAGGGGGTCACGTTGACTTTGCCCCCCGCAATGATGACGAATGGCTTGTGTGGCAATATTTGCGTCGGAGCGGACTAGAACACATTTCTGTGGAGCGGGTGGTTTCCGGCATGGGAATTGTGCCAATTTATGAATCCTTGCGCTCACAGGATGCTAGTTACTCTATGCCACCGAAAACCGAGGCAGCAGAAATCTCCGCCGCTGCTTTGGATGGTGCCGATGCTCTGTGCGATCGAGCGATGCAAATCTTCGTCGAAGCCTATGGCGCCGAAGCGGGCAATATGGCTCTGAAACTATTACCCTATGGAGGGTTATATCTGGCGGGAGGCATCGGCCCGAAAATCCTCCCCCTGATCGAAAAAGAAAACCGTTTTATGAAAGCATTTCGGGACAAGGGGCGAGTCAGTGGGCTATTAGAGCGAGTACCCGTTCACCTGGTGTTAAATGACCAGGTAGGATTACTCGGAGCCGCTGTTTACACCTTGCGGCTGTAATTTTCACGTTAGAGCAACACCAGTAAACGAAGAGACATTTATGGCTGGACATAGTAAATGGGCTAACATCAAGCGACAGAAAGCGAGAGTAGATGCGGTGAAGGGGAAAACCTTTACCAAAATCTCTCGCGAGATTATTGTGGCGGCTCGATCGGGCGTTCCAGATCCAGAGGGAAATTTCCAACTGCGCACCGCCATTGAAAAGGCGAAAGCAGCGGGAATTCCCAATGAAAACATCGAGCGAGCGATCGCCAAAGGCGCTGGCACTTGGGAAGGAGGCAGCGACAACTACGAAGAAATCCGCTATGAAGGCTACGGACCCGGCGGCGTCGCCATTCTCATCGAAGCTCTCACCGACAACCGCAACCGCACCGCCGCCGATTTGCGCGCCGCTTTCACCAAAAATGGGGGCAATTTAGGAGAAACTGGATGTGTAAGCTGGATGTTTGCCAAAAAAGGCGTTTGCCGCGTCTGCGGACCAATTAATGAAGAGAATTTGCTAGAAATATCTTTAGAAGGCGGCGCCGAATCTTACGAACTCACAGAAGTAGAAGAAACCGCCGGAGCCGAAGTCTTCACGGACACCACCAATCTAGAATTTCTCAGCCAAACCCTCCAATCTGCTGGCTGCAATGTGGCTAATTCTGAATTACGCTGGATTCCCGGCAACACCCTAGAAGTCACCGACCCAGACCACGCTCGAAGTCTGATGAAATTGATGGATGCCCTAGAAGACCTCGACGATGTACAGTCTGTCACCGCTAACTTTGAAATGGCCGAGCAGCTCATGTCTTTGAGTATGGTTTAGATTAGTGATTGGTCATTAGTTATGGGTCATTAGTCCTTGGTCTTTACTCCTACAGCAACCGGGTTTCTTCCGCAACTCTCGGTAATAATCCAGCAGCTATCTCAGCCACCCGGTTGCTGACCATAAAATTAACTAAAGGTAATTGGTAATTAGTCGTTGCCCCCGTGACAAATGACTAATTACCAATCACCAGGGCAGGAATGATTGCACGCGGGACGGGCTAAATTGATTTGGAGAATTTACTCATGGTTTTCTGGTGGAGATAGGTGTCAAAAGCGGCGGCAATGTTGCGGATGAGCAATCGCCCGGGGGGCGTGACTTCCAGGCGGTTGGGGAAGATGCGCACGAGTCCGTCGGCTTCTAGTTTTTTCAATTCTAATTGTTCTATGCCAAAATGGTCGTCAAAATCTCGGTCAAAGCTGAGATGATATTTGGCTTCTAACTCGTCTTTGGAGAGTTGGAATTGGCACATTAATTCCATAATGATGGTGCGGCGCACGATATCGTCTTGGCTGAGACTGACGCCGCGCTCAATGGGTAAGGTGTGATTGTCAATGGCTTGATAGAATTCTTTCAAGCGTTTGTGATTCTGGACATACACATCATTGAGCATGCTAATGGAGGTGATGCCAAAGCCGATTAAATCGGATTCGGGTTTGGTGGTGTATCCCTGAAAGTTGCGGTGTAGTTGTCCTTCCCGTTGCGCGATCGCCAATTCGTCGTTGGGTTTGGCGAAATGGTCCATGCCAATAAACTGATAGGTGCTGGCGCCGAGTTCCTCGATCGCCATTTGCAAGATATCCAGTTTTTCCGGTCCTTTGGGCAATGCTTCTTGGGGGAGCTTGCGCTGCAGGGGTTTTAGCCAAGGCACATAGGCAAAGTTGAAAACTGCAATCCGGTCGGGATTTAGTTTGATGGTTTTCTCGATGGTATCGCGGAAGGTGCCTAGGGTTTGGAAGGGCAACCCATAAATTAAATCTACGTTGACGCTCTCAAAACCCGCAGATCGAATCCATTCCATGACGTTAAAGAGCATGGCTTCTGGTTGGATGCGGTTAACTGCTTCCTGGACTTGGGGGTTAAAATCTTGAATACCAAAGCTAATCCGGTTAAATCCTAAATCTTTCAAAAAGAGAATGTAGTTTTTATCCAGATAGCGAGGATTCACCTCTAGGGAGATTTCCGCGTCGGGAGAAAAGCGAAAATGCTCGGCGATGGTTGTCCATAATTTTTCCACTTGGGGGAGGGAGAGGTAGTTGGGTGTTCCCCCACCCCAGTGCATTTGGTCAACTAGGCGATCGCCATCAATCAGCTCGGCACATTGGCGAATATGTCGCTCGGTATATTCCAGATAAGGTACTGCCAATTCTTTGCGCTGGGTAATCACCGTATTGCACCCGCAAAAATAGCAAGGTGTTTCGCAAAATGGAATATGACAGTACAGCGATAGTGGCGTTTTTTTATAGTTGCTCACCGCCAGAGATGCCCGGAAATTCACTGGGTCAAATTCTGGCTTTAGTTCTGTGGCTGGAGGATAGCTGGTATAGCGCGGTAATGGCCGATCGTACTTTTTAATCAACTCGGCGTCAAATTGAACATCAGGCAGCGAAAAGCTCATTAGTAAATGTTCTCCTGTAAGTTGGTTACAATTGACAATTGACAATTGATAATTGATAATTGTCAATTGTCAAAGGACAAAGGACAAAGGACAAATGACAACTCTTAAACTGTAGCTGATTCGCTGGCAGCACGGTGCGGGCGCTCTGTGCTTCCGGGTTTATCTTGACGAGTCAGCAAATCAAATACATGGTCGCCAATGGCGGCTTTCACATCATCTTCTAAATCGTGCATCACGTCTCGATTGAGTTGAAACGCATAGTTAGCTTCAGCTACAATCCGCTCTATTGTTGCATCGTCAACCGGGACGGAGTTGAGCGCTTGCCGATATTTTTCTTTAAAGGCGCGGCGGGCTTCTACTGTGGGAATTTGTTCAAATTCATGCAGCGCCGTGCCCACATCTGGGGGTAAATTTAAGGCAGAGCGAATGATGTTTTTTAATGCCTGACCGCCGGACAAATCCCCCATATAACGGGTGTAGGCGTGAGCAATCAAAAGTTCTGGCGCAGTATCGGCGATTTCCCGAAGGCGATCGACATACACTTGACCTGCTGGTAACGGCGCAATCTCCTGGCGCCAGTTGTCCCCATAATAGAACTGTAAATCTTTCTCCAAAGACTCCGTGCGGTTTAGCTCCGGGAAATACATCCCACCCACAGCGGGATGCTCCTGATGGCGGCGCAGGGCTTCTTCTAAGGTACTGTAAACTAAATACAGATTAGCCAGTAGCTTCCGGAATGGCTCTCGCTCCACAATCCCTTTGGTGAAACACTTCATATATGCGGTGTTCTCAGCGGCGGTGTGAGATTGCTGGGTGCCTTCGCGCAGGCGGCTGGCTAGATCTTGGCTCATATCAAATTACCTCATGGTTCCTAAAATGGTTGTCTTGGCGATGCCTGGAATGACCCCTGGTGGTGACATTCTTCGACGGCTTTGCCTTCTCCAACCTCCTGATTTTGCCACTGTACAACTATACAGCGATTTACAAAAGAAAAATTTTCAAAACTTAACAAAACTCTTTTGGGGGCGTTCTGACCCCGAACAAACGCTATATATAGATGTTTTGGGGATATAAGAGCAAATTGCTACTCAGTCCGTCAGCCTAAGTGGGTGAAGGCTTTGCAGAAATTACCGATGCAATTGTCCATTGTCGGTAATCTGTTGCGGATTTATCTGCGCCAAGGTGTGGATGCGGAAGCTCTGCGGAAAACCGTGCGTTAGCAAGTGAAAGCGATCGCTCTTTGGGGCGAGTGAATTAGGGGCGATCGCTTTTTCCCCTCCCCCCTGCCATCTCCCTATACTTAACAAAAGTTAACATTAAAGCCTAGTTCTTCCTTATCGATTTTACAATATCATACTGCCAGGGCAATGTCAAGGGTTTTTTGATAATAATCCAGACCTTGAAACCAACCAAATGAAACCGGGAGCGATTCTGGCTATTGCTGCATCTTTAAGCTATAATTATCATTGATACTTTCGACCATAAGAGATATGCCTCTAAATGAACTGCTCGGTGCGGTCAGTCAGCTATCACACCAAGATAAACTCCGCCTAATTCATTTTTTGCTGCTGGAGGTAGCGAAGCAAGACGGTGGCGATTTAAAATCCATCGAAACCCCACATCAGGAAAACTTACTCCTCCAACAACTAGCAACTACAGAAGCAGTTGTGTGGTCTCCTTACGATGCTTCTGAAGCTGCTCAGGTATTATCTGAACTGCTGACATAAAATCCCCTAGAGCAGCCCAACTAAGAACCCGATCCAATCGGCGGCTGGGGCAACATTTTTAGATGCAGCTAAGGGGATGATTTTGTTTGACTAAATCCTACTACTTATAACTAGCAACGGTTTGCCATTCTTGGACTAAGGATGGTGACACGGATAGACTCACGGCGGGAGCATCTTTTATGGGGATAATCAACTTCAGGGGAATTTCTGGTTGTAACTCTCCTAGCAGCGGCTGCAAGTTGTATTGTGCCACATTCGGTTCGGGAGCAGCCGCATTAGTGAAAATATTAGCGGAAGCATCGGGGAGAGTTAAAGTTTTCCCCAGGGAGTTAGTCAGGGTGAGGGGTTGCGTGCGATCGATATCCCCCACCCCAGGAAAACCCACCAATCGCAGGGAAAAACTGGTTGTCCCATCAGGACGGATGCGCTGGAAAGCGATCGCCTGCCAGCCATTTCCCCGATTATCTTTCAAAGTTTGTCGGGATTGATAGACAATTTGTCCCGGAGCCTCCTCTAATTGGCGAATTGCTGCCTGAGCAGACGGAATATTTAACATTCCCGAAACCACCAATAAACTCAGGATTAACGCTCCCAGCAACAGAAACAGAGCAAATATTTTTTTACTGCCACATTTCATAAATAATCCTCTATTTTCGATATTCTTTTCTAGCGGTTATTGCCCTCACTTATCCCTTAGTTCGTAGGGGGCATTGTCCAACAAGTATTGCTAATGTGAAAAAGTGATTCCGTGAGGCACTGCCCACCCTACTACTACTGGTTTTTTAATAAAGTTCCTGTATGATTGAGAAAAGAAAAACCAGTAGGGAAAAAGTGGTTTTTGGTGAGTATTTGTGACTAAGGGATAATACTCAGACAGGTTAGAGCCGCGATGCGATCGGTGCTTGAGTGCCTAATGGCTCGACCCGTCAGGTTGGCGCAGCGAGCGGTGGCGCGTTCATATTCCATACATAACTCTATAGTTGTATTGTTGTCAACCCCTCAAGAAAAAAATTTTTTTCAACTAGCTAAAATTAAGGTATTGCAAAGGTTTCAGCGGTTTTAGGCTCGGTGATTTGGTGGTTGGGAGTCTGAATTAGGCATCCACACATCACGAAATGTTTTTTTTGTCAATAGTGACGCCAAAATTTTCTGGGGGGACCCGGAGACGGAACCCCAGCCGGTTTCTCCAATAACTGGTTATTTGTGCCGCCACTGTTGGGGATGTATCACATTTGTTCAGAAAAGGCTGTCGCGTACATTATGACCCCAGGGAATTTGTGCAACAACCTGTTGCACAATTGACTCGTCACTCCATCCCTCGGCAAAAGCCCGCATATAATTGAGATTTCGGGATGAGAGCCCCTTCATCTCAGGAAATTCCTGTTTTAGGTCCTGAGCCAAACGAGCAATCACCTTCGCACCCCAACCCTCCTGTTTCTGTCGCCCTAAAATTTCCCGCCCAATCTGCCAATACAACAACACCAACTCGCGGTTAACTGCTAGAGCAGCCCGCACCTGAGCCGATATCTCCTAACCGTCAATTTTCAAAGAAGAAATGATCATGTCCATAACCTCTAAATCAATCGGCTGGATTACATCTCCATAATCTCCGGCAGAAATATTAATGATATATTGTCCATTCGGATGGATTAGCTGCGCATACCGATAACGCTCTGGATATCTTGTTTTCCCCGTATAAACTACAGCATCCTGTCCCGCAATAGTTGTGAAGTTAGACTCTATAATCTCGCTGAAACTGCCTCCACTCTCAGTAACATTGCGGAGAATATCACGAACATTACGGATATCGCTAGGACGCGGTTCTATGCTAACTATCACGTCGGAAACTGCGTGTCCATAGCCTCTCATTCCTTCCCGTCTCCCACATTCCATAAACTTGACATCGATGGGATTGCGAACTGCAATAGATAACTGTTGGCGATGTTCTGTCTCGCGTCGTAGTTCGGTGTGATAATTAGCCGGAATATCAAAGCGTAAGCCATATTCACGGTTAATAATTTCACGGCGACTGAGTGAGGGTTGTTCTTGGTTCTCGTTATCACATGGTTCTAACCGTTGAGCCAGAGCGGGAGTGGCTAACAAGACGCTGCTACTCATCAACGATATGACCGCATAAATTCCTAAATTCAGCTTCATTTTATCCAATTTGACCAATGATTAAATTTTCTTTATGGGCTAATTTTTTTGTTGGTTGGGTTGCCCCAAAAATTCAGGAAATTTTTCGGGGCGGGGAGTTGATTTTGGCAAATAATCCGATTATTAAACGGTATGTCAATACTCTATAATCAATTCCCCACATTTGTCAACCCCGATCGCTTTCTGGTATTTTATCTCAAACCCGATCGGCAAATGACAACTCAACCCTGAGAGTAACTGAGGCTAGGAGGAGGTTGGGAAACCCTCCCACCACTGCAAGACCCAGGAATCTCCAAGGGGTCTCTGGCTATTTGGGGGAAATTTTGGCGATTTTGCGTCTGTTGGTGCTAAACTTAAATTGCTCCCAGGCGCAGGGGCGATCGCTTTTGCACCAGATGCAGTACGAGTTCAAGCAAAAAGTCACTACCCATAGCGCTATGGGTAGGCGGTCAGCCGAGATTGTGAAATCCACATTTGACGGGCTGAGGCGGATTTCTAAGCATCCCGCCGCTGGTGGCGGCAAAAACGGAAATGAGATAAACTTGGTATAATTAGAGAGAATCTTGAGCTAAATCTTAACCAACGATGGAAACAATTAATATTCCAGTTGACCCAGAAATTGCCAAAGCTTACCGAGAAGCTGAACCGGAAAAACAGCAAAAAATTGCTATGTTTCTCAATGTTATGCTCAAAAAAACACTCAATCAAATACCATTGCTAGAAATTATGGAAGCAGCCAGTCAACAAGCGATCGCTAAGGGAATGACTCCAGAAATTTTAGAATCTATTCTCAATGATGAAGACTAAACGAATTGTGATTGATACTAATGTCATAGTAAGTGCTTTGATTTTTTATAAATCCACTACTATGCAATCTTTTATAGAAGCAAAAGAAAAGGGTGTGTTTCTAATTTCTGATAATATTTTGTCTGAGCTTATTGATGTATTGAGCAGGCCAAAATTTGACCGTTATCTATCCAGAGAAATTCGTGAAGATTTTCTAGCCAGCTTATTTACAGAAGCAGAAATTATAAAAATTACTGAAAAAATTGAGGTTTGTCGAGATTCAAAAGACAATAAATTTTTAGAGGTTGCAGTTAATGGAAATGCCACTCATATTATCACGGGAGATGGAGACTTATTAGAATTGCACCCTTTTCGAGGTATTTCTATTTTAACGCCCAGACAATTTTTAGAAGTTATTAGAGAATTACAGCCATGAAATTAACTTCCCGATTAAACTGATTATTTTTTCTTTCACTAAATCTTGATTTTCCAGCTCAAACCAGTCGAGAAATTGCCACCAGGGTGAAACCAGCAGATATTTTATAGAACTATTGCAGCGTTCTATCATTATTAGGATAATTACAGAAGGAGAAACAGAACAAGATTTATGACTACCAGTCTCAGAGAGTTACTTCAAGAAAAACGCGAGGAAATTTTGAAGATTGCGACTAAGCATGGAGCGTATAATTTACGGATTTTTGGGTCGGTAGCGCGGGGTGAGGAACGTCAGGATAGTGACGTAGATTTTCTGGTGGATATGGAGAGCGATCGCAATCTTTTAGATCGGATTGGCTTAAGGCAAGATTTAGAGGATTTTTTAGGCAGAAAAGTAGATGTAGCTACGGTTAAGGTTTTGCGAGATTTTTGTCGAGAGAGTATTCTCAAGGATGCGGTGCCGTTGTGAATGAGGATTTATTTTTTTTAAGGGATATCTGCGATCGCCTCGGCCAAATCGAGATTTATACTCAAGGAGGGAAATCAGAATTTCTCAATGTCAGGCTCAAAAAAACCATCAATAAAAGGCGACTACTAGAAATTATGGAAGCAGCCAGTCAACAAGCGATTGCCAAGGGAATGACTCCAGAATTTTTAGAATCTATTCTCAATGATGATGACTAAACGAATTGTGATTGATACATAACCAGAAATCACTCAAAATACATTTAGAGAATAGATTGTGGTATAATAAACTTGCCAATTAATATGGAATCTTATTTTTTGTAAATGCAGAACAATGAGCCAAGATAATCGAATATTTCAGGGAGAAATTACTATCAAAGTTCCCCCACAGATAGCAGCAGCATATAGTCAAGCTAACGCCGAAGAAAAACAGCAACTCCAGATAAAACTGGCAGATATGCTCCAGGAACAATTGAGCATTATGCGACGAGATAGTATTATAGAACTCAGAAAAACGATGAATGCCATGAGTCAGGAAGCGCAAGAGCGAGGTTTAACTCCCGAAATTTTAGATGAAATTTTAAACGATGAAGAATAACCCAAAATTTGTGCTTGATACCAATGTGATAGTCAGTGCCTCATTATTTAGCAAAAGCGCACCTCGTCAGGCATTCGATAAAGCGCAAGATATTGATTGGCATAATTTTATTATCAGAAGCGGTATTTGAGGAAATCCAAGAAGTATTATTTCGCTCTAAACTAGACTGCTATGTTAGTCGAGATATCCGAGCTAATTTTTTGGATATGTCCAACAACCTGTTGGACAAGAGAAACTTTTGGAGACGGGGAGACAGGGAGACGGGGAGGAAAATTGCTTCCCATTCTTCCTCTTTACCCCCCTCCCATCCTATCGAGGAAAATGGTTAGCTAAAAAAGCCTTCGCCTCCTCTGGGGTATTAACTTCTCCATCCACCGTAGCCGCCAAAAGCGCATCTAAAATCCGCTTAAAAGAATTGCCCGGTTTATAACCCAGAGCCTTTAAATCATTACCATCCAAAATCGGCTTAGCACCCAACCACCGATTCAGATATTGCCAAATCTGGCGGCGAATCTGACGCCGAATCGCCACCGCAATTAACAGTAAAGTAGCAACATCACATTTGTGCAAAGCCTGCATCAAATGACTAGGACGAGATGCCGTATGCAGACCGGTTGTGACTTGGGATGTGAAGGTTTCTAGACCCTCTAACCGCTTGATGCTATCAGCATTTAACTGTAACTGTGCGGCCACTTTGCCGCGATATCTTTCTGGCAAATAGGCGATTAAAACCTCTAAGCGCATTTGCCATTGTAAGTGTTCAGAAAAGTTGGTGACTTTAGATTGCCGCCATTCGGCTTTTGGGTGCAAAAGCCGCTCCATCAGACGCAACCGCCGCCACAACTCCCGCGATAGTTCTAATTCGGGATGGATACAGCGCAAAGCATCTAATGCCCCAAGTAACTGTAATGCTTTTTGCCAGTTATCCGCTTCCAAAATATATTTCAGTTCAGTTTTCAGCCGAGATTCTAAGGCAGGTGCCCTCCCGCCTTCCCCTTGGACGCGCTGGTAAACCCCACTCTCGATCGCGTGGCGAATGTAACTTTGGGTTTGAGCATCAATGTCAAACCCCAAACGCACGGCAAACCTCACAGCGCGATAAATGCGGGTGGGGTCTTCTATGAAGCTGTTGGGGTGCAAAACCCGAATGCACTTATCTTGTAAGTCCAGTAAACCGCCGAAAAAGTCGAGAATTTCTCCAGCTCTTTCCTCTCCAGTAAGTAATAACGCCAGGGCATTGATAGTAAAATCGCGGCGATAGAGGTCTTGGCGAATAGAAGAGGCTTCTACTTCTGGGTTGGCTGCCGGTTTGGGATAAAATTCAGTGCGAGCGGTGGCGATATCTATCCACAGAGAATCTAATTCGGGGTCTTTGTGCCACAAAAGAGCGGCGGTTTGAAAAGACCCATGTATCTCTAGTCTGCAGTTGGGGTATTTTGCTTGCAGTGCTTTAGCCAGTTCTACCCCAGCGGCACGATCGGCGCGGGAGTGGAAACCATCTACTACTAAGTCGATATCTTTGAGGCACAAAGGCTCATCATTGTTGCTAGCGAGAAATAAGTCTCGGACGGCGCCACCGACGAGGTAAAGTTGCCAACCCCGATCGGCTGCCATTTGCGCAGTCAGTTGTAGTAACCGCCACTGTTGCGGTACGAGTTTCTTTTGCAACATTTCCCGCACCACGGCGGGGAGAAGACAATAGGGATGACGCCCACCCCGATTCACAAATGAGGTATCTTGGGCGAACCCCCCCAGGGTTTTATCCTGGTGCAGTTGTCGCAATACGTCAGTGCGGGTGACAATACCCACTAATTGTGAGTCTTCCAGAACGGGCAACCGCCCGATATCGTATGTCACCATCATTTCTTCGATTTCCGAGAAAGGGGTATCCGGGGTGATGGTTTTGACGTTTGATGTCATGTAGCCTTTGACGGGGGCGTGGGAAAAGCCGTGATGGAGAGCCAGGTCTAGGTCCCGGCGAGCAATGACCCCCACGAGCATACCCCGATCGTCAATCACCGAGAGTCCAGAGTGACCGTAGCGCAGGAGAATGCGTTGGGCTTCGTGGATGGTGGTTTGGGGCAGAATGGTGCGCACAGGGGAGGACATCAGGTCTCTGGCCCGCAGTGGGAGGGGAATTTGGCTTTTGAAATTCTGCCAGAGCTGCTCTAAAGCAGTTTCGAGGTTGGTGTCTCGGATGATGACAGAAGCAGCGCGGGGATGTCCCCCACCGCCGAAGGGTTGGAAAAGTTGATGTAAGTTAGTGCCTTTGATGCGCGATCGTCCGATGACCGTCAGCCTTTCGCCGCCGTCGGGCCTACCACGATGTCTCGCTCCCAGCAGCAAAGCATCACTTTCCGTTAAATCCATCAAGCTGGAAGCTAAACCAGACAAACCAGGGACATAACTTTCTGTATCCAGAAGCACCAGGCTGATGGAATTGCCCGCGTACTGTTCCGATCGCATTTGCTCCAATGCAATAGTGAGCAGTTCTTGCAATCGAGACCCCAGTCCAGGTTCCAGATATTCCGCAATCACAGGCAAGCTGGCGCCCCGTTCCATCAACCAAGTCAGAGCCGCCGCATCCCGAGGGGTAGTGTGGTCAAAAGTGAGAGAACCAGTATCAACATGGATACCCAGAGCCATCACCGTCGCTTCTGGCGGTGTCAGGTTGATATTATCCCCATATTGGCGCTGCAACGCTTCCACCACCAGAGTAGTAGCAGCGCCCACCGCTTCCACAATCAAAGTGCTGGCAGGGATGAGCGGTAGTCCCCCCATCTCCCCTGCTCCCCTGCTCCCCTGCTCCCCTGCTCCCCTGCTCCCCTGCCCCTCCCCATCGATTCTGGGGTGATGGTCCCAGACCTGAATGGGTACGGGCAAGTTTAACCACTCGGCGCATTTGCCCAGACGATCGGGGTATTGGGTATCAACGATCGTCAGCGATCGGATTTGTTGAGAATTGACCGATCGACGCTCAATAATGCGATACTCATCCCGATGCAGCGCCAAAAAATCCCTTACCCCCGGATGCGCCCCCCCCGTGAGGACAATTCGGCTCCCTGGTAGCAGCCGCGTCATCCCCACCGCCGCCCCCACAGTATCAAAATCCGCCGTCGTGTGACACAAAATTATATCCATGAACCTCCTTTGGGCTATCTCAGGTTCGGAGTTGGGCTTCAGCCCTCTTTGAGGCTATCTCAGGTTCGGAGTTGGGCTTCAGCCCTCTTTGATAGTATCAGCCCCTTCAGCCCTCTTTGAGGCTATCTCAGGTTCGGAGTTGGGCTTCAGCCCTCTTTGAGAGAATCTCATTTTTTGGGCTAAAGCCCAACTCCGAACCCCTCCCCACCCTCCCCATCCTGAAAGGTGGCGTTTTTTGGTAGGTTAATAAACAGGCGGGGACGGTCTGGGATTATCTTAGGGTTCGTCCCCTGTGGCAGCCCTCATCTGAGGCACCCAGGGGGCAATCCGCCTGCCAGTCCTGAGTTTGTTACTATTTTAGGAGAAAAGCCGATGTCAATCTTATTTCAAATCGCCCTGGCGGCTCTGGTGCTGCTCTCTTTCGTGATGGTGATTGGGGTTCCCGTCGCCTACGCCAGCCCCCAAACTTGGGACCAATCTAAGCCCCTGCTGTATATCGGTTCTGGTGTTTGGGTTGCTTTAGTGTTGCTGGTGGGTGTTTTAAATTACTTGGTGGCTTAATCGCCGTGGGAGCGGGCTTTTGACCTGCTCCCGCTATAGTTATGACCCAACTACAAACCTACTTTGGGCAAACCTTTTTGGGCTAAAGCCCAACTACAAACCCCCCCCTTCATCCCCCCCCGCCCCCCTTTGAAAGGGGGGGGTCAGCGGAATAAATGTTTTATTGTTCGGGGGGGGTCAGCGGAATAAATGTTTTGTTGTTCGGGGGGGTAGGGGGGATAGGCTCAAGCCCAACTACGAACCAAGAGGGCTAAAGCCCAACTACGAACCAAATTGGGCTCAAGCCCAACTACGAACCAAGAGGGCTAAAGCCCAACTACGAACCAAGAGGGCTAAAGCCCAACTACAAACCACGGAATAAATTAAATGGCAGTTTTTGAGGGAAATTTTACTCAAACAGAATCCCTACGGTTAGCTATTGTTATTGGTCGGTTCAATGATTTGATTACAGGAAAATTATTGGCTGGCTGTCAAGATGGGTTGAAACGCCACGGGGTGGATGTGGACCCAGAAGGCGCACAGGTGGACTATGTGTGGGTGCCTGGTAGCTTTGAAGTGCCAGTAGTCGCTCGACAACTGGCGATGACCGATCGCTACGATGCCGTCATTTGCCTTGGCGCCGTCATTCGGGGTCAAACCCCCCATTTCGATTACGTCGCCGCCGAAGTCGCCAAAGGTATCGCCGCCGCCGGTTTTCAAACCGGCGTCCCCGTCATTTTTGGCATCCTCACCGCCGACACCATGCAGCAAGCACTAGAACGCGCTGGCATCAAAAGCAATAAAGGCTGGGATTATGCCATGAATGCTCTAGAAATGGCCAATTTAATGCGCCAGCTCAAAAAGTAACTGTACGGGCACGGACAAGCATGGCGCCGATCAACATTTAGCGTGAAACACCAATATTTATGACGCCGTGCCCGTACCAAAGGACAAAGGACAAATGACAAATGACAAAGGACTAATCACCACCATCAGTCAAGCCACTAACTCATTTAAATATAGTGGCAAAGCCATGATTTTGGTGTGGCAAACCAGCCGCAATCTCACCATCATTATTGCCATTTTAACCTTATTAGGGGGATTAGTGCCAGCCGCCATAGCCGTAGTGGGTAAATCCATTGTGGATAGTGTGGTAGCCGCCAATCAATCTGGGTTAGAAGCAGACAGATTAAAGGCAATTTACTGGGTAATCTTAGAAGCCTTGTTAGTGATGGCAATGGCCGGGTTAGGACGGGGGTTGAGTGTCGCTCAATCCCTGTTAAGAGTGTTACTGGGGCAAAAAGTTAATGAAATGATTTTAGAAAAAGCCCTCACTCTGTCTTTAGTTCACTTTGAAGATTCAGAATTTTATGATAAAATGACAATGGCGCGGCGGGAAGCATCCAGCCGTCCTCTGAGTTTAGTTAACCGCACTTTTAAACTGGTGCAAGATGGATTAAAATTAGTCACCTATGGCGGTTTGTTGGTGCAGTTTTCTCCTGTGGTGGTATTGGTACTTTCCCTCGCCTCTTTCCCAGCTTTTATCTCGGAAACCCGCTTCAGTAACGCCGCTTTTCGCCTGTTTCAGTGGCGATCGCCCGAAACCCGAGAGCAAACCTACCTAGAAACCCTCATCGCTCGCGAAGACTACGCCAAAGAAGTCCAACTCTACCAACTCGGCTCTATCTTCCTCCAACGCTATCGCGATATCTTCCGTCTTTTGTACAGCGAAGACCGCCACCTCACCCTGCAACGCGGTATCTGGGGATATCTCCTGAGCCTACTCAGTACCGCCGCCTTCTACCTCACCTACATCTGGATTGTCATCGCCACCATCTCTGGTAAAATCACCCTGGGAGAAATGACCATGTATTTAGTCGTTTTCCGCCAAGGACAGTCCACCTTTTCAGAAAGTCTCAGCGCGATCGGCGGTCTCTATGAAGATAACCTCTACCTCTCCAACCTTTACGACTTTTTAGACCAAGAAATCCCCCACACCTACGGCAACGCTACTGCAGGAAACCAACCCGGCGACGGGTTGCGCTTTGAAAACGTCAGCTTTACCTATCCCGGTAGTGATAAACCCGCCCTTAGCCACATCTCATTCCACCTGAAACCAGGGGAAAAATTAGCCATAGTGGGTAAAAACGGCTCTGGCAAAACCACATTAATTAAACTCCTCACTAAACTATATTTACCAGACCAAGGTAGTATTAGCCTCGACGGTTTAGACTTGCGGGAATGGGATGGGGAGGCTCTGCGACGACGCATCGGCGTGATTTTCCAAGATTTTGTCCGCTACCAATTCACCATTGGGGAAAATGTGGGCGTAGGCGATGTGGATAACTTGTGGGACAATGACCGCTGGGAAACTGCAGCCGAAAAAGGCATGGCTCGGCCTTTTATTGATACCATGCCAGAGAGATTTAAAACCAGGTTGGGCAGGTGGTTTAAAGGCGGCATGGAAATTTCCGGCGGTCAATGGCAAAAAATCGCCCTTTCCCGTGCCTTCATGCGCCGTGGTGCTGATATATTAGTCTTAGATGAACCCACCGCCGCAATGGACGCTGAGGCAGAGTTTGAAATTTTCCAGCGGTTTGGCCAGTTTACCGAACATCAGATGGTAGTTTTAATCTCTCACCGCTTTTCTACGGTCAGGATGGCGAATCATATTTTAGTGATTGAAGCGGGAAAATTGATAGAACAAGGCAGCCACGATGAATTATTGGCGGCTGGGGGGATTTATGCCAGATTATTTGCTATTCAAGCAGCGGGATATCAATGATTTGAAAAACTTTATGCGATTTTGATTTCTGATTGTCATCAGCACTCGTGCAGCCAGCATAGGGCCATCTTCCCCCTCTTCCCACCCCTCCCCCTCTTCCCCCTCTTCCCCGTCTTACTCCCCTTTCTCCCTTTTTGGTCGAAAGGGGTTGGGGGATAGAGGGCAACTCTAGGGATTGTTTCATTCTTAATTGAAATGATATCAAGTCCTACTGCTTCGTTGGTGCAAAACTGAGTGGTTGCCCCGAAATTACCCGATCGATGCCCCCGGACTTGATATGAGCCACCATTCTAGCAAAACAGCGCGACACTGTAAACAAGTCAATTCTTGCAGCAGCATCTGCACTCCCTCGGCTGTAATGGGATAAGTTCTGGCTGACTTTGCCGCAGCTTGCCTTGCACCATGAAGAGCTGCCACAAAGCTGTATAACTTTTGATTGGAAAACGAGCTATTTACCGCCCATCCTTGAACATTGAGAGGCGTCATTTGCTTAATTGCCTCCGGCTCAATGCCCAATTCTCTACAAAGGATAGTCGTCGCCGCTGCATGGGGTGGGTGTCCATTCAATAAACGTCCCCCCGGAAAATCAATAGTTGCCTGTCCTAAACCAGGACGATATGTGGGAGGTAGGACAATTAAACAATCATCTTGAATCGGCAGGACAATCACCGAATCTGCCTTTTCCACTCGCCAATATTCTAATAAATTGCCTTCCCCATCGAGCAGATGCTCGCCAATGAGAGTAAGCCATCGGGAATGCAGTTCTAAGAACCGGTCTTGAACTGGCCACACGGGCAGTGAATCAAAATCACTCATTTTCCCTTTCTCCTCCTCATATGACCAGAGAAACCCGGTTTTTTAAATAAACCGGGTTTCTGGAAGCAACCCATCAACCGGTATTGCGTAAACCAGCGGCGATGCCATTAAGAGTCAACAGCGCCCCCCGCAGTAATTCTCCCTTACTATAACGGGATTGAATTGCCCCAGAAGACTGTTGCTGGTCATGTTGGCGCAATCGTTTGAGCAAAGAAACTTGCAATAAACCCAAAGGCACGATCGTGCCATTGCGCAACTGCACCGAACGCTGTAAATAGGGGTCGCCATCCAAAAGCCGAGTTTGACCAGTAATTTGCAGCACCAGCTCGCGGGTCAGGTTATATTCAGAAGCGATCGCCTCAAACAGTTCCTCAAACCGCGCTAAGTGTCCTGGACTAGCCAGTTCCCGCACATAATAGTGAGCAATTTGTAAATCCACCTTAGAAAGAGTCATCTCTACCTTACTAATCACCATCTTAAAAAACGGCCACTTCAGATAGAAATATTGCAGTAACTTCAGATGTTCCACCGGTTCCTGCTGCAAAAACCGTTGTAAAGCCGTACCCACCCCATACCAAGCGGGAAGCAAAAACCGAGTTTGCGTCCAACTAAACACCCAGGGAATCGCCCGCAAACTGCCCAAATCCTTTTTCCCCGTAGTCCGACGAGCCGGACGAGAAGAAATTTGTAACTGGCTAATTTCTTGAATCGGAGTAACTTCGTGGAAAAAATCCACCAAATCCGGTTGCTCATAAATCAGAGCCCGGTAGTGTGACCGAGAGTCCGCCGCCAACTCCTCCATAATTTCATTCCAAGTTTCGATATCATCGAAACCAGTACCCAGCAAACTCGCTTTCACCACCGCCGCCGCGATACTTTCCAGATTGTACAAAGCCAAATCGGGTAGAGTATATTTACTCGCCAGGACTTCTCCCTGCTCCGTAATCTTAATCCGCCCCTCGATCGTGCGATTCGGCTGCGCCAAAATCGCCTCATAAGCCGGTCCACCGCCCCGCCCCACAGAACCGCCGCGACCGTGAAAGATGCGCAACACCACACTCTTAGACGATGCGACCTTTTGCAGATCCTTTTGCGCCTTGTGAATTTCCCAGTTGCTGCTGAGGAAACCCGAATCCTTGTTACTGTCGGAATAGCCCAGCATCACCTCTTGCAGAGCGATCGGGCCAGCTTTGTGGTTCGGGGAGCCGGGATAGACCAGAGGTACAACTCGCGAGCCAGCATTACTGCTAGTCCCAGCCGCCACCGAGCCACCCAACGCCGCATAACCACCCGCCAAATTAGCCAAATATAGAGGTAAGTCAAACAACTGCTGCATCACCGCCGGGGCCCGTTTCAGGTCTTCCACCGTTTCAAACAGAGGCACCACATGCAGAGTGCTAATCCCAGTAGCCGGGTCATACAGTCCCGCCTCTTTCGCCAACAGCAGCACTTCCAGCAAATTACTTGCCGAGTGGCTCATACTGATAATGTACGTCTGGCAGATTTCCTGGCCAAACTCTTGCTGAATGGCGCGGACGATGCGGAAAGTCTCGATCGTCTCCCGCACCGTCGGCGAGAAAGGCAAATCCGTGGGAATCAAAGGACGCCGAGTTTTTAGCTCTTTAACCAGCCAATCCACCCGCTCCGTCTCCGATAGCTCCTCATAAGGCTTCGGCAAAATTTGCAAGTAAGCAGCGATTTCATTAAAAGCCTCACAGTGGCGGGGAGACTCCTGGCGGATATCCAGCTCCGTCAAGTGAAACCCATACACCTCCACCTGGCAAATCAGAGTTTCAATCTCCCGACAGATCAGACCCGTCGCCGCCAAATTGCGCTGAATTAGGCGCAGCTCCGCCATAAATTCACTGCAAGAGCGGTAAATATTAGCGCTTTGCATCTCTGAAAGCCGCCGCTGGTTGTCCTCTTGACCCTGAAATTTGCCCCCTTCTTCCGACAAACGCCCATTGCGTTTCAGGGTATTTTCCAGACGTGCCGCGATGTAAGCCAGCTTCAAGCGATATGGTTCGTGACGGTAGCGAATCGCCAAACCATCGTAAACTTCTGGCATCGAGAGTCTGTCTTGTTCCAAAACCTCCAGCAGTTCCGGTAACACCTGACTCCAATGTAGAGATAGACTAAGCTGGTCTTGGAGCAGGCGCACCGACTGGATGTATTTTTCCAAAACAATTTGGCGCTGATAGCAGGCAGTTTTCCAGGTGACTTCCGAAGTACATGAGGGGTTGCCATCCCGATCGGCACCCACCCAAGAGCCAAATTTACAGAAATTATAGCGGGGGGGCCGCAAATAGGGGAATGACGCTTGCAAGCTCTTTTTCAGCTGCAGATACAATTGGGGCACAGTATCAAACAGCACCTCAGTAAAATAGTGCAAAGCATAATCCACTTCATCGAGAACCGTCGGTTTAAACTGATGCAGCTCATCAGTGCGCCACCACAGGCGGATTTCTTCCGTCAGTTCTTCGAGGAGGTCCACACCCGCATCACTATCCTGGTGCGCCACAATTTCCGAGATGTCCCCCGTCGAGTCCAATTTTTGCAGAATTTTCGCAATTCGTCGCTGCTTGGTACGCAGGGTGTGGCGCACAATTTCCGTTGGGTGAGCCGTAAACACCAGCCGGATTTCCAAGTGGTCTAGCAGTCTTTGAATTTGCTGCGGCGGCACATTAAGCAGACGCAATTCGGGAAATAGGGCTTTAAAAGTCCCCACATGCCGCCCCTGGCTACTCCCTGGCTGTATCTGTGGCAATAGAGTTTCCAAGGCAGCATTACTGTGAACCGTACTGCGGTAAGCTAGCTGAGAGTTCTGCTCGTATTGCTGTTCCACAATGTTGATGAGCTGAAAGTAGAGGGCAAACGCCCTGGCAGCACGAATCGCGTCGTTGAGTTCTAGCTGTTCTACCAGTTTCAGCACTGAGGGTTCTAAGATGTTCGAGGCTTGCCCTTCTGGAGAACACATCGATCGCATCTGGCCGAGCAGTTCTACCAGTTCCTGACCGCATTCCTGGCGGAGTACCGCTTCCCAGATGTCTTCTACTATTTTGAGGCGATGCCGCAGCAGGATGTCCGATGATATTGAACTTGGAATTTGGTTTAATTCAAGCTGCATAAAGCTAATTTCCCGATAATACTGAACATTATCCTACAACGATATCATCCCAGTTCTAAAGCCTCTTTTCCCTTTAGCATATAGATCCAGGTTGGTACTTTATGTATCAATCATCACAATTTACTCTGAGTTGTGATCCTTCCTCATCTTCTCCTCTGCGGTTCTGATGCCTATGGTCAATAAACCATTTCCGTGAAGATAAATTTATCCCTTAGCTTGAGTGGCTGGTAGCGATGGAGAAAATTAATAATTACCCGGCATTAATAGGACAAGCGAAAGCCATTGTCTGAGTATTTATTCTTAATTATTGAGCTAACCGCTGTGGTTTAAATTCAGCCACAATCCGCCCAATAATTAGTTGATAATTAAATTAATTTCGTCTAATTTTAGGAGGTTTTTTAACTATTACATTGGCTAAGTCATATTTTGACCATATGGCGATCGTTTGGGTTTTTCTACCAATTGTATTTATCATAGTTACAGATAGGTCAGGTTAGGGGGGGTTCGTCGGGGCGAAAAATTAGGAGCCCTGACCAGATATCTGTTTCATTCAGAAATCAAACCGGTATTAGCCCTGTAATTTTCGCCTAATTGAGGCGGTTATATTATTTCAAAGGGTACAGTAGGAGAGGTAATTTGGCCAGGTGCTGTAATAACTCTTTACAATTAATGATTGACAATATGGAAATTGTCAATCATTAATTATAAAGAGTTATGGATCGGTGCAAGACCCTGGTGTGGCAGAGATATCGGGAAAGGGGAGGGGGGGGAGACGATCGCCCCGAAACAGCTCCTCGCTAGCGGCCCCCACAGAGGTGATGAAGGCAGCGACGCCAGAACCACCCACGAGAGTGAGCAGCATCGGACAGGAGAGGAAAGCGACGCCGACAGCGGCAGGGATAAAAGGCGGTGGGGCACTGTAGAAATCTGGTGGAGCTGGAGTTTGGTCGGGAACAGACATAAAAAATCCCAGGAATAAAGTTTTGGGTTGAGGTAACACAGCCACAGTCCTAATATGCCAAAATTAAACCGGAATTAAGGACATTGGACCAATGAAAAATACGAGCAGCAGCCCCCAGTTAAAACGATCGGGGCAGGGGCAGACAACAAAAACCGAAAGGCGCCCAACGGCGGACACAACCACATTAAGCGCATGGATTCACCGCAGCCTGAGCCAAACAGACACCAAAATAGTGTATCGGATGCTCGGCAACATCCTCCACATCCTCTGCGAAGCCCCCGAAAGTCCGCCAATGGAGGCAACATTACAGAAGTTAAAAACCGCCTTGGATGTCACCGACCTCAACACCCTACCCCCAGAAATCACTGGCAGGGTGGCCACATCCCCAATTTACCAAATCTTTCTCTACGGCAGAAAACAAGGCAACAAACAGGCGGACTGGAGCGTGCGCATAGACCCCCCGACCCCCGTTCCAGAGACCACCCCACCCCCACCCCCGGAAAATGCCCTGGGTATCGAGTCAACGATCGCCGCCCGTCAGGGCAACCCCGCCGCGATCGCCCGCTACCTCAGCGAAATCCTCAGCCCCTTCGGCGTCGGCGTCAGAGTCCAAATTCGACCCCTGAAAACCACAGGGGAGCAGGGGAGCAGGGGAGCAGGGGAGCAGGGGAGCAAGGGAGACGCCACCACCACCCAAAAACGCTTGTGGGTATTTTGCACCTCCGCCTACAGTCCCGACCCAGTGCTACTGGTAGAACCCCTAGCGCAGCGGTTGCGCCAGCTTCGCCTAGAAGGATACCGGGATGCTCTCATCCTTGGCCAAGTCACAGGCGAAACCAAACCCGAATGGTTGCTGCGCATAGACCTGACCCCACCAGAACAGCAGTTGGCCGCCTGGGCTCGCTGGGGCGATATCCCCGCCCTCACCAGACTGCTCGAGCAACAAATAACCCCTCTGGGACTCAAAGTATCAGGAGTAATCGAAGAATCCACCCTACACCTATTTTTCTCCAAAACCTCCTGGAGTAGCACCAATGACAAGGGGAGACGGGGAGACTCGGAGACGGGGAGATGGGGAGCAGGGGAGAAGGGGAGCAGGGGAGCAGGGGAGCAGGGGAGCAGGGGAGCAGCAATTGACAAAGAAACCGTCAAAGCCTGCATCAAACCCGTCTTAGAAAGCATCGCCCCCCAGGGAATCATCGGCGCCACCCTCTACGGTCAGCTCGCCGAAGAATCCCCCCCGGTTTGGGTGGATTGGCTGGATTTGCCCGCTTCTCGGCACGTAGAGCTAGCAGCTACGGTCCTGGAGCGAGCCGCCGCCGGAGACCTCGAGGCGATTACCTTCCTGGTCGATCGCCAGCTCAATCCCGACCTAGACCGCAAGCTGCAATCCGGCGGCATGCAAGTAGCCATTCGCCGCGTCAGCAAAAGCACAGACGCACAGGGAGACATCCTGCATGTCTTAGTTGACCATCCCGTTTCCCCGCCACCGCGTCAGGTAGGCTTGGATCTGGCCAAAGTCATCGCCAACCTCAAAATCGCCGGACTCGCCGGTGTCCGCATTTACGGGCGCGTCTGCGGTCGCGTCGGACCCCTGTGGCGCCATAACCTTGATTTTGCTGACGAATTCGACACCGCAATCAAACAGCGAGAAACCGTACCGGAACCAGCCGTGGAATTTCCCCCCACCAGCGTCAGTTCCCCAGATTTTCTCCCCCAACCGCCACAGACAGTCCTCGATCGCGAATTCTCCGGCACAGTCAGCAACTCCGAGGACTTACAAACCTTTCTCACCAAACAACGAGTTCCCAGTCGAGAAAAAACCACACCAGATTCTTCTAACTGGCTCAGGCAGCTACTAATTGCCACTCATGGCTTTCTCCCAGCCAAATCCGTACCGACGGCGGAAACAGCCGGTCCCGCCGTGACCTTAGTCTGGGGCGTCTTAGGATTGCTCGGTCTCGTCCAAGCCGATTGGTTTTTAGCATCCTCGGTGCATCCTAGCTCCTTGGCACCCTCCAAGCTACCCCAGATTGAACAAGTAGAAACCATCCCCCAGGATGAACCCCCTGGCACCCTAGGTGGCACCATCCACGAAGAAGGCGCTTTTGATAACTCCGGTTTTACAGCAACAACCGCCGACCAGACATCAGAGGGACAAACAGCAAAGAGATCCGATTTCTCCTTCTCCTACCCCACATTTAACAGTAAACAACTGGACGAACAGCTAGCCAATTACTTCCACTATGTGGCCGCAGGCGGTCCAGCGGATGTTTTAATTGTGGGCAGTTCCCGTGCCCTGCGCGGCGTTGACCCAGCCACATTAACAGCCGCATTAGGGACAGCCCGCCCAGGATTACGGATTTTTAATTTCGGCATCAACGGCGCCACAGCGCAGGTGGTGGAATGGCTGCTGCGGGAGCTTTTGCCCCCAGAATACCTGCCCAAGCTGATTTTATGGGCCGATGGCGCTAGGGCTTTTAACAGTGGTCGAGCCGATCGGACAATGGAGGCGATCGTCGCCTCCCCCGGTTACAAAGCCCTGCAACAAGGCAACCTCCCCACCATCCCCAACCCCCATCCTGCTGATGGAGATGACCCTATGGGTCAAGCCAAACCCAAAACCACCAAGGGTTTAAACTTGGCCGCCGTTTACGAGGAACTCGATGCCTTTTTGGCATCAAAATTGACCTCAGTTTCCGCCAGCTATAAACACCGCACCAACCTGCTCAAACTGCTTTCTTCTCAAATCCACCGAGTCCGTCTGACTCCACCTCAGCCACTACCACCCCCAGAGGCAGAAACCGAACAAGGCAGCAGCATCTTTGAGGAAGAGTCACAGTCAGAACCGCAGGTGTCAGAAAGCACCCCTCAAGCCAACGGTTTCCTCCCAATTTCCCTGAAATTCGACCCGTATAGCTACTACGATCAATATGCCTTAGTCACCGGCACTTACGACGCCGATTACCAATCCTTTCAGCTCCTAGGCAAACAGGATGATGCTTTGCAAAACATTCTGCAATTTACCCAAGAACGGGACATCAACCTAGTGTTTATCAACACCCCCCTCACTATGGGGTACTTAGACCCGGTACGGCTGGCATACGAGCGCGAATTTCAACAGTATATTCTGGCCTTAGCCATGCAGTGGGGATTCCTGTTTAAAGATTTCAGCGAGTTGTGGCCAACCCAAAATGATTATTTCTCTGACCCCAGTCACCTCAACCGCTTTGGTGCTGACGAAGTTTCCCGCAAGCTCGCCCGCGATGCCTTGATTTCCTGGCCAATTGTGCTAAAACCAAACCCCTAGTCATTATGTTAGCGTTGAAAAAACTAAAAGTCATTTGGCCTTGGTCATTGGTCATGGGTAAAATGTCAGAAAAAACCGGACGAAGGTCAAATAATCAAAGACCCCGGCCAAAAGCCATGAGATTTGGGGCGTGGTTTCTCCTAATTTTGCTTTTTTTCTTACCTCTAGCCTATGGGCTGCTCCCCCTGTCTGTTTCGGCTCAATCCGTGGCAGAGGGCGAAAAGTTGGAAGTATTTGATGAAGTGGTCAAAAACACCGAAAAAATTGATGGTTTGTTTACAGTTTATCATCAAAAGAAAGCTGGCAAAATCTACTGGGAAATCCAGCCCCAGCAACTGGATAAAAATTTCCTATGTGTCGTCACTTTGGCCTCGGGTATCGGTCAAGGCGTCTTAGTACGGGGGATGCCGCTGCAGGATTTTCTCTTTTACTTCCAGCGGGTACAAGACCGGTTGCAGTTTGTGGTGAGAAATACGAATTTTCGGGAGCAACCGGGCTCGCCCCTCGATCGCTCTATTTCCACCTCCTTCAGTGACTCCGTACTATATGGGCTGCCCATCAAAAGCATTCACCCCACCCGCCAATCCCTCTTAGTTGACTTAAGCGATATGCTGATGACGGAGCAAGATTTTACCGGGCTCACACCCATATTGCCCTGGATTTTGGGAGCTAGCTACACCCGAGACCTGGAAAAATCCTACTTCTCCCTGGTCAAAGCCTTTCCCAACAACGTAGAAGTGGAATCAGTTTATGGGTTCATCACTGGTGACGCCACCACCACCGCCTACCTCCCCACCCTCCCCGACAGTCGCGCCTTTAACCTTCAGGTGCGCTACAGCTTCTCTGACTTACCTACAGGTAATGGCTACCGTCCCCGTTTCGCAGACCCACGCATCGGCTACTTTATCACCGCTTACAAGGACTTCTCTTCGTTCCCAGAAGATTTCCAGCGCTACATCAACCGCTGGCACCTAGAAAAGCAAAATCCCGCCGCGCCTTTATCTGCACCAAAACAGCCAATTACATTTTGGATAGAAAACACCGTACCCGTAGAGTACCGCGATACCATCCGCGAAGGCGTGTTGATGTGGAATCAGGCTTTTGAGTCCGCCGGATTTACCAATGCTGTGGAGGTGCGGCAAATGCCAGACAATGCCGACTGGGACCCGGAAGATGTGCGCTACAGCACCATCCGCTGGAGCGCCGCTTACGATAATTGGTTCCTAGGTCTCGGCCCATCGCGAGTTAACCCCCTCACCGGCCAAATTTTGGATGCAGATATCATCCTTGATGCCAATCTCGTCCGCATTATGAAGGGCGAATATCGCTCCTTACTAGGGGACCTCTGGGGAGGGGGCGGGGGAGACGGGGAGACGGGGAGTGTGGGGGGTGTGGGGAGGGTGGGGAGTTTGGGGAGTGTGGGGAGTGTGGGG
>DVDU01000167.1 GCA_015296065.1 Oscillatoriaceae cyanobacterium M33_DOE_052 | reverse complement strand
CCTCCTCCCCATCTTCCCCCTCCTCCCCCTCCTCCCCCTCCCCCCAGTCTCCCCGTCCCCCCCTCACCCCGTCACCCGCTGGCCCCCACCCCCGATCAACATCGGCATCGTGGGAAGATGGAGATAGAACAACCCGATGTACAGCGAGCAACATATATGGATGGTAGTCAGCTTTTGAAGCTTTATGCAGCGGGAGAAAGGGATTTTAGGCAAATCAAACTGATGGGTGCCTCCCTCAATAGATTGAAAATCAATGGGGCCAATCTGAAAGGTGCCAACCTTACCGGGGCTTCTCTCCGAGGCGCGGTCCTCAAAGATGTTAATCTCAGCGGTGCGATTCTCCATAATGGGGATTTGACTAATGCGCAGCTCTGTGGGACTAATCTGCAAGCGGCGCAACTGGGTGCAGCTTGCCTCAATGGTGTCCATATGAATCGTGTGGAACTTGACTCCGCCTCCCTCAAAGAGGCTCAGCTCCAAGACGCTAACCTCAGCAGCGCGGAACTCTGCGGTGCTGACCTGAGCAATGCTAACCTGCAAAATGCGAACCTCGAAGGTGTCAATCTGGAAGGGGCGAATCTCAAGGATGCTTGCCTAGCTGGCAGCAAAATCCTTTTCTGCTCTCTGAAAAATGCCTGTCTCGATGGCGCCGACCTGAATAACGTCCGCTTGATGGTGGCGGTACTGTGCGGCGCTTCTTTTACTGGCGCTCGTTTGGAAAATATCCAATTTTCTTTTGTCAATCTCCAGGATGCACGCTTGGAGAAAGCGAAAACGCTCGATCGCAAATTCGGACTGGTTTGGCAAATTATCAACCAAAAACTCCCCTGGCGACACTTGCCAGGAGCCGACCTCAGCGATGCCTACTTAGAAGCCGCCGACTTGAGCGAATGTAACCTCGACGGCGCGGACTTCACCAGTGCTTATTTAAATGGTGCCTCTCTCGCCGGATCATCTCTCGAGGGCGCTACCCTGAAAAATGCTTACCTGATGGATGCCAACCTCGAAGGTGCCTGCCTCAAAAATGCCGATGCCAAAGGTGCCAAAATGGTAGGGGCATTCCTCCACCGTGTCAACCTTTGTGGCGCTTCTCTCGCTGGCGCTCACCTGTTTGGGGCTAACCTCAGAAACGCCAATTTGGAAGGAGCATGTCTGCGAGGCGCCAACTTGACTC
This sequence comes from Oscillatoriaceae cyanobacterium M33_DOE_052, assembly GCA_015296065.1. Taxonomy (GTDB): domain Bacteria; phylum Cyanobacteriota; class Cyanobacteriia; order Cyanobacteriales; family Laspinemataceae; genus Koinonema. The sequence continues at coordinate 69,753 of DVDU01000167.1, read as the reverse complement.
GCGCCGACCTCACCCGCGCTCGTCTTGTGGATGCTGACCTCACCGGTGCTTGTCTAAGCGGCGCTATTTTGTGCGGCGCTCGCCTCCCGATGGAGCTGATGGCTTTGTAACTTTTGTCCGGGAGATGATGGCGCTTTTCTTCGGGGCCAGTCTCCAGATTGTCGGGTGGGCATTGCCCTGCCTGAAGCTGCTCTCGCCAAATCATATCCCAACAATGCCCACCCTACCATGATTTTGTGATATGATTGCCTGAAACCGGGTTTCGCAAAAGAATGGTTTTGTCCTAGATAAAAGCATCTAGGTAAGAAACCTGGTTTCTTATCTGCAACAGCCAATTTCTAAACAGTAGCCAAAATTTAGGCTTCAGATTGTGTTGTCAGGTTGCTGACTACCGTAAATTCTCAGAGAAGCAACCAAATTATCATCACCAGGGACAACTAGCCCGCTACCAGAAGATAACCGAAAATGCAAACAGTAATAACTCCAATTTTTCCAGATATATCAACGCGGGAACATACCCCATCTGCTGATAGATTTGACCAGACTTGGCGCGCCAGCCTCTCCACTCTCTTGGGATGGGGGCGGGCGGCTGGTGCTGATTTTGTAGAATTCTTCCTGGAACGGGTTAACTACATCAACTGTCTGGCGGAAGAAGACACTATCACTAGCATTTCTCCTCGCCTCTCTACCGGTGCTGGGGTGCGGGTGTTTAAAGGTTTATCGGATTGCTATGTCAGCACTAATGACCTTTCTTTTAATGGGCTGAAAACTGCTCTGGAAAAAGGGCTATCGATTATGGGGCTGCATCTGCCCCGCCAGAGTACGATCGTCCCGGAAATCAACTTGGAACCGCTGCGAGATTATGCGGCTCTCAAGGGTAAAGAATCCTGGCTGGCTAATTGTAGCGATATGCGGGAAATGGGAGATATTCTCCTGGGAGGTACTGCCCAACTTAACCGCCAAGCCGCTCATATCCAATCCCGCCGCGCTACCTATTTTCGGGACTGGCAAGAAGTATTAGTAGCTTCCAGTGAAGGTACTTTCGCTCGCGATATGCGCCTGACTCAAACTATAGCTTGTCAGCTTTTATGTGCTGATGGTGCTTATCGTACTTCTATTGGTAAGCGCCAAGGCAATACTGGCGACCCGAATTTTTTGCGCAGTTGGGATGCAGCAGCAGCGGCGGCGGAACTGGCAGAATCGGCGGGCAAAATGCTTTATGCTGATTATGTGGAATCGGGCAATTATCCGATTATCATGGCTAATGAATTTGGCGGCGTGATTTTCCATGAAGCCTGCGGCCATTTGCTGGAAACTACCCAAGTGGAGCAGAAAACTACGCCTTTTCTGGAGAAAAAAGGCGAGAAAATCGCTCACGAAAATCTCACGGCTTGGGATGAGGGTCTGTCGGCGAATGCTTTCGGCACGATCGACATGGACGATGAGGGAATGCCTGTGCAGCGGACTTTGCTGATTGAAAATGGCATTCTGAAAAACTTCCTGGCCGATCGCACTGGCTCCCTGCGCACAGGACACCCCCGCACTGGTAGCGGTCGCCGCCAAAATTACACTTTCCCCGCCGCTTCCCGGATGCGCAATACCTACATCGCCGCTGGCGATTATACCACAGAAGATTTATTCGCCTCTGTGGATAAGGGCATTTACTGCAAAAAAATGGGCGGCGGTAGTGTCGGACCTACGGGTGAGTTTAACTTCGGCGTCGATGAAGCCTATCTCATAGAAAATGGCAAAATCACCAAACCCCTGAAAGGTGCCACTCTCATCGGTGAAGCTAAGGAAATTATGAATAAGATTTCCATGTCTTCCCAAGATTTGAGTTTAGCTCCCGGCTTCTGCGGTTCCGTCAGTGGCAGCATCTATGTCACCGTCGGACAACCCCACATCAAGGTAGATGCTATTACCGTTGGTGGCAGGTAAATTTTTGTCATTTGTCATTTGTCATTTGTTTTTTGTCACTTGTCCCTTGTCCCTTGCTACCAAAGGACAAAGGACAAATGACCAAGGAGAAAGGACTTTTGACCAATGACCAATGACCAATGACTAAGGACTTTTGACCAAGGACAAATCACTAATGATGAATATTGAGGAATTGGCAAATCGGGCTAAGGATGCAGCGCAAAAGCTGGGGATAGCGAAGTTTGATATTTATGGCGCAACGGTGGATGAAAATAGCGTTCAGGTGGATGGGGGTAAGCCAAAACAGGTGAAGGCTTCCCAGCGATCGGGCGTGACGGTTCGCGTCTGGAACGAACAGCAGACGATGGGTATCGCCACCACCACCGATGTCAACCCCAAAGGATTAGAGTTGGCTCTGGAAACCGCACGCAATGCTAGTGTATTTGGTGTCAAGGAATATGTCCCGGATTTTAGCCCCGAGGCGACAGCTCCTATTGAGCATATCCCCACGGATAAAACGCCCCAAGTACCTGTAGCGCAGTTGATTGAAACTTTGATTGATGCGGAAAAGGATTTGCTCGATCGTCACGGCGCGATCGTCAGCGTCCCCTACAACGGCTTAGCTCAACGCGACTCAGACAGTTTTTACATCAATAGCGCCGGAGCCGCTCGTTTTGAAGGCGGTTCCTACGCCTCCATCTACCTCTACACCAAAACCGAACAAGAAGGCAAAAAACCCCGCAGTGCGGGCGCCATCCGCCTTAGTCACAGTCTGGAAAAACTCGATATTCCCGGCTGCATCCAAGAAGCTGCCACCAAAACTATCAGCCACTTGGACTATGAAAAAATCAAATCCGGTAAATACACCGTGGTTTTTTCCGGTGAGGCATTTTTGAGCCTATTGGGCGCTTTTTCCAACATCTTCAACGCCCAAAATATCCTCGACAAACAAAGTCTCTCCACCCCCGAATCTCTTGGCACCGAAATCGCCTCCCCGCTGCTTTCCGTGTGGGATGACGCCTTGCACCCGGATAATGTGGGGATTTCCGCCTTCGACCAAGAAGGCACTCCCACCCGGCGTTTACCCATCATTAATGAGGGCATTTTAACCAATTTCCTCCATAGCGCCGGAACCGCCAAGCGGATGAACGCCAAACCCACGGGACACGCAAATATGGGCGCCAAAGTCACCGTTAGCCCCAATTTTTACCACGTTTTACCAGGAGTAGCGGCGAGTCAGCAGTTGAGTTTAAATACCGCTGACAATGTGATTTATATCGACGATGTAAGCGCCCTCCATGCTGGGGTAAAATCCTTGCAAGGTTCTTTTTCCCTACCTTTTGACGGTTGGTTAGTCCGCCAAGGGGAAAAAATCAGCATTGATTCGGCAACGGTAGCCGGAGATTTTCTGCAACTGTTGAAATCGATTATTTTTGTGGAATCAGAACTGCAATTTACCCCTAGTGGCATCTGTCCCCGAATTTGGGTAGAGGGACTTTCCATTACTGGGGAATAATTGGCTGCTATTTTTCCCCCAGAAACCGGGTTTCTACCCCCGGTTTCCTATCCAAATGACAAATGACCAAGGACAAAGGACAAATCAAAATGAGTTGGCAAGAAAGAATCGCGATCGACTCGGAAATATTGACAGGAAAACCTGTTATCAAAGGAACCCGCTTGGCGGTAGAGTTTATCCTGGAGCTATTGGCTCAAGGTTGGTCTGAAGCCGACATCATGCGCAATTATCCCGGCCTTACCATAGAGGACATTAGAGCCTGTTTTAGCTATGCTAGTGCAGCGCTAAAAGCTGAGAAAGTTTATCCCTTAAAGGCATAAAAGCGTGAGAATTTTAGCGGATGAAAATTTTCCAGCCGATGCCGTAGCAGCTCTACGCTATGAAGGCTATGATGTGGTTTGGATAAGAACAGATGCACCTGGTAGTAGCGATACACAACTGTTAGCGCGTGCCCAGGTAGAAAATAGAATTATTGTCACCTTCGATAAAGATTTCGGCGAGTTAGCATTCAAGTTTGGTTTGCCCGCCGATAGCGGAATTATTTTATTCCGATTTCGACCCTTGTCACCAGCGATCGTTGCTCAGCGAGTGGTAGCTACTTTAAGCAGTCGCACAGATTGGGCTGGCTATTTGGCAGTGGTGGAAGAAGATCGAATTCGCATCAAGCCATTTGCGCAATTATCCTAAATTTGGATTCAAAATGCCGGTTCTCGGCTACTAGGGAATAATTGGCTGCTATTTTCCCCCAGAAACCGGGTTTCTACCCCCGGTTTCCCCTCCAAGGGACAAATGACCAAAAAAATCACCCAATCTGATATAATTCTGTTACCATTTCAGCGGTAACATCGGCAGCGGTCACGTCGAATAATAGGCGCCCATGACGTAAACCGATAATCCGCTGGTAGTGACTGCGAGCAAAGCCGATCGCGTGTAAACTCGCCACCATTGTTTTACCCGTGGTTTGGCACAATGAGCGCAGCAAGTCCATTACCTCCCGGCTGCGTTCCGGGTCTAAGCTGGAAATGGGCTCATCAGCTAACATCGCCACCGGGTCTTGCACCAACACCCGGGCGATCGCTACTCGCTGCTGCTGTCCCCCCGACAGCTCATCGGTCCTAGCATACAACTTTTCCCCAATACCCACCCGCTCCAGAGCCGCCGCCGCCTTCTCCACCTCCAATGGCCACACCAAAGATGCCGCCGCCTTCCACAAAGGCCACCGCCCCAAATTGCCCGCATTCACATTATGAATCACCCGCAAATTATCCACCAAATGCAGTTGCTGATACACCATCCCCACCTGCCGCTGCACCAGTCGCCGCGACTTCCCCCCCAAAAGCGCCAAATTTCGCCCCAACACCCGCACCTCCCCCACCGTAGGCACCACCGTCCCATTCAGCAAACTTAACAAAGTGCTTTTCCCCGCCCCCGAGGCTCCCACCAACGCCACCCGCTCCCCCGGCCCAATGCGCAAATTAATATCCTCCAAGGCCGGAAAACTGCCAAACTTGACCCCTACTCCCTCTAGCTCAAAAATCGTCTCCGCCACCGCCGTCAACATCTCCAGCAACCTGAATTATCCCCATTTTCTCTGGTGCAGAGTACAGTTCATCTAGTTGATTCTGATTCAGGTGCGCGAATTCTCAACCGACTTGGAGAGGCAGTAACGATCGCCCCTGCCTGCAATTCTTCTCCATAACGCCTGATGACCTGTAAACATACAGTTGCTTGCTGTTGAGCAGCTACGTTAACCAACCGGATAATCCCACAATGGGGTGTGCCATGAACGATCGCCAATTCACCGAAATCTTTGTCCAAAGTTACTAGGATACGACCTTCGTTGTAAGCGGTGGCGATAATCTCATCATCTCCGGGATCTTCTGACCAATTGCCAGCCCAGACAACATCATAACCCCTTGCGGCGATGGCGGCAAGATTCCCACCCCAAACGCAGGTATCGAGTAAAATTTTCATGGACTGGTTTCGACTAACAGTGGTTCTACTCGCTCATGGCTAACCAGTTTGTAAGCATACAGCAAACAAGCCTGGATATCTTCCAGTTCTAGCCAGGGATAACCAGCCAAAATAGTTTCAGCCGTATCCCCAGCCGCCAACATCCCCAAGATGTGTTCCACCGCGAGCCGACGCCCCCGAATAATCGGTTTGCCCTGAAAGATTTTCGGATTTACCGTGATACGTTCTAACAGTTGTTTTTCGTTCATTTGCGCTGCGCCTAATTCATTTCCAGAGAAAAAAGGCCGGGTGAAAACAACCACCCGACCTGTCACTGCCAAACCAGCCATATGTTATTGTGCAGATTCTGCAGTCACATTACCTTTAGCACCAGCTACCGCTGCACTGGTCAACTGGGACAGAGAATGACCTACACAAGACAGCTCGCCTGGGGGGTTGCTCAGGGCTTGTCCGCTCAGAGCATTAATCGTGGCATTGTACACCGCCACCCCGGTGACTAACTTGGTAGCACTCACTGACATCACTTGACCGCTGGCGCCAACGCTAATCATACCTTTCATGGTTACACCCAAGGCTTGGGCATAATTGTCAGGTACGCCAGCACCAGTTAAACTGCTGGCGAATGCCTCTACAGAGGCGCTATCACCGGAAACGATCAAGCGGCTGACGGTTTGCCGTGCTTGGATGGAGATGGAGCGACCACCAAAAGCTAGCGGGCCGTTGCCATTGAGCTGCCCCAGGAGCAAACCGGCACCTCGGAGAACAGCAATTTGGATGCTGTAGCTAGCGAAGATAAAGGCGCCGCCAGCAATGTTGCTGGTGGTGATAATCGGGCCACCAGCCACGGACGCGCCTGCCGAGGAAACGTCATTACTGCCGTCCCCATCGCCGCTATCCGCCACGGGAGCTGACTCGATCGCCGTTGTATCTGCCGCCACTTCTTCTTCAGCTTCTGGCGTGGGCATGACCAGCACTGGGTTAGTGCCATCAGACAGGTTGCCGGTTGGTTCCGCTTCGCTATCTTCTTGTGGCGCCTCAGCGATCGGATTCGTCCCATCAGACAGGTTGCCCGTTGGTTCCGGTTCGCTCTCTTCTGCAGGAGTCTCCGCCACTGGCTCTTCCACTGGGGGCACTTCTTCCGCCACTGGCTCTTCCACTGGGGGCACTTCTTCCGCCACTTCCTCAGCTTCTTCATCTCCTGGCAAGCTGACAGGCGGAGTTTCCACTACAGCATTATCAGACTGGTTGCCCACAATCACAAATGGGATGCGCACGTCAATCCCTAACTGCGCCAACAGCATCTGAAGAATTTGGATCGCCTGTAGCTCCAGAGGAATTCCCCTCGGGAAAGCCATCGTAAATCCGCCATCCAAGATGGCTTGATAGGCGGCCAGCAAGATTTGCAATTGGGCAACATTAATCGTGCCATCCAGGTTAAACAAACCCCGGAAGCTGCGGGCCAGTTCCGATGCCAGATTTCCCGGTACGCCACCGCGCACCAACAGGCTGACGATTTGACCGATACCCCGCTGGTCTCCGTTGAGCAAAGCCAGAATCAAGCGCTGCAATTCCCCGGAAATCTCTACACCGTTGATTTTGAAGGTCTTACCCTGACGCAAAGATAGAATCAAACGGATGGTATTAGCTTCGGGCGAGTTGATGGGGAAGCTGACAATAGTAATGGGAATCGTGACATCAAAGCCCAACTGAGCCAGAATCGCTTGCAGCCCTAAAAATATGGGTAAGCCATTCAGTATTGCTAAATTAATGCCCCCAGCATTGATCATCGCCTGATAAGCCAAGAGCAGTTGCGTCAATTGGGCGACGTTGATAGTACCATCAGCATTGAATAAACCGATGAATGCTTGCGCGAAGGCAGCGGCTAAGTCACCGGGGATGCCATTTTGTACCAGAATGCTGACGATTTGACCGATCCCATTTTGGTTGCCACTGATGATGGAGAGCAGGAGCTGCTGCACTTCAGCAGTGATTTCCACCCCGTTGATAATCAGCAGTTGTCCTTCCTGAAGTGCTAGGAGCAAGGCTTTGAGCTGCTCACTGGTAATCATCACCCCCGTACCATCGGACATATTCCCTGTAGGGCCGGGGTTGTTGTTGCCGGTGCCGTCGGACATATTACCCGTCTGCGCCAAAGCTAGGGGGGCGAGCTGTACCCACATGAGGGTGGAACCCAAGGCACAGGTGAGAGCTAGGATGAATTTGCTTTTCATGGTTTGATTGACGTTTGTGTGAGTTAAAAGGAGAACGAACGACTGTAACCAACTCCGAGAATGAACCGGGCGCCGTCACCGGCACTGCCCGTGATATCGGCAACTGCCGGGGTAATGACGATCGGGAGATTTCGGAATGGCACTATAGAAGCACCCAAAGTCAAATCCTGTCCCGTCCAGTCGGCAATCACAGATGCCTGTTCAATGATGCGCAGACCCGCGCTACCAAAAAAGTTAACCGTGCCTTCATCTCTGTTAAAGTCGTCTTCTGAGCGAAAACGACCGTTGCCGATGCCAGCCGATACAGTCAAACTGCTGAATGGTTCGGCGGGACTATTCTTAAAAGGAATTATTTTACTAACTACACCATAAACGCTGCTCCCCGCATCCGTGAAACCCCAGACTATGGCGTTTTCATAACCTAGAGCAACTGCCCAATTATTCGGCAAAGCCCGGTGTAATTTGAAGCTGAAACTACCCCTGTCGAATGCCTTATCGTCATTGTTGCGGCTGCTCAGGTCTAGGACGGATACGGCTACTTCTAAACCCGCATATTTACGGGCATCACCCAAACCAAATCCCGCTGAAATTGAGCCGTCTGATGTTTCTGTAAACCGGGTTCTTTCCTGATAGCTGGCTCCCGCAAATACTTGGCCTAAACTGGCACCAAAGGCGGTGGGGGAACCAGAGCTGGAACCGGGAGACGCTGCTGCCCCTAAAGTTGATGGGGTCAGAGTCACGGGTAGGGGAGCAATTAGCAGCTGTTCGCGCAATTTTTCTTCCTCGGCTTTATCCATAGATTCCCCAGTTTGGCTGATTTCTAATGGGGATGTTTCTGCTGCCCCTACAATGGCTGCCGATGCCACAGAAAAAGCACTACTTAACCTCTCCTCTACCCCTGCTGGTGTGGCCAGGTGGGGGATATTTGGGGATGAGGCTATTTGTGAGCTATTTTCCCTGCCATAGAGGTTGAAAATGCTGGGATGGTATTGATTTTTAAGACCTCCAGGTGTGTTGCTGGATTCGGCGGCTTCAGTGATTGCCAAACCTTCCAATATAAATAAAGACGGATGGAAAATCGTTTTTGTTCCCGGGTCGGTGGATTTTGTTATCGTAGTGAACACATTCGGTGTAGCTCCTGGTAGCTGCCCGAAGTCTGGGAAGCGCTGCCAGTTAGGCTCGGTTGGGGCTGGACTGGTATTTGGCAGTCGTAGGGCAGCCGCGCCTGATGCCCTATGGTCATTGGCAGTAATGCTGGGTTCCCCGCTGGGGGGGATTGACTCGGCCAAGGGGGCGGGATTGGCCAAAGTGGGGGTGGGAGATAGGGCTAGTGCGCCCAAAATTGAGGTAGCAATAATATACTTTCTTGAGGGGATATTGTTCCCGATCGGGTTCCCTCCACCATGCGCCCCTTTTGCTCCTGTCATCATTGACCTCCTACAACTTTGTTCTCTGGCTATTTTAGCCCGGTTTCGCGACCTCAGAAAGCAAATATTTGTCAAAATTTCTGGATCTGACTGGTGTTTCCTCCCTAAATTAGGGCGGCACTGGCTAACTCATACTTATTTCGGCTTAGGTGAAAACCAGTTCTCTATTTATAATACCCCATCTGTCCGCTAAAAATATCATTTTTATTACCCCGCCCTTGACGGCGCCAAAGCCAGCCCCGGTCACTAGACGGGATAGGCGTCATCCTCGTTTGAGCTGCCCATTTTCTGGAGCAAAAATTAAAATTATTTACTCAAATAAAATAAATATTTTATCTGTTGACAAAATTGGGGTTTTTACCCTGGCAATTGGTGTTTATGTCAACATATCTTCACAAAATGTCCTGAGATAAATGGTCTCAATTGCTGCTATAATGTGCCCCCAAATGGCTGGGGCAGCTAAGGCAAAACCCGCAGGCTTTGGGCACAGCGGGTTTAGAGCAATCATCGCCGCAATCCTAGGCAGCTAACAGTTAAACTCTCTCAAGGTTTTGCCCTCCGCAAAAACACGTAAATAAATGGTAATTCCGGGAAAATATCCGATACCAACTCTGTGAATTTACTTAATTTTGCCAATTTCCCGCCCCACGGCTTCAATATTGGCGTAGTTGGCATTTGTGGTGGGGATGAATTTGGCGGCGCCAAACAGGTCGAGGATTTCTTTTTGCTCGGGCACTTGGGGGTCGAGCTTCAACAGAGCTTGCTGCACTTTGGTGGTGAAGTCTTCCCCATAACGCTGTTTCACATTGGGGTTAATCACCCAGTGATAGTCATAGTAGGCGGGAGTACGCCAGATGACTTGTACTTTGTCTAAATCGATTTCTTTGGTTTCTAGACGACTGTTCCACACTTGCTCGTTGAGAGCCCCAATTTCATAGGTGCCTGCTGCCACGAGTTTGATGGTGGTGTCGTGGGACCCGGAGAAACCGACTTCGCCTTTGAAGTCTTGCAGGTTGACTCCGGCTTGTTTGAGGAAATATTGGGGCATGAGCCGTCCGGATGTGGAGGCGTCGCTGCCAAAAGTGAGGGTGCGTCCTTTGAGTTGTTGTAAGCCGCTGATATCGGTAAAGGGGGCGATGTTGGTGTTTTTGTTGGCGATGAAGACGGTATGGAATTGGGCATCGATGTCCCGTTGGACGATCGCCTCGGCACCGGGGACCTGCAAGCGCGCCTGCACTCCCGTGAGTCCCCCAAACCAAACTAAATCTAAATCTCCCACCTTAAACGCTGTGACGGCGGCGGCATAGTCGGTCACTGGTTTATACTCCACCTTAACCCCTAGCTCTTTTTCCAAATAAGCCGCCAGCTTGCCATAAAGACGCTGGAGCTTTTCTGGGTCCTGGTCGGGGATGGCTCCTGTCACCAGAGCTTGAGTGGACTGGGCAGGGGTGGAGGTGGTGGCTTCCGGTTGGGGAGCGCAAGCGATTAAAGGCAGCATCAAACCAACCAATGCTGCCCAAGGGATTTGTTTGATTCTCATCGTTGTGGCAATTTCAGTAAAAGTCAACGATGCTAGTTTAAATCTTTTAGTGGGTACTGTGAGCCGGTGGTATTTGTATCCCTACTGCTAGTAACTCGGACGCATTAACGCTATCTAATGCTGGAGCAAATAGGTATCCTTGCCCTAACTCGCATCCGAAACCTTGTAGTTTATCCAGTTGCTCCCTGGTTTCCACTCCTTCAGCTACCACATCCATGCCTAAATTGTGGGCGAGGTCAACAATAGTTTTGACGATTTCCCAATTATTATCACTGGCTTCCATGCGGCTGACAAAGGAATGGTCAATTTTCAAAGTATCGATTTCTAGCTGCTGTAAATAGCTCAGGGATGAATAACCAGTACCAAAATCATCCATGCAGAGCTGAATTTGCCGAAATTTGAGCTGGGAGAGAATGGCTCGGGCAAATTCGGCATTGTCCATAATGACGCTTTCGGTAATTTCCATCTTGATGTCCCGGCGATCGACCCCGGTTTCCTGAAAAATCAAATCAATTTGCTCGATGAGGTTGGATTGATAAAACTGGCGGAAAGAGAGATTCACGGACATGGTTAAGGGCCGCTGCTGTGGAAATTGCTGCTGCCAGAGACAGAGCTGGCTACAGGCTTCGCGCAATACCCACTCCCCCAGGGGGACGATGAGTCCGGTTTCTTCGGCTAGGGGGATAAACTGGGCTGGGGAAACTCTTCCCAGTTCTGGGTGATCCCAGCGCAATAGGGCTTCAAAGCCGACGATGCGGCTCGTGGTAAGGGCGATTATGGGTTGATAGTGCAGTTGAAACTGGCTGGGAATCTGGAATTTTCGGGGGAGGTATTTTGTTTCCTCCAAGGCTTTGACGGCTCGCCGCAGGTCGTTTTCTAGCTGGAGCAGGGCGAGAATTTGCTGGTGTACGGCGGTATTGAAGACTTCATAGCGCGACCTTCCCAGAGCTTTGGCGCGGTACATGACGATGTGAGCGTCCCGGAGGATGTCTTCGGGGTGGTCGTAATTGGTGGAACTCAGAGCGATGCCAATGCTGACGCTGGTAAAGACTTCTGGGCCGTCGAGGATGAACGGGAGGCTTAAAGCGCTGTGAATTTGCTCGGCGACTTGGGTGGCGCGGGGAAATTCGGGGATGTTTTTGAGGAGGATGGCAAATTCATCGCCGCCAAGGCGAGCGACTAAATCGCCGTTGGTGATGCAATTCTGAAGGCGATAAGCGATTTCTATGAGCAAACCATCGCCGACGGTATGTCCGAGGCTGTCATTGATGACTTTGAAGCGATCGAGGTCGAGAAAGAGGACGGCGAATAAGTAATCTGGGTTGTCTTTGGCTTGGGCCACCACTCGGGCTAGCTCTTCCATGAATAAGGCGCGGTTGGGCAGGCCCGTGAGGGAGTCGTGGAAGGCGTTGTAGCGCAGTTGCTCTTCCATTTGGGCTTTGGCTTGGATTTCTTGGCGGAGTTGGTCGTTGGTGGTTTTGAGTTCGGTGGTGCGTTGTTCAACGATGGTTTCCAAGCGGGCGTTGAGTTGGGCGAGTTTGGCTTCGGCTGAGGAGCGAGCGATCGCCCCGCCGATGCTCCCCGCCGCTGCCATCAAAATCGATTTTTCTGTCTCGGTCCAATGCCTTTCTTGCTGGCAGTCATCAAAGCCAATAAATCCCCAACAATTTCCCTGAATCTGAATTGGCACGACTAAAATTGAGCGGATGTCTTGTGCTTGAAGGATTTCTCGCGCTGGCGAGGGCAAATCCCGCACTAATGAGGCAATCACTCTCCCAACACAGAGGGTTTCATACCACCACATCCCGATATCATCGTAAACTACGTTTTGCAGTTCTGGGTTGTCTATTTCCTGCGTCACTCCCGGCTTTGCCCATTCCCAACGCTGACTGGCTAGGGGAATACCGGTTTGGGGATGGTAGTGATGCTGAAAAATATAAACCCGATCGACCACCGTGGCTTGTCCTAAAGCCTCCAGAGCCAGGGCGATCGCCGCCTTCTCTTCCGTGGTGGTCAGCAGTTGATTTGTCGCTTTCGCCACCCCTTCCAAAAGCCAGTTTTCTTCCCAACAGGCGGTATGAGAGTCCGGCTTGATGGTCACGGTCCCTAGGTTTTCTCCCGTCGCCAGCACATAACTGCCTCCCTCCACCAGGAGGGCGGTCTGGCTGCATTCCGTGATCACGCTAGAACAGATGCACTTCAGCACCACTGGATGTCCTTGAAAATCAAACGTCCATTTCATGCTCAAGGTTTTTCCTGGTGCTAATTCCGGGATATTTTTTTGGAGCTGGGGAGCGGCTGAACCCAGAATTTGGCGCCCGTCACGCTCTCGTAGTTCTTCCAAGCTGCGGGCGTTCCAAAGCGTGAGAGCCGCCCGGTTTGCCCACCAAATTTGCATCTCCTCGATGTCTAAAATCCACATGGGTGTTTGCAAGACATCGAGCAATGCCAATTGCGAGCGCGTCAAGATTAAATCGCTGGTTTTGGGCATGGATTGAATTAAAAGCGCCTTTCCTCTGGCCTTCCGGTTCACCCGAATCCACTGGCTAAATCATATTTTAGTCGGGAAATTGGATTAACAATGGAAAATTGCGATCGGCAGTGCCGAATCCCCGACGGTGGGTTTGTCCGATCGCCTCCCATCACCAGGGGAAAGGCCATCGGGAAGGTTTGCCTTGGCTTTTGCACCCATGAAGGGTATCACCCCCTATTCTGATTTGGGATCGAGTTTGGGGAAGAGATGGGGACGGTATCTGCGGCGACCTCGGGGGTGCCGATCGCTGGCTTAGAGATACCCATAAAGGGTGATCCTCACCTACAGCCCAATACCTGAATCTATCCCTAAATCTGACTTCCTTTTCACTGATTGTCAAGGCTATTTGCCTGATTGGATGGCTGCATTTTTCCTAATCAGCCGCGATTATATCACGGTTTAGCTCCCATCCTTAAAAAAATTATCAAAATTTAATTTTTAATTGAACTGATGGCCAATTTTATATAGAAAAACCGATATTGTCTCACCCCCCAATTTGGGGGGATAAATTATGCCCTTAAGAGGAGGATGGTCCGCCAATTTGGATATTGCGCACCCGCACCGGGACACAGGCATGGGTCATCTGTGCGATTTGCATGGGTTCCCCTTTGCCACACATATCTGTACCGCATTGCTCTAATTCCGCTGCCGTGCCAATGGCATCTATGCTGTTCCAAAAATCTACGGTCATCCCCTGATATGTGACGTTTTTCAGCATTCCCACAATCCGGCCTTTTTCTACTTTCCAAAAGGCATCGCCACCGAATTGGAAATTGCGCCGCTGTTGGTCTATGGAAAAACTGCCAATCCCATCGATTAAAATTCCTTCTTCGGTATCGGCAATCATGTCTGCTAAAGTGGCAGTGTGACTGCCGCCATCCGCTCCCGGTTCTAAGCCTAAATTGGGAATGCGCACCATTGGCACATTTGCCCAACTATCCGCATAAGCGCAACCGTTACTGGTGTTGCGTCCCAGGCGATAGGCGGTTTCTCGATCGGTGAGGTAATCTACCAATATTCCATCTTTGACTACATACCACTCTTGGGCGGGGACGCCTTCATCATCATAACCCATTGTGCCCCGTCCCGCCGGTTGGGTTCGATCGCACTTAAAGTTTACCCACGGTGCCGCATACTGCAATTTATTCAATTTGTCGGTAGTGGCAAAACTGGTGCCAGCAAAATTTGATTCATATCCATACACTCGGTCTAATTCTGTGGGATGTCCTACGGATTCGTGAATGGTCAAAAATAGGTTGCTGGGTTTTAAAATCAAAGTGCTGCGGATGCCGGAAGGTCCTACAGGGGCATGGACTTTTTCTATAGCTTCCTCGGCCACCCGGTCAGTTTGGGAGAGCAAATCCGATTTATCTATATGTTCATACCCAATATTCAGGGGTGGACGTTCATAGCTGCGAGATTGGGCGTCTCCATTGGCCACGGCGGTGCAGCCAAAGCCGCTATAAGTGCGGTAAATGGTTTGTTCAATTAAGGTGCCTTCTGTGGAGGCAAATGTCTTATCTTCGCGGGCGAAGCGCAAGAAGGAATGGGCTTTTTTAATGCCCTTTTCTCGGTAAGCGAGCAATTTCTCGTTTATCCCTAGCAGTAGTTGGGTTTTCTCGCTGATCGGCACCAGGAAAGGGTCGATTTCTATGGGGGTGATGTAGCGATCGCGCTGAATTGGCACTGGCGCCAACCGGACCGGGTTCAGTTGGGTGAGGTGGCTGGCTTTGGCGATATCCACCGCTAAGGCAACAATGCGGGTGATTTCTTGGGGAGTTTGGCGGTGAGACGCCGCAAAACCCCAGGCGCCATTGAGGAGGACCCGCACCCCAAAGCCGGAACCGACATTATCGGCTAAGTGGCTTAAAGAGCGATCGCGGGCGGTAAAATTTTGATTTCGGTAAGAACACAGGCGAATGTCTCCATATTCGCAACCCGCCGCCCGGATCAAGTCAATGGCCAATGTGGATAGGTCTGTAGTTGCGATTTCTGGTGCAGTTTTAATCATCATATCCCGTCTAGTTCATGCAAATGGTTATCTGGCGGACTTTTCCTGAGTTGGGGACCTGGAGCCGCCACGCCACCATATACCGGATGGGCTATTGATTTGAGCCACGAGGACGAATGCGACTGCCTCTGCCTTACCCAGAAAAGTTTTAACAATTGTAACGACAACCTACAATAAAAGGAAGTTTGAAGTTGAACTTTTATGAATGTTACCTATCTAGACAGCAACTCTTGGTTAATAGAATTCGCAGGGCAGCGAATTCTCCTCGACCCCTGGTTAGTGGGTCCGTTGGTATTCGGCAATGCAGGCTGGTTGTTCCAAGGTGAGCGCCGCTCCCCCCGATCGATTCCAGAAAACATTAATCTGATTCTCCTGTCTCAAGGCTTGGAAGACCACGCCCATCCTGCGACTCTGAAAGCGCTCGATCGTCACATCCCCGTCGCCGCCTCTCCCAATGCCGCCAAAGTCGCCCAAGGACTAGGTTACACCCGCGTCACCGCTATTGCTCATGGTGGCACATTCACAATGGGAAATCGCCTGGAAATTAAAGCCCTTCCCGGCTCTCCTATCGGCCCAACTCTCGTAGAAAATGCTTATCTCCTCAAAGATTTAGATACCGGAATCACTCTCTACTACGAGCCCCACGGTTTTCACTCCCCCGCTTTAAAAAACGAGGCGCCGATCGATGTGGCTATTACCCCGATCGTCGATTTATCCATCCCCATTCTCGGTCCAATTATCAAAGGCAGGGAAACTGCTTTAGAATTAGCTAAATTAGTAAAACCACAGATAATGCTCCCCACCGCCGCTGGGGGAGATGTGGTTTTCTCGGGGTTATTAGTTTCGGTTCTCCGCGCTGACGGCAATCTCGAAGACTTTCGCTCCCAGCTCGCACGCCACGGTCTCTCCACCCAAGTGATTGAACCCAAACCCGGAGAGCCTTTGGAATTGTCTTTAAAAGGTCGATCGGCCAGTTCCGTCTAATTAACAGTTGAAAGGTTTGTAGTTGGGCTTTAGCCCAAAAACCGGTTCAGAGTAGGGGCTAAAGCCCAACTACGAGCCTGAGAATATTTGGGCTAAAGCCCAACTACAAGCCAATTTTCGAGAAAAATTCTGGCACTCCTTTAATACCCAAATTCAGGCGGAATACGGCACCAGCTCCTGGACCATTTTCGGCGCGGTTGTCACCCCCTGCAGTGGTGACGTAAATATCTGTCCAGTCGGGCCCGCCAAAAGTAAGACTAGAAACCTTTTTGGCCGGAAATGGGATGCGCAATACCTCCCTACCGTCGGGAGCATAGCGGAATAAGTGCCCCCCATCCCAGCGACCGGACCAGATATAACCTTCTGCATCCACTGTCATACCATCGGGAACGCCTTCTCCTTCGGGAGTGGTGATGAATACCTGCATATTGCTGAGGTTTCCGGTGGTGATGTCGTAGTCAAATATATAAATTTGCCGCTTGGGAGAGTCGGTGTAGTACATTTGTTTGAGGTCGCGGGTAAACCCCATGCCGTTGGGAATATCTACTTGTGCTAAAACTTTGGTGAGGGTGCCATCGGTGTCTAGGCGGTAGAGGCTGCCAAAGTGAGTATCGCTTTGCATTGTCCCGGTGAAGACTCGGCCCGCTGGGTCGGCGATCGCGTCATTAAACCGCGTGTCTCTCTCCTCTGGTAGCTCAGAAATCAGCGTTGTGATTTTCCCATCTTGCCAACGCTCGATCGCCCCCCGCATTTTAAACAGCAACAGCGACCCATCCTCCTGCAGCGCCATCCCCCCCACCGGTTCCCCAGCATAAATTTGCTCACTGGTACGATTAGCTGGGTCATAACGGAACATCCGTCCCGTGGGGATATCCGTCCAATACAATTTTTGCTCTAACGGATGCCACATCGGATTTTCTGCATTGTGGCACTGGTAATCCGCGATCAGTTCCATTTCTTCCATATTTATCCCTCATTTTAGTTGACAATTATACCAGTTTGATTCACTGTTCAAACAGCTACCAGGTCGGGGCAAAAAATTTTCGCCCCTAAGAAACGCCCCGAACCTGACCACTCTGTTCCAATTAGAGTCATGCCAAACCCTGGGAAATAAAACCCGACCAATAATGGGGACTGACAAAGGGTAAAGTTTGCCGACTCAGGAAATCCAACCGCAACCGCACATTGTACATAATTTCGGCTTGATTTTCGCCCCAGTTTTGCTGCTCAAAATAAGCCTCTAACTGCGGTTTGTACTTAGCATGTAATTCGTCGCCCGTCAAGTTCCGCAGCTTAAATTGGGCTTGGCGGATGGCTTCCGAACGGCTCTTGTCTTGCTTTTCTTGATAGTACAAAATGCAAAACAAAGCGGTGGCTAAATCATCCACTGCCCATAAGGTACTGACCACATTTCGCGCCCCCGCACAGAGAAAACCAGCCGCAATACTCAGGGGGTCATCGGTAATTGGGGTGAGGGTTAAATTGGTTTCGCAGCAGGAGAGGAAAACTTCCACTAGCTGCAAAAATCTCCAGGTAAACAGCCGCCCAAGGGTGATATCACCGTCGGATAATAGCAGTTTTGATTCCAGGGAATTATTCAGGTTAGAACTGGCGTGATGGCTGGAATGGAGGACATTAATTTGGGGGATTAAAGTTTGATAATTGCTGATAGTGGCTTGCTGGTGTTGCAGGCGGTTGTCTGGGGTAACTTGGTGCATAGTGGCTAGGGTTTCGCACTCGTAGCCGGTGAAAACCAGGTCGCCAGTGGCATTTTCCACGATACCCATATTCTCAATTTTCTGGTTGCCTCGCTGGTGGCAATAATTGAGGATTTGGCAACTGGGAACGATGCGAAGGCGGAATTTATCGCTGAGGTATTCTGGTTGTTGGGATGGGGTTTTGGCGGCTGCGACTGCGGCTGGGTCGGGTTTTTTGACAGCTTTTACGCGAGTTTGGTCGGAGGCTGTATTGCTTTGGGGAATGGCAATATCATTTAAAGGTAAGGCAGCAAAGGGTATTTGATGCAGGAACAGGTGAGGGATGATAATCAGTTCTTGGATGCCGGTGAGATGTTCGGCAATCAGTTGATTGAGTTGCAGCCGGTTGGCAAGTTCCGGGAGAAAACCTCGCATTTGATTTAGCCATACGTTTCGATTTTCGACGTAAGGTTTTAACCAGTTGTTGATTATCCAATTTTGCGTTTCAAACCCTTGACCTTCGCAGGTGTGGAGTTGGGGCGGTTGATTTTGCCGCAAGATGAAAACGTGGGTATGTTTATCAGTGGTGTAAAAATTGAGGATGGCGGTTTCCGTATCAGGGATTAGGGCTTGCATTTGCTGGAAACTGAGGGGGTCAGCTTGCAATTGACCCGCCAAAACCGGGTCTTTGCTGCGAATTTTCAGCCACGCTTGCTGCTTTTGCGCTTCTAAGTTTTCAATCAGTTTCAGCGTCGCGTCGCTGTTGGGGGTAGCTTGGCGAGTGGCGGCGAATGCTTTTGTCCCGTCGTTGTCAGAAATACGCAAACGATCGCTTTGTTCTTGCAGGCGATAGTATTCTGCCACTTCCGGGGGAATTTCCCCTTGGGGGTAGAGGTCTTTGCTGGCGAATAAGTCCGCGAGGTGGCGGGAACGAGAACGGTCGGCGGTTTCGACGGCTTTATCGTATTGTTTCAGGTTGATGTAGCATTGGACGGCGTTGGCGTAAACGGAGATGGCTTCTGCAATGATTTCTTGGCGGCGTTTGTCGGTGGTTGAGCCTTTGCGGAGTTGTTCCACTGCTTGCATGGCGGGTTCGTATCCTTCTAAGGCGAGTTGCCAGTCGCCTTGGGTAAAGCCGATGTTGCCGAGGTTGCGACCTGCTTTGAAGCATAGGTCTGGCATAGTTTTGGGAGTGGCAATTTTGACGGAGTTTCGAGAGTTCTCAATAGCTTTCTCTGTTTGCTGCAATTGGTAGTAAGCACCGCCTAAATTTCCCAGAGCATTCCCTTCTCCAAGACTGTGTTTGATTTCCCGACTAATGATTAAATGCTCTTCGTGATAATTGATTGCTCGTTTAAATTGTCCCAGAGAGTCGTAAGCATTGCCTAAACTTCCCAGAGAATGTGCTTCCCCAAGGCGATCTTTGATTGTCCGTGTAATGAGCAAAGACTTTTCGTGGTAATTGATTGCTCGTTCAAATTGTCCCAGATAGTAGTAAGCATTGCCTAAACCGCGCAGACAATCGCCTTCCCCACAGCGGTGCTTGATTTCTAAACTAATGGCTAAAGATTTTTCGTATAAAGTAATCGCTTGTTCAAATTGTCCCAGAGAGAGGTAAGCATTGCCTAAACATCCTAGAGAACCCTCTTCCCCAAGACGGTTTTTAATTCCCCGACTAATATCTAAAGACTTTTCGTAGAAATTGATCGCTCGTTCAAATTGTCCCAGAGAGTGGTAAGCATTACCTAAACATCCCAGAGAATTTGCTTCCCCAAGGGTGTCTTTGATTTCCTGTTTAATGGCTAAAGACTGTTCGTGGGAAGTAATCGCTTCTTCATATTCTCCCAGAGAGTGGTAAACATTTCCTAAATTTCCCAGAGAAGCCGCTTCTCCTTGACGGTCTTTGATTTCCCGACTAATGGCTAAAGACTGTTCGTGGAAGGTGATGGCTCGTTCATATTCTCCCTGAGAGTGGTAAACATTTCCTAAGTTTCCCAGAGAAGCCGCTTCCCCTTGGCGATCTTTGATTTCCCGACTAATGGCTAAAGACTGTTCGTGGAAGGTGATGGCTCGTTCATATTCTCCCAGACAGAGGTAAACATTGCCTAAACCTCCCAGAGAAGCAGCTTCCCCTTGGCGGTCGTTAATCTCTGGATAAATCATAAGGCACTGTTGCCAGCACTCCAAAGCCACCATAAACCGACTAATATCAAACTGTTTAATTCCCCAATTTAATAAAATACCGGCTGTCTGTTTTCTGATGGTTGTTTCCTGCTGGTCACTACCGAGCCATTCCCCCAGTTGCAAGGCAAGGTTAGTTAAAAAGTTAGATTCGTTTTGTATGCCTTGCTCATCGAATTGTTTAGCAACTACAATTATCGTTTGCAAAAATCCGGGGTCGAGTAACTCGATGTTGTTGTTTAAAATCTGCCCTTCTTCTCCGTTGGGACATTGGAGCAGTCTTTGGATGAGTTGATAATAAGCATTGATGCGTTGTTCGTCCATTGTGGTTTCCCTTCCTTTTGTGTAATGGTTGTTCACTCTCCCAAAGCATCCCAAAGTTCAGGCATCGGTTCATCAAAATCCGCAGCAATTTTGATTGGCATTCCTCGCAGGGGATAATTTTTTTCCGTTACATCAGGAATCGAATAGGGAACAATCCGAGCCACTGGTAAACCCTTGCGAGTAATAATAACTTCAGACTGGTTAGCCGCAATTTCATCAACAATTGCTGTTAGGGTGATATCGGGTTTCTCTAGGTTTAGATATTTCATAATTATCCCCTGGTTATGATTTTAGCCGGAGGTTGGGTTGAGGCAACGAAACCCAACCTCCTACACATGGATGGAGTCGGGGAATAAAGTTGGGTTTCGCTCCGCTCAACCCAACCTACGGATTATCCGTTCTCAACATTATCGGCTTGTGTTTCTGATTCCACCACCTCAAAACTTTGATAAAACACTTGCCATTCTCCTGACTGTTCCAAGTGGTTAAATACGTCCACAATCCGCTCAACATTCCATTCTGGTAACGATTCTTCTTCACTGGGTTTCATCCAATCAAAATTTACATCTTTATCCAGGATAATAGCCATAAATTCTTCGCGCCGCACATCCTCAAACAATATCTTTTCATTCTCTCCATTTTGTTCTGCCCAAGAACCCGCTTGAGGCAGCACAAACGGCGGTTTTTCCAGGATGCTATCTGGAGCGAAATCTAAGGAAGGACAGAATAGATACTGGCCCTCGGTATTGCCATTAACCAACAGCAGTCGATGCTGGGGATATTCCAAGTTTACCTCCAAATACAAAGGTTGATTAACTGGAATTTTCTCGGTAATTTTCTCAACAGAATCGGGCCGTGAGGGGCGGCGAACTCTCGTTTCCTCTGCTAAGACCTTTTGCTTTTCCTCTTCTGTTAAAAATCGTATCCACTTGGCAGGGGATTTAGCCTTTTCCCGCAATAATTGCCAAAAGTTAGTTTGTACTATTTTAGGATCGCTGTTAATTTCAATCAGCGTTTTCAGTTCCTCGTGCCGTTGTTGGGATTGTTGGTTCAGATATTCAATGCTATTAAGGATAGCTTTAGAATCAAATAGTAACTGATTGATATCAGTTTGCAGCACTCCCATTTCCTGCAAAGCGTTCTGAAACCCAGAATCAATTTGTCCGGAAACACTTTTTAATTCTGCTGCAATTTCGTCTTGGCTTTTTTGAGTAAATAATTCTAAATTCTCCAATTTATCGTGATTTTGGGTAAGCTGGGATCGCAGCACCGCCAACAAATCCAAAACTATCCCAGCAAAGCCTTTCCCATCCGATTTCAAATCCTCTTTCAGCATTTCTCGCAACGCTTTCGGGAAAATTTGATGTAGGCGGGTAGCGGTATCAGTGATTACAGATAGAGGTAAATCTACATTTGCTTGTTGCTGCAAATCAGTCAGTAAACTTTCCCACAAATTTACATCCAATGCGGTGAGATGGTTAAAATCTTCGGGTCGAATCGTAAAAAATTCTGTTAATTGCGATTCCTGAATAGGTGCAAATTCACCGGGCAGATTTTTGCCGATATTTTCCCATTCTTCCTCTGCCAATTTCGCCATTTTTCGCAAGTTAGTTTCCGTTTCTTTGTCAAACTGTTGTGATTCAGCAACGGCGACAATTACAGATGCGATCGATTTTCCTACAATTCTGGTTAAATCATTATTTTTCAGCGTATCTTTATCTGTTTCCTGTGGGGTTAAAATGGGGCTGACTTCATTTGTAACAACTCCACCCGCAATACTTGCTAACACAGTTCCCCCCACCGCAACAGGTACACCCACAACGGATACACCCAGTACACTGCAAGCCGTCCCCACCGCCAAAGCCAAGCTAAACGTACCGATGCGGATATAATCTTGTTTAGTTAATTTTGTTGTTTTCATAACCAAAAATGTGCGATAATTCAATGTTGGCAAGCAGATAGAAAAATGAGCTTAACAATTATTTACATATTTAAACTAGACTCGGCCAGTAATGGTTTTTCTTTCATGTAGTTTGGTTTGAGGCACGAAATCCAACGCGATACATAATTTTTGTGCCGCTGTTGCCTGTGCGTGCAGCATCCGACTGTAGGGGCGAAGCATGACGGTAATTAACCCCTTATTATCACCAATAATTTATCTGCCGGAATGCTTCGCCCCTACGGATTATCCGTTATCAACCTGAGCGGTGCCCCCTTGATCTCCTTGTTCAGTGCCTCCTTGCTCTCCTTGTCCATTAAGTAAGATATTAACATCTCCCCCATCGTCTGTCATCTCTTCTTTATATTTATTTACGATCGCCCGCCGGACATTTGGTGAAATTCTCTCAGAATTGCTGATGAGTTGGAAGCTAGCCAGCATGATGTTGTGAAACATCCAGTAGGCACCTATCCTGTGGAAGCAAAAGACTGGTTGCCGTCAGAGGTTCACTGGGTGTAAAATAGAATACCCTCACCCCAAACCCCTCTCCCAAGGGGGGAGAGGGGCTTTGATAGAACTACGAAGACTGGGTGTAAAATTACAGCCTAGGAAGACCCTCACCCCAAACCCCTCTCCCACGGGGGGAGAGGGGCTTTGAGAGTAAAATACACCCTACGAACTGATTCAGGGTGGTTTTTTTATGCTATGTTGAGATAACCCATCCCAGAAATAATATGGCACCCAGAAAAGATACCATATTCCAAAGGTTCCTCGCCCCCGCTTTCGAGCTGCTAATTGACGGCGAACAGCTAAAACGACTCTCCCAGAGCATCGACTGGAACCAAGCAGTAACTAAATTTGGTGATTCAGAAAACTTCGTCTATCCCGAATATTACCGCAGCCAAAATTTCCACGGTATTGAAGGCGGATATCTCACTCGGGATGCCGCTGTTACCTACGATGCTATTACCCAGTATGTCCTACCACCGGGAGAAACTTTAGTCCGCCAAGGATTAATAGATGCGATTCGCTGTCAACCCACCACTATCCTTGATTTAGGTTGTGGTACTGGTTCCACGACAATTATGCTGAAAAAGGCTTTTCCTCGGTCTTGGATTGTGGGTTTAGACCTCTCACCTTATATGCTGGCTGTGGCGGAACATAAAGCCAAACAAGCGGGATTAGATATCCTCTGGTTACAAGGAAAAGCGGAAGCTACCCGCTTCGCCACGGAGCAATTTGATTTAGTCACGGCTTCTCTGTTATTTCACGAAACCCCACCGACTGTTACCCGCGCTATCCTCAAAGAATGCTTTCGACTGCTGAAACCGGGGGGAGAGGTGGCGATACTCGATGGCAATCAAAAATCTCTGCGTCAAGTGCCT
The DNA here is from genome assembly GCA_015296065.1 of Oscillatoriaceae cyanobacterium M33_DOE_052. Classification (GTDB taxonomy): domain Bacteria; phylum Cyanobacteriota; class Cyanobacteriia; order Cyanobacteriales; family Laspinemataceae; genus Koinonema. The sequence continues at coordinate 46,094 of DVDU01000167.1, read as the reverse complement.
TGGCTCACAGAAATTTTTGAGGAACCCTATATAAAGGACTATGCTGGTGATAGTGTAGATGCCGGGATGGGAGCTGCAGGTTTCGCCGCTGTGCTAACGGAGGAACTCTGGTGGCTGCACCAGGTGACTTTGGGGGTGAAACCCCTCGCTGCCCGGGCAGGCTTTACTACCAGGGAGGATGCGATCGCATCAGGGGATTGGATGGCAGCTCCTGGTTATTGAGTAGGTAAAGGAGTTATGGGGATTAAGGCGGTTTTATTTGATTTCAACGGCGTGATTATTAATGATGAGTCAATTCACGAGCAATTGATTTCTCACCTGATGGTAGAGGAAAATATGCGTCCCCAGCCCGGGGAGTACCGCAAAATCTGTTTGGGGCGAAGCGATCGAGCCTGCATCAAAGACCTATTTGCCAACCGGGGCCGCTTTCCCACAGAAGAATACATCGCCAAACTCATTGCCCGCAAATCCCAAGCCTATCGCGAGCAACTGGAACAGATGACCAAATTGCCCACTTTTCCCGGACTAGAAGACTTTATCTATAAAGTGCGGGTGGCGCAGTTGAAAATGGCCGTAGTCAGCGGTGCCATCCGCGCCGAAGTGGAGCTGGTGTTACAACGCCTCAAGCTAGCACCCTATTTTACCGTGATCGTCGCAGGCGATGACATCACCACCAGCAAACCCCAACCAGACGGCTATCTCTTGGCTGTGGACCGCCTGAATCAGAAGTATCCCGACTTGCACTTAACCCCCAGGGAATGTGTGGCGATCGAAGATACCCCCGCCGGTCTCGCCGCCGCCAAAGCAGCAGGTATCCCCGTGGTGGGGGTAGCCAACACCTATCCCTTCCATATGATGCAGCGTCAAGCCAACTGGGCCGTAGATTATCTCTGGGACCTAGACCTCGACAGAATCCAGCAAACATATGCCGCAGGCTCGAAGTAGGGGCGCTTCGCGAAGTAGGGGCGCTTCGCGAAGCGCCCCTACAGCCCAATCTTGGCTCGTGCCCCAACCCCCCAGAAACCTTACCAGGAGCGCCTCCCGCCCACTTTGGGCAATAATTCTCCCTCAGATACTTTACGAGCCCGAATTTCTGTGCTATAATCAATTTCGTAGCAAATTCGGGGAATTAGCTCAGTTGGTAGAGCGCTGCGATCGCACCGCAGAGGCCAGGGATTCGAGTTCCCTATTCTCCATCTCCCCCTCTCCCCTAGGTGTAATCAATTGCCCCTAGGGGTTTCCCTGGCTGCCAGAGAATTTATATCAAGTCCGGGGGGGGCATCGTGACGAAAATTCCGGGGCAACCCCCCTGTGGTTGCCCCCCAGTTATTCACTCAGATTTTCCTCAGTCTCCCCCATCCTCCTTCTCTCCCCCATCCGCCCACCCTTCCCATCCCCTCTTTTGTAGCCAAATTAACGGAAAAACTCAGCCAAAGTGGTAAATAAATGATCAGCGGCAGGAATTAATAAGAATTGTTGCGGAGGAGTATTTTTTTCGCACCTCAACCCTCACGGGGGTTATGATAGTGCGAGAATATAAAAAAATCGTTAAGGAAACCGAGAGGCGGGTTGAATCGGTCAAATATAATAAAGCCAAAAACAGACCGGCAGCTCCCACTCCAATAAAAGAGAGGGATGTTTGTAAGCAGGAGGAGTTATGAGTCCCGGAATGCTGCGACAGCTTTGGAACTTGATTGAACAAACACAGGTCAACACCTTGCTCAGTCTTAATGATACCACCCTGGTACATTGGCTGATCGAGCAGTTGAAGCAGGAACGAACCCTCAACAGCGATGAAACCCATGTGATCAAAGCCTACCTCTGTTCCAAATTATCGCTGATTCGCGATATGGCATCAGCACGATTAGCCTCCTAAAGGCGGGGGTCATATGTCATACCCCCCAGAAAGAGGCAGGAAGAGACGGTAGGACGGAGGGAGATCAATAGCGGGCAAGATAGTTATGCCGAAATAGGGTGGCATGGGACTAGCGCCGATCGCACTCGCTAGTCAGGTGGTACTCTGTGATTGGCTGGCGGAAAAACACTAGCCGCTAACTCTCATAGTGGAAAAATTCGCTCTACTCACCGACAACCCCAAAATTAAGCGCTTCTTAGGGTTGTCGGTAGTTTCGTGAGCCAATTTAATTTATTTGTCACTGCACCTGGTTGATGATGGAAACCACGAAGACATCAACGGCTACAGCCGCCGCACACCAAGCCAAATGAACCAGTCCTCCGCCACTAATTACCGATAAAATCGAGCATATATTGGGCGGTAATTTCTGGTTTTTCCAGGTGGGGGACATGACCACAGTCATCAATCCAGATAAGCTGGTTATCAGGAATAGCGGCGGCAAATTTTTGGGCATAGCTTGTACCCAAGATTTTATCACTATCGCCCCACAAAATCAAGGTTTTTTTATCAATTTTGCTGATAAATTCCGCAGATAAGAAGCTGTAACCACCACTTTTGGTAAAAGCCATCATGGCTTGATTCCATCCCTCCATTTGTAAGTGCATATCAGCGCAGAGGCACGCATCAGTAGAGGCAAATTTAGGGTCTTTATAGGCGCGGATGCCAGCATTTTGCCGCACTTGGGGATTGCGCAGGAATTCTGTGGCCATATAGAGGAGGGGAGAAGGCATGAATTTGGCCAGGAGCGGGTCTTTGGCAAAACCGGCGCTGTTAATCAGTACCAATTGTTTGACAGCGTGGGGGTAAGTAGTGGTAAAATCAATGGCAGCAGCACCCCCCATAGAAACACCTACTAAAATCACGGGTTCGCCGATGATGGTTTTCCAGAAGCTGTGGAGATGGGTTTTGATGGCAGGCGGGTCAAAAGGAGTGCCAGCAAGACGATCGGTGAAGCCAAAACCCAATAAATCCAAAGCATAAGTTTGGCGGTGAGGAGCCAACAGGGGGAGAAGGCGGCGAAATTCCAAAACCGAACTATCGAAGCCGTGGAGTAATAAAATCGGAGGACTGCCTGCTCCCTCACAGACGTAGCCAGTGGCGATCGGCTGCGGACTCAAAGGCGTGATGATATCTGTGCGCCGAATGCTGTGAGCCAAAGCAATAGATGCAGACTCAGTGAGATATTGCGCGGTAGTGGGAAGAAAATCTGGGAAATGCGGCATAACCAATAGTTAACACTGTCATTTGTCCATTGTCCCTTGTCCCTTGTCAAAGTACAAAGGACAAAGGACTCTTGGACAAATGACCAATGACAAAGGACAAAAATATGATGACACAAACATTACCAGTTTTAGACGAAATAATTGAGGGATTACCGAACATTTGCGGCTGGGAAGACACCGTAACGCAAGTGACACAACGCCAAGAACCGGTATTTTTGCCAAAAACAAATTTGCGGTGGGAAGAGGTGACGGCAGGATTTGCGATCGCCCTCCATATGCACCAACCCACCATTCCCGCTGGTGGTAACGGCGAACTCATCAGCAACCTCCAATATATGTTTGAGCATAGCCAAGAAGGAGACAACCACAACGCCGGAATCTTTTCCTGGTGCTACAGTCGCATGGGAGACTTCATCCCCGAACTCGTCGCCGCCGGTTGCAACCCCCGCATCATGCTAGACTATTCCGGCAATCTCCTCTGGGGAGTCCGACAGATGGGGCGCCACGACATCATCGACAACCTCAAGCGCATCACCTGTGACCCCACCTACCAGCCTTATGTAGAATGGTTAGGCACCATGTGGAGCCATGCCGTCGTCCCCTCCACCCCCATCCCCGATATTAAACTCCATATCCAGGCTTGGCAGCACCATTTTGCCGCCATTTTTGGCTGGGATGCCTTAGCACGAGTCAAAGGATTTTCACCCCCAGAAATGCACCTGCCCAATCACCCAGATACCCTCTATGAATATATCAAAGCCCTCAAAGAATGCGGCTATCGCTGGTTAATGGTGCAAGAACACAGCGTGGAAAATCTCGACGGTTCCTCCCTGCGGGAAAAATACCTGCCCAACCGTTTAATTGCCCGCAACTCCCAAGGCGAAACCATCAGCATCACCGCTTTGATTAAAACTCAAGGTTCTGATACCAAACTCGTGGCACAAATGCAGCCTTATTATGAAGCCAAAGGGCGCGGACGGCAACAAATAGGCGGCGTTTCCGTACCTTCTTTAGTCACCCAAATAGGCGACGGCGAAAACGGCGGCGTAATGATGAATGAATTTCCCCCCGCCTTCAAAAAGGCTTGGTATGAAGTCCAGGCTGCTTCTGGCGGCAAGTCTGGCACCGTGGGCATCAACGGCACAGAATATTTAGAATTAATTGAGGCTTCCGGGTGTCGTCCCGAAGATTATCCCCCTTGTCAAGCAGTGGGACAGCATCTCATTTGGCAGCAGGTGGATGTAGATAATTGTACCCCAGAAAAGGTAGCGGCGGCGATAGAAAATTTGCGGCAAACTCATCCGAATTTTCATGTAGATGGGGCATCGTGGACAAATAATATTAGCTGGGTGAAGGGATATGAAAATGTCCTAGAACCGATGCAGCGTTTAAGCGCCACGTTTCACGAAAAATTCGACCCCTTAGTAGGTGCTGATGCCTCAGTGACACGACAATCAGAATACCGCCGGGGGTTGTTGTACGATTTGCTCCTAGAAACGAGCTGTTTTCGCTACTGGGGTCAGGGAGCATGGACTAATTACGCTCGGGAGATTTACCGCCGAGGTGAAGCAGTGATTTAGGGATTTGTCCTTAGTCATTTATCCTTGGTGATTAGTCAAATCAAGTCCTGGTTTTAGATGGCATCACAGCTAATAATTAACCGGACTTGATCTAATACAATCGCTCTCATCTAGAATCATTATAGAAGCTGCCCTGCGGGGAAAAACACCTCTAAATTATCTCATCTCAATTGACCATGCCTCGGAGACCAAGCCTAATTTCAGGGAGATTAATCTGGTTAGCCTGCTTTGCCACTGCCTTGATTTGGGCGGGATGGCAAGCAGGCATCTGGCATCAAGATTTAGTCAATCATGGGGGATGGTCGTTATTCTTCCAGTTTGTGCGGGCGAGTTGGCAACCAGATTTAAGTTGGGAATTTCTTCGCCTCACCCTAGATGCTACGATCAAAACTCTCGGTTATGCGGTAACAGGCACATTTTTTAGTTTAATTATCGGGATAATTGGCGGTATTTTAGCGTCTCAAGTGTGGTGGGAGATAGCTTTAGGGCATCCCCGACAAAAATGGGGCATATTATCACCGTTACTAGCGGTCAGAGCGGGTTTAGCAATTCCCAGAGCCATTCACGAGATGATTTGGGGATTGTTTTTTGTGAATATTTTTGGCTTAGACCCCCTAGTGGGAGTTGTTGCCATTGCGATTCCCTTTGGCGCCATTACCGCTAAAGTATTTGCCGAACTGTTGGACACGTGCGATCGTCTCCCCCTCCACGCCACAGTCAACGCCGGTTCACCCCCTCTCAGCGCCTTCCTCTACACCATCATCCCCCAAACCTTTCCCAACCTCCTCTCCTACGCCTTCTACCGCTTTGAATGCTCCATCCGCGCCGCCGCCGTCCTCGGTATCATCGGCGCTGGCGGTCTCGGTTATGAAATTTTCCTCAGTCTCCAGTCCCACCGCTACCAGCAAATGTGGACTCTATTTTGGGCGATCGTACTCCTCAACGGCGCCGTAGATATTTGGAGCGCCTCCCTCCGTCACCGCTTCGGCGCCCCCTCCCGTCTAGATTTAAATTTTCAAAAACTCTCCCCAGCCAAACCAACCACCCAAACCAAAACCCCATCCATCCCCTCTCGCGACCCCTTCATCAAACTATCATTAATCGCCGTTGCCGCCATTTTACCCCTATCCTTTTGGTATATTCAAGCCGATTTCACCAAACTTTGGGCACCCCGCACCGGCCAATTACTCGCCAATTTTCTCACCAGTGTCTGGCCACCCCAACCAACCGAATGGGGTCAACTCTTCACCCTCAGCGCCCAAACCATAGCCATGTCTATTTTAGCCATGACGGGCGCCGGTTTCGGCGGCATTCTCTTATCATTTCCCGCCGCCAACTATAGTTTAAATAACACAAAATCTCGCCAAAGTCAAGCCCTCAAAACCACAATTGTCCTAATTACTAGAACTTTCCTCCTCATCACCCGCGCCATTCCCGCCCCCATATGGGCATTAATTCTTCTCTATGTCTTATTTCCCGGCATTCTCCCAGGCAGTATCGCCCTCGGTATCTACAATCTCGGCATTTTAGGGCGATTAATGGCAGAAGTGATAGAAAATACCGATAAGCGCCCCTTGCAAGCGCTATTCACCCTCGGAGCCAACAACCCCCAAGTATTTCTCTACGGCATTCTCCCCCGCACTTTACCCCGGTTTCTCGCTTACATTCTCTATCGTTGGGAAGTCTGCACCAGGGAAACTGCCTTAGTCGGTTTAGTCGGTGCTGGCGGTTTAGGACGCCAGCTTTCCGAACAACTCAGTAGTTTTGATTATCCTGGTTTAATGATAACTTTGCTGGCGTTTATTGCTGTCACCTTGATTGTGGATTTTATCAGCACTCAAGCCGGTAAATCTCTCCGGTAAATATTCCCCTAGGCTTCCCGCCTTTCCCACTGCCAATGGCTCTGCTGCAACTGACGCATATGGTTAAACAACCCCCAGCAATACTGCTCCGGCAAACCGCAAGTAATCGCCCCCCGCATCACCACATTAAAATACCAATCATTAGGAGGCAGTTCTCGAGGTAATTTCTCGATTACCGTATAAGTACGGACCCCCCGATAAGACTTACCGCCGCTCGACACTCGGACAATTTCGTGACGATAGCCGATTTCTCTTTTATCTAGTTGTTCGCTCAACCGCATTGGCAACCGATAGAGTACCCCTTCCACAGCGGCGGTGGGGTCTGCCACCACATCCAACACCCCACAGTTGCGTAGAGAAGAAAAACCATAAAACACCAGGCGATACCCCGGAAGCGTGGCCGGACCTACTACATAATGATGCGTTTTTTCACCTAGGGACCGCTTTAAATCCACCGGGCACATGCAGGACCCATAGGCGAAGTAGTAAAATCCTGCCTCGGTTTTGTCTGAGTCGATCGGCTCGCTGCTCCAGGCGAAATGCTCTTTAGGTGTCATCTTCTCTCTCTCACCACACGGGTAACAAAATCCATTTTAGCGTTACTGGTGGATTATACCCCAGTATCTCCATGTAGAAACCGTAGATTTTATTAAATTCAGAAACCCCAATGTCATCCTGGTTTTTGAAGTGTGCCACGAGTTACCGGGTTGCTGGAGTATCTTAGACTACACCCAATGGTCCTATATTACCACCCCACGTGCCACCCCCAGTCAAGCGGACTGCAAGTTTGATGCTGCAAGGAATTTAAGTTTTTTTGCTCTGTATTCAGATAACATCCAACAATTGGGATCAGCTAAAAAAGCTGAATGTCCTATAATTTTAATATGAATAATGAAATAGAAACCCCAATTTTGCCCCCCCAAGCAGAGGTTGAAAATTCCCACCCCTGGGTTAAGTTTGCGGGAATGTTCAAAGACGATCCGTTATTTGATGATTTTGTGGAGAATATGGCGGCTTACCGCCGTGAATTAGAGGCTATCGATGCTGATGAAAATGAAATGGGTGTTGTGGAGTAGGGCTGGCACTGCCCACCCTACTACAATTATCCTTATCGCAATAAGGCATCTTCTAAGCGAATTTGTTTGCCGGTGGCATCAGTGCGATAAGCCCAGCTTGTGTCTCCTGCGGATAACACAATGCGCCAACCATCTACGTTATTACTGGGGGTGCATTCTTCGTCTGATTTGGGAATACCCAAACATAAATCAGACCAAGTTTGGGGGCTGAATTCGCGCAATTGCAGCTCTTCTGGGGGAATACCCACGGCTTTTGCTAAATCCATTTTCACCGCATGCAGCACTGGTATGGGTAGGCTCGCTGGTTTCGAGTTGCTATCGGCTGCGGATAACTGTGCATCCAACAATACAGTTTTCCCTGTGTCATCGGTGCGATATACCCACCGGTTTGGGCCGCTAGAGACGATCGCGACCCATCCAGCTACTTTGTTTGACCCACATTCCGGATCCGCTCCCGTCAGTCCCAAGCAACTATTCTCCCATTCCCGCCATTCCACCCAAGTAAATTCTGGTGGCGGTGCATCCATTGCCAGCTTCGGCTCTACTGCTGCCAACACCGCATTTTTCACCGCCTCTGGCAGATAACTTACCGGTGCATTGCGATTTTCTAGCACTATTTTGCGGCCAGTATCATCAGTGCGGTAAACCCAATGGTTGGCCACTACCACCCGCCAACCAGACACCATCATTTGGCCGCAAACTTCACCAGTCGCCGCCAGTCCCAAGCAGGTATCTGGCCAATTCTCTGCCGAACTAGCGGTAATTTTTAGCTGGGATATGGAAATGCCCAGTTTTTGGGATAAGTTGAGTCTGACTGCCTGAGATACTGCCAACGGTACGCCCTCTTTCCCCTGCATCTTCGCCACCACTACCCCGGTTTTAAACAGGATTTTGCGGGCAAGTACCATCGGGTCAGACCCGGCTCTGGCTTTATGCGTTATCCCCGGATAGGCTTGTAACAACAAAGCGCCAGTTAGCATCAAAGCCAGAACCAGGGGACGAGGCTGTTTCGATGGGGTATCGCGATCGCTTGTGTTCATGGCAATGCTCGCTCATCCTAATCTCAACTAATACTTTCGAGCCATATCCGGGTGCCGCCAACTCCGGAAACTGCTGAGATCAAGACAGCGGCCAACCCCCTGCAAGTTCCAGCTTGACCATAGCCCAATATATTTTTACCCTCAAATTATATACCATGATCCATCATCTGCCTAGGCAGGCGCCAATCAGCATCACCAAGTCATATATTAAAGAAAAGCCATCATCACTCATCAAAAAATGATATCCACAACTATGATCCCCAACAAAATCCCCCCCCAGCCCGGACAAGAATCAGTTTGGGACTACCCCCGTCCCCCCAGACTCGAAGACTCCACCAAACACGTCCAAATCATCTTCAACGGCATCGCGATCGCCGACAGCCGCAACGCCAAGCGCGTCCTAGAAACCAGTCATCCCCCAGTTTACTACATCCCTCCCACGGACGTGAAAATGGAATACCTGCAACCCACCACCCGCAGCACATTTTGCGAATGGAAAGGGCAAGCTGGTTATTACACCATTGCCGTTGGCGATAAAACAGCCCCATATGCGGCTTGGTTCTATCCCCAGCCCACACCAGGATTTATTGGTATCAAAGATTACATTGCGTTTTACCCCAGTATGATGGATGCTTGTTATTTAGACGGCGAACAAGTGCAACCCCAACCGGGGGATTTTTATGGCGGTTGGATTACTAAAGATATCGTCGGTCCGTTTAAAGGGGCTTTAGGCACTTGGGGTTGGTAATGGCAAAAAAACCATAGACCGGAAATCTAGAAACCGGGTTTCTCCCACAAGAGGTATCGTCCCAGATGAATAATCTCGGTCAGAAACCCGGTTTCTCACTGGCACGCTTTCTCACTGGCTCAAAAACTGTAATCCTAAAAACACCGCCGCCACCGTGCCCGATACCGATAACTCCCCTGATGCTATGATATCATAAATTTTATCCATTGGCACCAATACCACCTCAATATCTTCCGTGACATCAAGAATTTGTTGGCCAGTATTGACCACATCAGTGGCGATAAAAACGTGAATAGCGTTGGTATCTTTCACGGGATTATCATAAAGAGTGGCTAATTTAATCAATTTATCGGCGATATATCCGGTTTCTTCGGTCATTTCCCGCGCTGCTGCTACGGCGGCGTCTTCAGTTTCCGGGTTAAACGCCCCGGCGGGTAGTTCTAACAGGATTTCTCCCACACCATGACGGTATTGCCGCACAAATACAATTTCATTATTCTGGGTGACGGGAAATACTAGGGCAATATCGGGGCGGACGTTTAAGAAAAAGTCATCGATGATTTCGCCGCTGGGTAATTCTATTTCTTCTTGGCGGACACGACACCATTTATTATCTAAAACTAGGCGGGATTTGCGGGTTTTCCACTTTTTAATATCTTTCATTTCACCAAATGTGAGAGGATATGGGCAGGATTTGACCATGCCCAATTGCTGATTATGACAATCGATAGGGCCGCTTGGCTGTCCAATGACGGTCTGAAGATTGATAAATTTCTACGCCTTCAAACCCGGCGGCGGTTATCATTTGGCTGATTTCATCAACGGTAAAGGAGGCTCGGAGAGAATCACCGAATAATTTGGCTTGATAGGGATTGTATTCGTGTCCAATTCTGGAGACTAAAGCCTCGACGGTGGCGTTATCTGTGGGGCGGATTAAATCGCGCAGGAGGAGGGCGCCGTTGGGTTTGAGGACGCGGTTGATTTCCCGAAAACAGGGCATGGGGTCGGGGAGATGATGGACGATGCTGTTAGAAATTACCATGTCAAATTCATTATCGGCGTATGGCATGGATTTGGCATCGACTAATTCTAATTTGATTTGGGTGGATAACCAGGCTCTGGTGATGTTCTGGGTGCCGACTTTGAGCATGTTTTGGGAAAGGTCGATCGCCCGCAGAAGCCAAGGGCGCTGCTGGCAGATTAAAATAGGAATGCGGGCGGTTCCGGTTCCCACATCGAGCAATAAACCGGCGGTGGGTCCTAATGCTACTACCTCGTTGGCGAAGGCGGTGTTTACTTCCGTGAAGTCCATCGCGTCGTATTCTACGGCGTCTTCCCAGGTATCCATCACTTCCGGTTCTAGCACTCTTTCCATAGTTGGCGGGGAGCAGTCCTCTGGACCGCATATCGGGAGAAAATTATCTTTATCTTTACAATACCGTGGACCAGGTATCTTGCCTGCTTTGGGTGTGGGGATTTTAGGGGCGATCGCGCTTCCATCAACCTTAAGACATTATAATGGGCTTAAGTCGAAGTCGTTATGAGTTGCAATAAACTGCTATGGCCAACCCACAAGTAGAAAATCTGGTAATCATCGGTTCCGGTCCGGCGGGCTTCACCGCCGCCATCTACGCCGGACGGGCCAACCTCAAACCGGTGATGTTTGAAGGCTATGTCATCGGAGGTATCCCCGGCGGACAGTTGATGACCACCACCGAAGTAGAAAACTTTCCCGGCTTTCCCGAAGGCGTCAGCGGTCAAGAATTAATGGACCGGATGAAAGCTCAGGCGCAACGCTGGGGAGCGGAGCTTTACACGGAAGATGTGACGGAAGTGGACTTACAGCAGCGTCCGTTTGTGGTGCGATCGAGCGATCGAGAAGTGAGAGCCCACAGTCTTGTCATCGCCACCGGGGCCACCGCCAAACGCCTCGGACTACCCGGAGAAGATAAATTCTGGAATATGGGGATATCCGCCTGCGCCATCTGTGATGGAGCCAGTCCTCTATTTAAAGGAGTAGATCTAGCGGTCATTGGCGGTGGCGATACAGCAGCGGAAGAGGCAGTATATTTGACCAAGTACGCCAACCGGGTTCACCTGCTAGTCCGCCGCCATGAGTTGCGCGCTTCCAAAGCCATGCAAGACCGGGTATTGGCTAATCCCAAAATTACCGTACATTGGAATACTGAAGCGTTAGAGGCTTTTGGCACCGAAGGTAGTCAGTTGGAAGGGTTAAAAATTAAGAACAACCAAACTGGTGAGTTAACAGAGTTACCAGTGAAGGGTTTGTTTTATGCCATCGGCCATACCCCCAATACTAAACTGTTCCAAGGTCAGCTAGAACTGGATGAGGTGGGTTACATTGTCACCAAACCCGGTTCCGTCGCTACCAGTGTTGAGGGAGTGTTTGCGGCTGGGGACGTGCAAGACCATGAGTTTCGCCAAGCCATCACCGCTGCGGGTACAGGTTGTATGGCGGCGATGTTGGCGGAACGGTGGTTATCCCATGAGGGTTTGTTGCAAGAGTTCCATCACAGCGAGCAGTCTGAGGAGGCGGCGGCGACTGAGGCGGCGAAACCCGAGGTGACGGATACGGAGGAGAATTTTAACCCCAGTGAAACCAAGCACTTTGGTGGCTATGCCTTGCGCAAGCTGTATCACCAGAGCGATCGCCTGGTGATGGTGAAATACGTTTCCCCCACCTGCGGACCGTGCCACACCCTCAAACCCATTCTTAACAAAGTGGTAGATGAATTCGATGGCAAAATCCACTTTGTGGAAATTGACATAGAACAAGACTCGGAAATTGCCGATAATGCAGGCATTGTCGGTACTCCCACAGTGCAGTTTTTCAAAAACAAAGCCCTAGTGGGACAGATGATGGGAGTCAAACCCAAGAGCGACTACCGCAACATGATTGCCAGCAATATCTAGGGACGATCGTCCCCTGTTGGGGCAATTTACCAATTGCCCCAACCATAGCCAAAAAAAGAGGCGTTGCCTTTGCATTAGCAACGCTTCTTTAAAACCTGCCAAGAATCGCTTGGTGGATGCAGCCTTCACCGGCACCATCCCCAACCACTTTTGCGCCTGCTTTCCGTAATTTCAGTACAATCACGGATGTGAAGGCTGCTTTATATTCCCTCTTCATGCTTCTATCCGTGATTATACGGCAAAAAATGCTGATGTGGCCAGGAAATTTGTTAAATTTTCATTAAAAACCAAAAATATTTTTCGTAAATTTACGCAGTCAAATCCCCAAAATCCCCAGACTTATGAGTAATTTTTCCGAGTAAAATAGCTGCAGGGCACCGAGAGGGCGCAATTGCATCTAAAATCTAAAATTTAATGGCCAATCTAAAACTGACATGACTGCAAGCAACAGGGTGAAAATCCCCCGATTTTTGCGATTTTCCGGGAATAATCGCCTGGACATGATATTTCTGTGGGTGGGAATAGGCATAACCCTGGTATTTGCCGTAGTCGCTCTGATGGCGCCAGCGGCGGCTAACTGGGGATGGATTCAAAACCCCACAGAATTTCTCAGCAACCCAATTCACGACCCCCCCTCGTGGCAACATTGGTTTGGTACTAACCGCCTGGGTTACGACGTATTCGCCAGAACTTTGGTCGCGAGTAGAGTCGCTTGGCAAGTGGTGATATTAGCCACAGCGTTGAGTATGGTGGTGGGGGTGCCTCTGGGGATGCTCAGCGGCTATCTGGGGGGGAGAATGGACCGAGTGCTGCTGTTTTTGATGGATGCCATCTACACTCTACCCGGATTATTGCTGTCAATTACCCTAGCGTTTGTGGTGGGAAAAGGGGTATTGAATGCCGCGATCGCCCTCAGCATCTCCTACGTCCCCCAATACTACCGCGTCGTCCGCAACCACACCGTCAGCGTCAAAACCGAACTATTTATCGAAGCCGCTCGGGCATTAGGAGCTGACCCCCCCACCGTCCTGTCCCGTTACCTATTTCTCAACGTCATTCAAAGCGTCCCAGTTTTATTCACCCTCAACGCCGCTGATGCCATCTTAGTCCTCGGCGGTTTAGGCTTTCTCGGGTTAGGACTGCCCGAAGAAGTCCCCGAATGGGGTCACGACCTCCGCCAAGCCTTAGAAGCATTACCTACAGGCATTTGGTGGACAGCCTTATTTCCTGGAGGCACCATGACCATGATGGTAGTCGGTCTATCTTTTTTAGGCGAAGGACTCAACCAATTCGTTAATCCCAAACTGCGTCAAGGGAGCTGAGGGAGATAATTGATAATTGATAATTGATAATTGATAATTGATGGTTGATGATTGATGATTGATGGTTGATGATTGATGATTGATGGTTGATGATTGATGGTTGATGATTGATGATTGTCAATTATCATTGGTGCAGGGCAATGTACCAGCTCGGGCGGGTTTGAAACCTGATTTTCCGGCATCAATTATCAATTATCAATTATCAATTATCAATTATCAATTATCAATTATCAATTATCAATTATCAATTATCAATTATCAAATGACCAATGACAAAGGACAATAATTTACCCTTTTCTTTTTAATTCCATATCTACCCTAGCCGCCAAAGTATGGATTTGACTTAATAACTGGGGTAATTCCACAGGTTTAACGGCATAATCATCCGCCCCAGATTCCAGAATCGAGAGCAATTCAGCCGGAGGACAAGCCGGTGTCAAGGCCAAAATCTTCAGATGGGGGTTAGCGCTAGATTTGCGGAGGAAATGGATGATTTCCCCACCATCCATCCCCGCCAAACGGATATTAACTATAGCAATCTTAGGCTGCAGCAGCTCGATTTGCTCGCAAGCCGAAGAGCCATCAATCATCCAGACCACTTGATAACCAGTCTGGGTCAGCATATGGCATATTTCCGTAGCGCTTTGCTCCGAGCTTTCAATCAAAACAATACAGCCCAAAGGACTGCTAGAATTGTCATCACGAGTGCGGTCTTTAGCATCCAGCAGCGAGGGAGTAAAAGACTGGGCGGGCAAACGCACAGTGAAAATAGAACCCTTGCCCAACTTAGATTTCACCCCAATCCAGCCGCCGTGGAGTTCCACAAGCTGTTTAGTTAAAGCCAAACCCACACCCATACCACCGTAATTACGGCGGTGCGTGCCATCTAACTGCTGAAACACCTGGAATAGCAAAGGTTGCAGTTCTTCAGGAATGCCCACGCCGTTATCTTCTACTTGGAAAGCGGCGGTTTTGTCTTCCAGCCAAACGCTCAGCTTGACCCTGCCGCCTTGGGGAGTAAATTTGAGGGCATTGCTGAGTAAATTTTCCAGAATTTGCTCTACACGGTTGGGGTCAGCAGTGAAGATATCTTCGGGCTCTGGAATCATCAGATTCACCGTCAAAAACACATCCCTAGAGGCGGCTTTTTCCGAGAAACCTTGGACAATGCGATTAGCCAGTTGACTGAGGGAAAACTGCCGTACCTGCAAAACCGTTTTCCCAGCTTCCAACTGGGACAAATCGAGAATATCTTCAATTAAATGCAGCAGGTGTTTACCGCTATCGTAAATCGTTTGCAAATAATCGCGCTGTTTCTGGCTCAGAGCCGTGCCATTATTGCCCTTACGGCCATCAGTAGCCACGGGCCAGCGCATGAGAGTGGAAGACATCCCAATTACGCAAGTGAGGGGGGTGCGTAACTCATGGCTCATGGTGGCGAGAAATTCGCTTTTGGCGCGGCTGGCGGATTCTGCTGCGAGCAGGGCGTCCCGTAGTTCTTGGGTGCGCGATCGGACTCGCCGCTCTAAATTTTCCTTTTGCTCTTGCAGTCGCGCATAAAGCAGAGCCTGCTGGATACCTAAAGTCAAATGCTCAGCAATGTGGATTAAAAAATCCTTTTCCACATCCAACCAAGGACGCGGCCCACTACATTGGTGCGCAATCAACAACCCCCAGAGTACCGGCTTCCCCCGCTCTGAATCACCAACATCCCCAGCAAATTCCTTCTCCAAATCCTCCGCACCAATATTTACCACCAGAGGCACCACCAACTTAGCCCGTACCCCCGCTTGGTGCATTAACTTGAGCAAGCAGGGGTAGGAAACATAGGCAGTTTCCACATCTTCTATGGCCAAGGTGGAGCCTTTGCGGTATTTTTTGACAAATTTCGGGTCATCCACAAAGCAGTTAACACCCTCTTCCCAGTGGAGAACCGAAGGGATAGTATCCGCCGCCCGAGATTCATAAGTAATTCGACCCAAAACAGTTTTGCGGTCTTCTCTGTGGTATGCCCGATCGCCTTCAGGCGTCGCCCGAGCATCGACCTTTTCTGGCTGTGGTCGGTTGAACTCGTAAATCACCAGGCGATCGACCTGCAAAAACTGGCGCACTTGCTCCACCGCCGTACTCAGAATCACCGGCAATTCCAAACTCTGACGAATCTGGGCAGTCACCTGATTGAGGAGTCGTCCTTGCTCAATTTGTTGCTGCAGGGCGCTTTCCACTGGCTGACAGATGGAAACACAGGGGTAAGCAATATCCCACTTAGGGTCACTTAACACCTGGTTTTGTGAATTTGGCTCTGATTGGGGGAGGGGAGCAGCCATAATTTCCAGTATTTTTTCAATCCCGCGATCGGGATTCCTCAGTTTATAGGGTGTCTCTGTTTGCTCAAGTACAGCGGCGCTGGGACAGCCGAAGCCCCCGCCCGCTACCACATCCTCGGCTGGGAATCAAACCGAACTGAGCTACAGCCACCCGATGTTGCCTTTCACTTCTACACCGTACCTCATCAACTTGAGAACCGCTATAAAAGCCAATTTGGCAATAGATGCCCGCATTTTAACACAGCCATCTCTCCAGCGCACCAAGAGTGGTGTATCTTGATTGGGGCATATGAGTAGGGAAAACCACCATGCACCGTCTCGCCGCTACCCCCGGAGGTTGGAATCCTGACACCCTGGGCACCATTTTCCTCGAACAAACACCTGCACCCATAGTTTTTCTCAGCGCCGCCGATACAGATATTCAAATAGTAGCGGCAGCGGCGGCGCAGCTTCCGGCGGATTTCCCCCCATTGCGGGTAGCCAATCTCTTACAACTTCAACAACAATTAACAATTGACGTTTATGCCCAAGATGTATTATCTGGCGCCCAAGTCATAGTTTTGCGCCTCCTCGGCGGACGTGCTTACTGGTCTTATGGGCTAGAAGTCGTGCGGGAAACAGTAGCTAATTCTAGCGCTATGCTCCTGGTCATCCCCGGAGACGATGCTGTGGACCCCGATTTAATCGCTCACTCCACAGTTTCCCTCACCGTGGCGAACCAATTATGGCGCTACTTCACCGAAGGCGGTAGAGAAAATATCATCAATGCCCTCCAGTTCGTCGCCGCTACCTGCTTGGGACAGAATTACCATCCCTCCCCACCAGTCCCCGTACCCAAAACCGGTCTTTATTCCCTGCCGCCAAACCCAGTTTCTGTCAAACTCTCGCCCAAGGTGGGCATTATCTTTTATCGCGCCCACTATCTGGCAGGAAATCTCGCCCCCATAGATGCTTTGTGTGAGGCATTGAGGCGCATCGGCTTAGAACCGGTGCCAGCATTCGTGTCATCTCTCCGGGATGTATCCTCTGCCCAAGAGATAACATCTTATTTTCACAACCAAGTTGATTTAGTCATTTGCACCACTGGGTTTGCGATCGCTCAAGATGGAGATGCTCCTTCCCTGTGGCAAGACTTAGATGTACCAGTGCTGCAAGTGATTTTCAGTGGTGGTACTCAGGAACAGTGGCAAAGTGGATTTAATGGACTTTCTCCCCGAGATATTGCCATGAATGTGGCGCTGCCAGAACTAGATGGGCGAATTATTACGCGGGCAGTATCTTTCAAAACGGTGCAAGAGGACAATCAAGACCTAGAAACTCAAGTTGTCACCTACCAACCGGAGCGATCGCGCATTGATTTTGTCGCCCAATTAGCCGCTAATTGGATTAAATTACGCCGGACTCCCCCCCAACAGCGACGAATTGCTTTAATTTTGGCCAATTATCCCACCCGCAATGGGCGCCTCGCCAATGGTGTGGGACTCGACACCCCCGCTAGTTGCATAGAAATACTCAAATCTCTTCAAGCTGCCGGTTATGAAGTGGAAAATATCCCTGCCAGTGGTGAGGAATTAATTAACCGTCTCACCGCCTTAGTGACAAACGACCCAGAAGGTCGCGACTACCGCAAGGCACAGCAGTATTTACCCGCAGAAGAATACTGGCAGTATTTTACCACCTTGCCGCCCCTAGTGCAAGAGCAAATTCATCAGAGATGGTCAAAATTTGTTGATAATTCCGCCCCGGTGTTTGGGCTAAAGCCCAACTACGAACCTCTGACAAAGGACAAATTGGGATTTCCGATTCCGGGAATCCAATTGGGCAATGTATTTATCGGGATTCAACCAGCGCGGGGTTACGACCTTGACCCTAGTTTGAACTATCATGCCCCGGATTTAGAGCCGCCCCACGATTATTTAGCTTATTATTATTGGCTGAGAAATCATTTTGGGGCGCTGGCGGTGGTGCATGTGGGCAAACACGGCAATTTAGAATGGTTGCCCGGTAAAGGGGTGGCGCTGTCGGAATGCTGCTATCCCGAAATCGCGTTAGGAGCATTGCCACACTTATATCCTTTTATTGTCAATGACCCGGGGGAAGGTTCCCAGGCAAAACGCCGCGCCCAAGCGGTGATTATTGACCACTTGACCCCACCCCTGACCCGGGCGGAGTTATACGGTCCACTGCTGGATTTGGAAAGGTTGATTGATGAATATTGGGAGGCGCGCAGTTTAGACCCCTCGCGGTTGTCAGTAATTCAAGAGCGGATTGCCAAACTGATGCAAGAGCAGCACTTGCAGCCAGATTTGCCCGGGGATGTGGGGGGGGATGGCAGTTCGCCCCTCCCAACTGGGGATAATTTTGAAGGGTTGCTCAATGATATTGATGGTTATCTGTGCGAACTGAAAGAGGCGCAAATTCGGGATGGGTTGCATGTGTTTGGGCAGGTGCCCCAGGGGCGACAGTTGCGGGATTTGATGGTGTCGATCGCTCGGGCACCAGGCCCGGAAAGACTCGGTTTAACCCGCGCTATTGCCCGAGACTGGGGGTGGGAGTTTGACCCCCTCACAGAAAAGCACAAATCCCCGGACGGGGTGGAAAAACTAGAACTATTTGCCGCCGAATTAGGAGAAAAACTGATAACTGACTCCCACATCCCCCCTGATTCCTCCTTATTCATGGGGATGGATATGCCCGCCACCGCGAAAGAGTTAACATGGATGCAGCAATTTCTCCTCCCCGCCTTGCGAGAAACTCACCAAGAAATCACCAATTTGCTGCGGGGGTTAGATGGGTGCTATGTGAGCAGCGGACCATCCGGCGCGCCGACGCGAGGACGCCCAGAAGTATTACCCACGGGACGCAATTTTTACTCTACAGATATCCGCGCTCTCCCTACGGAAACTGCCTGGGAAATTGGGAGAAAAGCGGCGGAAGAAGTGATTTGCCGCTACACTCAAGAGCAAGGAGAATATCCTCAAACCCTAGGTTTATCGGTGTGGGGAACCGCCACCATGCGCACTGGCGGCGATGATATTGCCCAGGCTTTGGCATTATTGGGAGTGCGTCCGGTGTGGGATGGACCTTCCCGGCGAGTGGTGGATTTTGAAATTATCCCGGTGCAAGTATTAGGACGCCCTCGGGTGGATTGTACTTTAAGGATTTCTGGGTTTTTCCGGGATGCGTTCCCGAATCTGATTGATTTATTTGATCAAGCAGTGGTGGCGGTGGCGAATTTAGATGAACCGCCAGAGGACAATCCTTTAGCGGCGAAGGTGAGGAGAGAAACACAGTGGTGGGTAGAGCAAGGGTTGGAGGAAGAAACGGCGGTGGCGCGATCGAGCTATCGCATTTTCGGTAGCAAACCCGGAGCTTATGGCGCCGGACTCCAAGGTTTAATCGCCGCCCAAAACTGGGAGAATGAACAGGACCTCGCCCGCGCTTATATCAATTGGAGTTCCTACGCCTATTCCTCCCATCACCAAGGTGGTTTGGCTGGAATTCCGGCTCCGGAAGCCTTTAGCCAACGCTTAGGAGATATGCAAATAGTCTTGCACAATCAAGACAACCGGGAACATGACTTGCTCGACTCTGACGATTACTATCAGTTCCAAGGCGGTTTAACTGCGGCAGTCCGCAGCGTCAGGGGGCAACATCCCCTCACCTATTTTGGTGACAACTCCCTCCCAGAACAGCCCAAAGTCCGCCAACTCAGGGAAGAAATTGCCCGAGTTTATCGCTCCCGGGTGATTAATCCCAAGTGGATTGCTGGTGTGATGCGTCATGGTTACAAAGGCGCCTTTGAAATGGCAGCTACCGTGGATTACTTATTTGCCTACGATGCTACGGCGCATTGTGTGGAAGACTATATGTATGCTGGGGTGGCGGCAGCTTATATCTTTGACCCCACCGTGCGACAATTCATTGAAACCCAAAATCCCTGGGCACTGCGGGATATGGCGGAGCGGTTGCTCGAAGCCAACGCCCGGGGTTTGTGGGCGCAGGTTCCTGAAGAAATGTTGGCCAAATTGCGCCATGTGGTTTTGGCAGCGGAAGCGGTAGTAGAAATGCGGTGATTGCCCTCACGCCCAGAATTATTAATTTTTTCCCCCTTCTCTCTCCCCGGGTTCAAAGGAGGTGAGGGGGTGAGGGGAAAATTTGGGCAAAAATGGGACGATCGCCAGTGATTCCCCTCACCCCCATCCTGTCCCAAGGGGGAAACGGTGGTGATTTTAGGATTAATTTTAGGTTTTTTTGTCGCCTTATGGGCTATAATCCTACGGGCTAACTGACAATATGGCAACGGACAATCATGTGAGGGCAAAATCCTCAAAATATCGGGAACTCTAGGAGTGCGGGCGGACTCCCTCCCTACCAAGCAGAGGTGAAGGACTTTTCTCAGGCCAAGATGTCCTAAGTCCCCATGTCCATTGCGATGTTTTCTGGTATCCCTGGTGTTAAGATCGCAAGACTTTCACCCCGATCGGGGAAGGCAGTGTTACTCGATCGCCGGTGGATCCTGATATAATTCCACCCCATGTCACCCTTAGCGCTCCAGCGGATGTCACGGGAATAAGTATATTTCCAGAGGCCAATAAATTGCCCAAAACTGGTGGCGGGAAGCTGGTAAGTTGCCCTGAGTGCCCAACCTTGTCGGGGCTGTTTCAAGGGAAGCCAGCCCCTGTTACCGCCGCCGAAATATCGTAGCGGTGGGAGCAGAAGGGCAGAAAAATTAACGGCGGTGATGGTTGTTGATGTGGTCACAGAGAAATCAGGGGCTGAGTGCAGCCGCATATCACCGCCTCTATGACAGATGCCTGGTATAAATCGGGTTTAATTTTGAGCAAAAGTGTCAGTTTGAGAAAATTAATGATAGAGTGATAGGAGAATTTGGCCAAGGAGTAAATTGATGTTGACTAAAGCGAAATCCCCTACCGCCCTCAGTGGCTCAGAACTGCTGATGAAAGTCAAAGAGATGGCTAACGCCAGCAAAGAAGAAAAAGCCAAAGCCTGCGGCTACTACACCCTGACGAAAAATGGTATCGAACGGGTAAATATGATGAAGTTCCTCAACGCCCTGATTGATGCGGAGGGGATCGAGTTAGATGGGAAGCCCAGCGGTCAAAGGCGGGGAGGTCGTAGCGCTAGCTATCGGATTACTGTGCAGTCTAATGGCAACCTGCTCATCGGTTCGGCTTATACCAAACAGATGAACCTCGCTCCTGGTGATGAGTTTGAAATTACTTTGGGACGGAAGCACATTCACCTGAAACAAGTCGGGGAAAGCGATATCGACTTTGAGTGAGGCGAGATCGTCTCTCTCGGCTTTAGCTCAGATTTCTGGCGGTATGGCAACAGCAACAGGCGTGCGATCCTTCACTGCCTCGGAGCGCCACTCGCCAGAAGGCAACCGCCTGTAACTTTAGTTAATGAGAAACCCCAAATCTGCAAGTGTCGCCAGATAGATATAGCTTCTATGCAAGTGATCTCATCTGGCGATCGTTTCCCACGGGCAATTCTCCTCGATGGGAATGCCAGTCATTAGTCCAAAACCAAGCTGTTTTCATCCCCGCCAGGGAGCGAGCGATCGCCACACTCAGAGCATTGAGGCTGTTGCGGCGCGAAATAGAGCGTCACACTAAGGCAGCAAACAGCCCATATGGCATGAGTGGGTAGAAGAGATTGGGGATAGATATGGCGGTGACACCACAACTGCCCGCTGTCAGGAAATTTGGCGCGGCGGGTAGTTGTCTGCCCGATCGCTGCCCCTGTCCGGTTGCTCCTGGCGGCGGCGGCGGCCCAAGAGGGAAAATTTGCCCTCAATATGAGAAATCGCTCCTCACAGATAAACACAGAGACTCTCAATTATTCTGCCCCAAATTTTAGGGACTATGCCCAGCTCCTCCCCCCAGGGGTTTGTATATTTTAATTGTTTCCCAGGCCGATGACCTGCCCAGAATCGATTTTTAGCTCCCCTCAAACCAGAAATAATTTTAAAGATTTGCATGTAGCACTAGACAAGAGATAATTGTTATGTGCTAGATCATAGATGCGGCCTCTAAGAAAGCGCCCTAGCCATCAAGCTGTCATTCCGTTAGGCGCATCGGTTTTAGTTGCTCGCCGAAGCTGGAGGTACTCTCACGGGGAATGAGAGCTAACAGAGCCTGCCTCACCTGACAGCAGGATTGCCCCAAGAACAGCAAGCATCAATGAGGCAGTATGCCAAAAAAACCTAGCTTACCTTGGTATCGCTACCTCCCGGCAGGTTTAATCCTCGGCTTCGGTGTCAGTATGTCCGTGGCGGCATTCTTCATGGTGTGGAATTGGGAAGACCGACGGCGCAATTATGAATTTCTCCGGGGAACCGAGGAAATCGCCAAGACTCTCGAAGGCCATTTCCAGTCTTCTTTGGAAGCGATCCGCACGGTGGGGGATTTTGCGTTGGCGGCGCCAACGGGTTCCATATCGTCCTACCAGCAATTTGTGCAGCGTCCCCTCAACCGGCATCCGAGCTTGGACGCTGTGGCATGGCTGCCCCGGTTTAGGGAATGTGGGGATAGAGTCTGCCGCGTCGGTGCTGACAAAGTTGGCTACCAAGCTGACAATCTCGAACCATTCCAAATTACTGGGCAAGATGGCGTGGGGAAGTTGGTGCCAGCTCCCAGTAAACCAGAATATTTCCCCATATATTACATCGAACCCCGCCAAACCAATACCGCTTACTTGGGCTTTGATCTGTCATCTGTGCCTGCTTTCCGCCGAGCTGTGGAGAAAGCGAAAAACACGGGCAAAATGGCGATCGCTGGTCCGGTTTCCTGGCCTCCCAATGGTGAAGGAAAACCGAGTTTGGTGGCGATCGAGCCTCTCTACGGCAACCCCAGTCGGGATGGTAAGAAGGAATTACAGGGATATATTATGGGGGTACTGCGCCTCGGCGACTTATTCCCGGTGGCGGTGAGCAAATCGGACTTGCGCTACCTCAATTTATACCTCTGTGCCGAAACATCTGATTCGCCTGCACAGGGAAATGGTCTCCTGGCGAAATCTGAATCGCTGCCCTTGTGGTCTGGTGCCAAAGATGCGGTGGTCAACCCGGAAAACCAATGTCCGGGAAAAGCTGTCAGAGAGTCTCTAGAGCAAGTATTTCCCAATCAGACGGGGACAGCGCGCAGTTTGGTGCTGGTGGAAGACCAGCAGTGGCAGCTCTACCGTCTGCCAACTCCTGATTATGAGGATGTGCAAACTAAGCACTGGCGCTCCTGGGCAACTTTGATTATCGGTCTTTTGTGGACTCATATCCCGGTGACTTACTTGCTCACTTCTCTGAGTCGCACTGCTCAAATTGAGCAACTAGCGAGCGATCGTGCCCGCCAAGCCGAACAGCTCCAGCAAGCGTTCAACCAGCTAGCAGCAGAGCAAATCAAGTCAGAGCGACTGCTGTTGAATATTCTACCGGCGGCGATCGCGCAGCGCCTGAAGCAAAACACGGCCTTAATTGCTGACAGTTTCCCAGAAGTAACGGTTTTGTTTGCCGATATCGTGGGTTTTACCAAACTGGCTGAGCGCATTTCTGCCTCAGAAGTGGTGCAAATTCTCAATAAAATTTTTTCCGCTTTCGATGGTCTCGCTGTCAGCCACAACCTGGAGAAAATCAAAACTATCGGCGATGCTTATATGGTGGTGGGAGGTTTGCCCGTGTCTCGCCCAGACCATGCGGAGGCGATCGCCGAAATGGCTCTGGATATGCAGGATGAAATTGCTAGTTTCAACGCCGAAAACCGGGAATCTTTTTCTATGCGTATTGGTATTCACTCCGGCCCAGTAGTCGCCGGGGTCATCGGCGCCAACAAATTCGTCTATGACTTGTGGGGCGATACGGTAAACGTCGCTTCTCGGATGGAATCCCACGGGATACCGGGCTGTATCCAAATGTCTGAAGCCACCTATCTCCGCCTCCGGGATAAATACATTTTCACCCAGCGCGGCACCATCCGCGTCAAAGGCAAAGGTGATATGACCACTTACCTGCTCGCCAGTCGGAAAGCGAACCATCAGGTTAGCGAAGCGATCGCTACCTCACCCGCCAACCCAACCTTTCCCACCACTCCAATTGTGCTATCTTCTGCGATCGCCACATCCTAGAAGTAATTCCATCAACCACAAAGTCTCATAATTGTCCGCCGCCGTCCGGGAGAAAAACGACTGGGGAGAGAAAAAAAGAGAAACAGCGCGGTTGGGAGCATCCCGCCGCATGTAGGGGCGAAGTAGGGGCGAAGCATTCGGGCGAGTCATGTCTGGCAAAAAACCCCAAATTTACCACCCGTATGCTATGCGCGGCGCGCAGGCGGCGCCAACGCCCTTACGGCGAATCATCTATCTCTCAAAACCGAGAATTTATCCTCCGAATGAATCTGCACGGGTTATCTATGCCACGAGATTTAGAATCCCTGATGGCTTTTTTCTGTGCGATTTGGCTAGTCACGATCGAGGCGAAACCATACCTCGATCGGGCAAGCTATAATTACTTGGCATCATCTCCTCTACCTCTCTGATTCGTTGCCAATCGATCACAGCCACCCAAAGATTTTCCTCTTCAGAATATTGCACCACACCATCTGCCTCTAATTCTTCGCTATAGACAATTAGAATATGACCAGGTTGCAACTGAACACTCTGGCGGCTCAAATCTTCAATAGTCCCCACACAATTGAGACGGAGACGACCTTGTTTGTCAGCATTATGAAAATCCACCAAAATTTTAAGGTGATTCATCACTATACTCTCATCGGGATGATTGCCGTGCTGGATTGGGAATCGTTGGGGTCAGCAGAAAGCTGACTTGCTCTGGAGTTAAGCCCGTTAAAGTGGCATGATTTGAACTTCTGCCTGAAGTTCTGATGACATCTCCACCTAAAGAAACCCGATTTTTCCCAAAAACCGGGTTGATCGCATTACTTCTATCTGGGATTAGTGAACTTTCTGGGGTAAGACTTGATGGTGGCGCCTGCGATTTCGACGATGTTGTAAACCGTATAATCATCCCAGACAATCGTCAATAATATTAAGGAGATTTCCTCATAAAGTCTGGGATTAAAATTAATCGATTGTCGATCGCTACTTGGGGGTTTGGTGTTTATATACATATATGTTGGCCAGAAACTTTGGTTTTTTAAAGCAATTTATATGTGTAAATGCCACCCAGAAAAAGCTAGATAGAGTAGCCGAAGCGCCCGAGTCTCTACTCCGCCAATCGCTGCCAGGAAAGGGCGGATGTAGAGGGGTCTAGATGCCAACGGAGGAGGTGGGTGGCGGGTTGACCGACTGCTAAACCGGTCTGGCCCAGAGCGTGGCGGGGTGACTCGGTAGCCAGACCGATCGCCTCTGCGGCTTCGCATATCCCCCACCGCACTAAATTGCGCACCCCATCCAACAGGGGCAAAGTTGTACCAGAAAGAGTGCCATCAAACAGGCGAGCGGTGCCGTTTTTCACCTCTATTTGCCGACTATCCCAAGGATATACACCGTCTGGGAGACCGAGGGGGGCGAGGGCATCGCTGACCAAAAACACGCCCCGGGAGCCGCCGGAAGCTCGTAACAGCAGGTCTAGCATGGGGGGACAAACATGCTCGCCGTCGGCGATCGCCCCACAATAAACCCCCTTTCGGACGATCGCCGCCCCCAACAAACCCGGTTCCCGATGGTGCAGAGAAGGCATGGCATTAAAAGCATGGGTCACGATCGTTGCTCCCAGATCAAAAGCCCGGTTCGCCTCCTTTGCCTTGGCTTGAGAATGTCCCAAACTCACCAAAATACCCAGAGAGCGTAAATATGGAATCACATCCCCTGACTCGTCCAACTCCGGAGCCAGAGTAATTTTCTTCACGAACCGGGCATAATCCCCCAAAACCCGCTTGACATTTTCCAGATTTAATGGTAACAGATACTCCTCTGGGTGAGCGCCCCGTTTTTCCCGGTTCAGGAATGGACCTTCTAGATGTACCCCCAGCACTTTTGCCTCTGGTGTGGTTTGGGTACGGCTCATAAACTCCCCAATCGTAGCGAGGGAGCGATGAATATTCCTCACATCAGTAGTGACAATGGTGGGCAAAAAAGCATCGACACCTTGCTGCCAGAGAAAGGCGCAAATTTCAGCCAACCTGTCCTCATCTGAGGGTTGGAGGTCAGGAAAAGCCAAGCCTAGGGCACCATTAATCTGTAAATCCACACCCCCCAGAGAAATCCAATCACCCCCTACATCCAAAACTGGCTGCTCTCCAGGGGTGGCAATGTATTCTGTCATCGGCGCTATGGTAGAAATCGCGCCATCAGCACCCATATGCAGCCAGTGGGAAGTGGGAGAACCGGGCAGACGGGCGTTGATGATATCCATATTACTGTAGCCAGCACTGGTCATGGCGCTGGGAGGGAAAGTTTGATTGGGCAATGGCTATTGTAATCTAGAAAATCTCGATTAAAACTGGGATTTCTAGGTGGCTGCCAAATCATTGTAGAATGCAGCCCACCGGATGGAAATAATTATTACTATGACGAACCCCCAACCGCAAATAGGGATTATTATGGGCAGCGATTCCGATTTGCCCACAATGCAAGGAGCGATCGCCATTTGCGAACAATTTCAAGTGACCACAGAAGTGGCGATCGTCTCCGCCCACCGCACCCCCCAGCTCATGGTAGAATACGCCACCACCGCACACCAGCGGGGATTAGTCGTGATTATCGCCGGAGCTGGAGGGGCGGCCCACTTACCTGGGATGGTAGCATCCCTGACCCCCCTGCCAGTAATCGGCGTCCCCGTACCTTCCCGACACCTGAATGGCTTAGACTCCTTATACTCGATCGTGCAGATGCCTGCGGGGATACCCGTCGCCACCGTCGCCATTGGTAACGCCCAAAACGCTGGTTTGCTCGCCGTGCAAATTCTCGCCTCCCACCAACCCGCTCTGCTCGATCGAGTCCAGAAGTACAGAAACAGTTTAGCCGCCTCCGTCATGGAAAAACAGGAGCGGCTGAATCACATCGGATATCAGGAATATCTAACCCAAATAAAGTAACCAGAGGCGAGGGGTTACACCACTTATTTACCCCCTATCCCCGCCCCACGCGCCAAAAAGTATCCTGAAATACAGAATTCCTCAGCCATAATTGGTGGAATCGATGTGACTCATAGCTTGGTGAACTGCGGGCAACATTCCCAAAAGTTCAGGCTCTTGGACACCGGAGCCGCCAACCAGTGATAGGATAGACTCCCATCTCTAACCAAATAACCGCCGGTGCCCTGAGTTCCCAAACAGCCAAGCCTAGCATTAGTTAGCCCTGTAGTCCTCCTTTTACCAAGGGCGCAACTGGGGAGGTTAGCAGCCCAACGACAGGACCAAGGAGTTGTCTGAGCCTAGGATAAGCAGGGTCATCAAGCTGTTAGAGCTGCTCAACTGCTCTTGAAGTAAAATTCCCAAGATGAAATTTAAAAGCAAGCGACAACCCAAAAGCACAGAAGCAACTGCCAACCCTCCCGATTTCTTCGGAAAAGTAGGAGAGACATTTGCCTTGTTGCGCCCAGCCATCAGCAAGCTATCGCCCAACTGGGTGGCGTGCATTCCCCTAACCGCCCTGATCGTCGTATTCTGGAGCTGCGCAGCTACCGCCGCCGAAGACACACCCCTCACTCCTGAGAAAGTCCAGGGTCTTTTAAACACCATCTGGGTTTTAATCGCCTCCATTTTGGTGATTTTTATGAACGCCGGTTTTTGTATGCTAGAAACCGGTTTCTGCCGCCAGAAAAACGCCGTTAACGTTCTTTCTAAAAACCTGATTGTATTCGCCCTGGCCACCCTAATATATTGGGCGATCGGCTTTGCCTTCATGTTCGGCGGCGACGGTCCGTTTATGGGTTTCAGTGGCTTTTTCCTGTCTGGAGACCCGGCAACCTACGGACTATCTCCCTTTCCCGAAGGATTGCCGGTATCGGTGTTTTTCCTCTTCCAAGTGGCTTTTGCAGGCACCGCTGCTACCATTGTGTCCGGTGCCGTAGCCGAACGGATTCAGTACAACGCTTTTTTAATCTTCAGCGTTTTAATTGTGGGCATTTCCTACTCCATCACCGGTCACTGGGTATGGTGCAGTGGCGGCTGGCTCAAGAGTATAGGATTTCACGACTTTGCCGGTTCCACCGTCGTCCACTGCGTAGGGGGCTTTGCAGCCCTGATGGGAGCCGCCATCCTCGGTCCTCGTATTGGCAAGTACCAAGATGGTCAAGCCACCGCCATGCCCGGTCACAATATGAGCATAGCTACTTTGGGATGTTTAATTCTTTGGATTGGCTGGTTCGGTTTCAACCCCGGTTCTCAATTAGCAGTTGATGAGCATGTACCCTATATCGCCGTCACCACTAACTTAGCGGGAGCTGCAGGCGGTATCACTTCTACGATTACTTCCTGGGTGAAAGACGGCAAGCCGGACTTATCGATGACCATCAACGGCATTCTCGCCGGTTTGGTGGCAATTACTGCCGGTTGCAACAACGTCTCTTATCTATCCGCCGTGATTATCGGCAGTATCGGCGGGATTCTCGTGGTGTTTGCTGTGGGGATTTTTGATACTGTCCTCAAAATTGATGACCCAGTAGGTGCTACCTCGGTTCACCTGGTCAACGGCATTTGGGGCACCCTAGCTGTGGGCATATTTGATAGAGACAACGCAGGTATCGCCCAGTTTGGTATTCAACTGCTGGGGATCCTGAGTGTCGGTGGGTTTACGGTGTTGCTATCTACCGCTTTTTGGATAGCTCTGAAACAGACGATCGGGATTAGGGTATCCCCAGAGGAAGAAAAGAAAGGCTTGGATATCGGCGAACATGGTATGGAAGCCTACAGCGGATTCCTCAAAGATACCAGTTTGTTATAACAAAGCTAGTGGCCAAGCATTCCCCTGTAGGGGCGAAGCATTCCGGTAATAGGTTATTGGTTAAAAGCGACAGGCTCTTGGCCGGAATGCTTCGCCCGTACTAGCTAATTCCACACCAGGGATCCACCGCCTCCGCCTCCAGTTGTCAGTTTGCCTCATTCTGTCGTAACCTAAATAAAGCTAAGGTAGCCAACTAGCGGCAAATTTTACCCCCTGACAATAGGTTGTGAACCGGGCAAACTCCGACGAGAGTGGGGCACAAAACGCCCTGATAGCTGACGCTCCATCAAAGAATGGTGGGTGCTGGCCTATGCTATCTTTGGCGACTAACGGGCTCCTGATGCTGACTGTGGCTGTGGTAGTTCTGAGCCAACCTGGTCGATCGCCTTCCGATTTGGCGCCACCATCGTTTAACTCGCCACATCAGGCTGGTTCCAACCAGGTGACGGCTGGTGGTGGCTCCGTCCCAATGGATTTAGGACCGCGCCATAAATGGACTTATGACCAGTGGGTTGCGCAGTTAGAGCGGGAAGCGGCGGCTGCAGCAGCCAATAAGCCGGAAAATTTGGCGATTTTGGCGGGAGATTCGATTAGTCTTTGGTTTCCAACCGAATTGCTCCCTAACGGGAAAAACTGGCTGAATCAGGGGATTTCCGGGGAAACTTCCGCCGGACTGCTCAAACGGCTGTCCCTATTGGATAACACCTCCCCATCAGTGGTTTTCGTGATGATTGGGATTAATGATTTGATTCGGGGGGTGCCGCCAGAGGAGATTTTAGAGAATTCCCGCCTGATTATCCGGGATTTGCTCTGGGTTCACCCTAATGCTAAAGTGGTGCTACAGTCGATTTTACCCCACAGCGGACCTGGAGCTAGTTGGGAAGGGCGCGATCGTCTCCTCGCTATCCCTAATCAGAAAATCCGAGAAATCAACCGCTCCCTGAAAGAAATTGCCGCCCAAGAAGGTGCCACATATCTGGACTTGCACCCTCTGTTTGCCGATGATGCAGGGAACCTCAGCCTCCTGCTCACTACCGATGGCTTGCATTTGAATCAGCAGGGTTATTTAGTTTGGCGTTCTGCCCTGATTTTATTTATGCAGCTCCAAATCAACGCTTAAAAATTAGACTTGGGGAGAGATGGGGAGAGATGGGGATCCCCATATTTTCTTGCATAAATCAGAGGTCTAATGTAGTTTTATCGTGATTTTTATTAGAAAAATCAACCTCGATACCGAATCCCTGAAAAACATGCGAGAAAATGAGAAATTGATACAAAAATTTATCATAAAATTTTCCTGTAAATTTGACAATATCAGTAGATATTTGATGGCATTGGTAGCAATTGATACTACTTTTTTAAGGCAGTTGATGCAATTTTGAGGAGTCGATCACGCTGCATCAATCATTGGGGAGACCAAATGTGTTGCCAAGATTAATTATTAATGCTCTACTCGTCCTGTGCTTGTTACTGGTGCCTCTCACGGGACCGGCACTGGCACAAGATGAATACCTCGAGGAGGTGCCAGCCGCAGAACAAGTAGAACCAAGTGATTTAGGAGAGGAAGGAGTTGCACCGGAAACGGCTCCGGTAATATCCGCCCCAGCCGTATTTGCCACCAAGGACGAAATCCAAAAACTCACTGCGGAACTAGAAGCGGCGAAAAGTGCAGTATTAGCGGCTGAAAAGGCATCGGCGACGGCGCAAGAGTCAGCAGACACCACATTTATGCTGATTTGCGCGGCCCTGGTGTTACTGATGACTCCTGGACTGGCTTTTTTCTATTGCGGTTTTGTCCGATCGCGCAACGTCCTGAACACCATGATGATGAGTTTCATCCTCATGGCCCTAGTAGGCGTCACCTGGGTATTATGGGGTTACAGCCTTTCCTTTGCTCCCGGTTTACCAATTATCGGGGGCCTGAAGTGGCTATTTTTTAATGGCGTCAGCCATGCGCAAACCACTGGTTATTTGCCCCCAATGGCTTATGAAACAGCTCTCAAAGCATCTAACCCAGAGTATAGCGAGCTGGCTTCTTATGCGCCTACGGTCCCGCATCAGGTATATGCCATTTACCAAGCCATGTTTGCCATCATCACCCCGGCGCTAATTTCCGGGGCGATCGTCGAGCGAATCAACTTTCGCGCCTACTGTTTGTTTATCGTCCTCTGGTCTAGCATCGTTTACTATCCTCTCGCCCATATGGTTTGGGCTAAAGGCGGTATCTTGGGCTTGTATGGCGGTATCGGCGCTTTGGATTTTGCCGGTGGGACCGTGGTGCATATCGCTTCTGGTATTTCCGCTCTTGTAGCCGCCTTAGTCATTAAACCGAGGAAAACCTATCCCCACCAGCTCAGCGTCCCCCACAATGTGCCGTTTATTTTGCTCGGCGCTGGGTTACTCTGGTTTGGTTGGTTCGGTTTTAATGCTGGGAGTGCTTTGGCTTCTGGCTCGATCGCTACCGCTGCCTTTGTCAATACCAACACTTCTGCTGCTGGCGCCGCCATGATGTGGGTAATTTTAGAATGGGTGCTGCGCAAAAAACCCACGGCGGTGGGAATTGCCACTGGGGCCGTGGCCGGTTTGGTGGGTATTACCCCCGCTGCCGGATTTGTCACCCCCCTATCGGCTCTGTTGATTGGCTTCATTACTGCTTTTTGCTGCTTCTTTGCCATTAGCATTAAAAACAAGCTGCAAATTGATGATGCTTTGGATACCTACCCCGTGCATGGGGTAGGAGGGACGATCGGCGCCATCCTCACCGGCGTTTTCGCCACCAAGATGGTGAACCCCTACGGTGCCAATGGTTTGCTCTTCGGCGACAGCGGCCAGCTCTTTCAAGGCAGCGACCCTGCCCAAGTCTGGCGACAAATCATTGCGATTGTGGTGACATATGTGTTTGCAGGTGTAGTGACATTTGTACTGCTAAAAGTAATTGACGCTACCATCGGCCTCCGCATTAAATCCACTTTGGAAGTTCAAGGCATGGACATTAACGAACACGGGGAAGAAGGCTACGGTCAAGAGTTTATCTCTGGCATTAGCTCCACGATGGGTGAGTAGGGGCGATTCCCGAATCGCCTCTACACCGTCCTGAATCCACACCGCTGGTGACTTTATGGACACTAGCGGTTAATTTTTTGGCAATATGGTGGCTGTGGTTTGGGCTGGCGGTACAAATCCTTGTACGATCGGATTAAAACAAGGCAACGGCGCCGATTATGGATACCAAAGCTTTTACTATCGCCCTCAAACAGTCGGAAAATTACCATCGCAAGGGATTCGGACACGAAGAAGAAGTCGCCGTCACGATGAACTCGGCGTATCAAAGCAACCTGATCCAGCTCATTCGCGAGAATAACT
This sequence comes from Oscillatoriaceae cyanobacterium M33_DOE_052, assembly GCA_015296065.1. Taxonomy (GTDB): domain Bacteria; phylum Cyanobacteriota; class Cyanobacteriia; order Cyanobacteriales; family Laspinemataceae; genus Koinonema. Next base: position 13,783 of record DVDU01000167.1, on the reverse strand, counting down.
ACACCCTGCAGCGGGGTGATGTGACTATCCGCCTCGCTGAGGCGTTCGGTTTCTGCTGGGGGGTGGAACGCGCCGTGGCGATCGCCTACGAAACCCGCACCCACTTCCCCACGGAGCGCCTCTGGATCACCAATGAAATCATCCACAACCCCGCCGTTAACCAGCATATGCGCGATATGCAGGTGCAATTCATCCCCGTAACCAACGGTCAAAAAGACTTTTCCCCAGTAGAATCTGGTGATGTAGTCATTCTCCCCGCCTTCGGCGCCACGGTCCAAGAAATGCAGCTCCTCAACGATAAAGGCTGCAAAATCGTCGATACTACCTGTCCCTGGGTTTCCAAAGTCTGGAACAGTGTCGAAAAACATAAAAAACGTGATTGCACTTCCATCATTCACGGTAAATACAAGCACGAAGAAACCCTCGCCACCAGCTCTTTTGCCGGTAAATATCTCATCGTCCTCAATATGGCAGAGGCGGAATATGTGGCTAACTACATCCTCAATGGTGGCGATAAACAGGAATTTCTCGCCAAATTCAGCAAAGCTATCAGTGCCGGATTTGACCCCGACAAAGATTTACAACGTGTGGGCGTCGCCAACCAAACCACTATGCTCAAAAGCGAAACCGAACAAATCGGCAAGCTATTTGAACATACGATGATGAAAAAATATGGCCCCGACAAGTTAAACGAACATTTTATCGCTTTTAATACCATCTGCGATGCCACCCAAGAACGGCAAGATGCTATGTTTAAGCTGGTAGAAGAAAAGCTGGATTTGATGGTAGTGATTGGCGGCTTTAACTCTTCTAATACCAGTCACTTACAGGAAATTGCCGAAGAGCGGGGTATCCCTTCCTATTGGATTGACGGACCGGAGCGCATCGGACCGGGCGATCGCATCACCTACAAGCCGATGCACGGTGAGATGGAAGTGAAAGATAACTGGCTCCCCGCCGGGGAAATCGTGATTGGTATTACCTCCGGCGCCTCGACTCCCGATAAGTCGGTAGAAGCGGTGATGGAGAAAATTTTTGCTCTCAAGGCTGCTCCTTTGGGGGTATAAACTTATCTAGGTTTGTAGTTGGGCTTTAGCCTATCCCCCCTACCCCCCTTTGAAAGGGGGGGGTTTGTAGTTGGGCTTTAGCCTATCCCCCCTACCCCCCTTTGAAAGGGGGGGGTTTGTAGTTGGGCTTCAGCCCAAAAAATGAGAGCCTATCAAAGAGGGCTAAAGCCCAACTACGAGCCTTTTTTAGAGGGCTAAAGCCCAACTACGAGCCTTTTTTAGAGGGCTAAAGCCCTACTACGAGCCAAGACTATGACCCAACAATATCGGATTACTCTGTTACCAGGTGACGGCATCGGACCAGAAATTATCGGCGTCGCCACCCAGGTGCTATCAGTGGTGGGCAAGCAATTTGACTTGCAATTTGAATTTCAAGAGGCGCTGATCGGCGGTGCGGCGATCGACGCTACCGGCGTTCCTTTACCCGAAGCGACTCTGGAAACTTGCCGCAATAGTGACGCGGTACTCTTGGCGGCGATCGGCGGCTACCAATGGGATACCCTCCCCAGTCACCTGCGCCCCGAAGCTGGTCTGCTGGGCATCCGCGCTGGACTAGGTTTATTTGCCAACCTGCGGCCCGCCAAAATCCTCCCCCAGCTTGTGGATGCTTCCACCCTGAAGCGGGAAATCGTCGCCGGAGCTGACATTATGGTAGTGCGGGAGCTGACGGGCGGCATTTATTTTGGTAAACCCAAAGGCGTCTTTGAAACCGAAACCGGCGCTAAGCGGGGTGTCAATACAATGGCTTATACAGAAGCCGAAATCGAGCGAATTGGGCGCGTGGCGTTTGAAACCGCTCGCAAACGGGGGAGCAAACTCTGTTCTGTGGATAAGGCGAATGTGCTGGAAGTGTCGCAACTGTGGCGGGAGTGCATTACCAAACTTAGCGCTGAATATCCCGATGTGGAACTATCGCACCTTTATGTAGATAATGCGGCGATGCAGTTGGTGCGGTGGCCGAAACAATTCGATACCATTGTCACGGGCAATCTCTTCGGTGACATTCTCTCGGATATCGCCGCTATGCTCACTGGTAGCATCGGGATGTTGCCTTCTGCTAGTTTAGGCGCCACTGGCCCCGGTTTGTTTGAACCCGTCCACGGGTCCGCTCCTGATATCGCTGGTCAAGATAAAGCCAACCCCTTGGCGCAGGTTCTGAGTGCGGCGATGATGCTCCGCTACGGACTCAACCAACCCGCCGCCGCTGATGCGATCGAAACTGCGGTAGAAAAAGTCCTTGATGCTGGCTATCGCACCGGCGATATCATGTCTGAAGGTATGAAACTGGTTGGCTGTCGGGCAATGGGAGACGTTCTCCTGGAAATGTTAGCTTCGTAGGTTGGGTTGAGGCACGAAACCCAACTACTGCGGATTAGCTTGTAGGGGCGAAGCATTCGGGCGAGGAATGTTTGGCAAAAAACCCAAAATTTATGACCCGAATGCTTCGCCCTCCCAAGATTCATGTTTGGCATCCTGGTCTTACTCCCCTTTCTCCCCTTTTGGGAGAAAGGGGTTGGGGGATAGAGGGCAACTGCAAGGGTTGTCTCATTCTTAATTGAAATGACTATAAAATTATTCGGCAGGATTGCGCTTGCTTATGAAGCATTTTTTTTAATTATTGATTTCATCAATTAATTTTCAGCCAAACCTTTAACATACTGTTTAATCACCGGGGACAAACTATAAAAACTTTCTCTTTTTTCAATTAAGCCACGTCGCCCAAGATATTGCACCACATTTCCTAAATCTGCTGGTGAGATAATGCCAGTTTCCAGCAATTTTGCCAGATTGACTGATTGATTTTCTTTCGCCAAGAAAAACATCAGGTTTTTTTCTATCTCCGATAACCGCTCCCACTGCTGCTGCAAACTATCTTTCACCTCTTCTGGCAGCAATATAGTATCCTCTGGCAAGCAATCTGTCAACCCTTCTGCTACTTCTAAAATCTGAGTAGCGACAGTTTTTAAGCAAAAGGGGTTGCCTTGGTAGCAGTCCATCAAGGTTGCCCAGTTGTCCATTTCTGCCCAACCATAAGCAGTCAGTAATTCCCGTACCGCCGTCCTGTCTAAACCCCCTAGCTGCAAGGTACAAATAGGAGCGGTTTGGCTTTTACCTTGAGGCAATTCTCTGGGTTGTTCCCAACCAATTAATAGAAGGCAACTTTGATGGGATAATTGTTCTATCTGTTTAAATAAGGAGCGATATTCTTCGGTTTCTGGTTTATACTTGCCAGCCAATTCGCCGCTACTGAAAAGGCGGTGAACGTTATCTAAGACGACTAAACAGCGATGGTTTCGCAAATATTTGATGAGGGTGGAGGTGTTTGGGGAGGTGGCGGATAAATCTGGCGTTTCTGACTGGGACAAAAATTTGATTAGTTCAGCTTGAAATTCTGAAAAAGGCGGGGATGTCTCTAGACTGCACCAGATGACATATTCAAACTCATCTTTTATTTGTTGTACCAGTTGCACGGCTAAGGTGGTTTTACCGATACCGCTGACACCGGTGAGGGCTACTAGGCGACAGCGTTGTTGTAAAATCCAGTTATGGAGGGTTTCCAGTTCTTGGGTGCGTCCATAAAAATCCCCCAACTCTGGCATCTGGCTTAAATCTTGATATTTTGGGGGTGGTTGGGGGTGGGGTGTTTGCTCTGTTGGGGTGGGTGAGTTTGGAATCGTTGAGTTTTGTGGAGTTTCTGAACAAATGTTAAAGCTACCGCTAACGTTGTGTGCAAAGTTTAAAATATTAGAAGTTTGCAACCTACCCATGACCGAGCGTAAATTCGTTTTACTAACTTCTTCGCCTAACGCTGCTGAAAGTATCCGCCATAATTCCGAACCTGCATTCCTCACACTACTTTCCGAGCAGTCCAAATCCTTAGCTATCTTCTTGTATATGTTACCTTGGAGGGTCCCTCGCAGTACGGCTTCTTGTAAGTCATCCAGATGATGTTCTGTTTGTGCAAATACGATTTCATCGGCCACTTGTAACATTTCTTCAAGATTCATGGGTGTAGTAGTATGCAAGGATTTTGTATATGATAGCACATTTTAGGCTTTTTTGCACATTTTTGTACATTTTGGGACAAATTTAGATTTTTTGGGGTGAATTTTGGGGGATGAGTGGGGCAAAATTGTATATTTTGGGGGTTGACAATAATTTTTTGTCCCATATAATCATAAAAAGATATGCTTTTGTGGTTATACTTAATTTTTGAATAAATTATATTATGTCTCCCAATAATTCCCTACTCCAGTCCAAGCTGCAGCAACTGTTACCTCAAGAAAATATGGGTGGGGACAAAAAACCAGCCATAAGGACATCTATTCTCAAAATCATAAATAACACTATTGTGTTTGAAAATACTGTGTATCAAATTCGCAATATATGTGATGTTGAACTTGCAGATCTTACAAAAAAATATCCTGTTCCAACTTGGTACTGGTTTATTCTTGTGTTTGGATTGATTACTATTCCACTTGGGGTTGGTATTTTTATTTTAATATTTGTGGTTTGGCTATTTTGGAGACATAGCCAAAAGAGAATCCAAGAAAAATATGGTCTCAAGATCGGCATGAATTCAGGAGAAGGAGTAATTATAGTCAGTAAAAATAAGGAATTTATTTTGCAAATCATTGTTACTATACATGATATTATGAACAACGATGAGCCAAAATCTATAGAATTTAATTTTGAGACATTTCAGGATCGGTCAATCACAATAGGTCAAGCTCATGGATCTACTTTGATATCAGGACAAATTACCGGCGATGTAGTAAATCGGGTATAATAAACAGATGAACGTTTTTAATAAAATAGTCAGGAGAAGAATCTAAAATGATAGAAGATAAGTCAGTCAAAACAAGTAATGTTCAAAATTCAGTCATATCTACCGGGAACGTTGTCGGTAACATTACTAACACTCACAGTACCTCAGCACAGCAAAAAAATCTTACAGAAGCTGCCGCTGAAATTCAGCAGCTTTTAGCTCAGTTGTCTCAGAGCTACCCAACAACAACGGCTAAAGAAAAAAGAGACTTAGCAATAAAAGCTATAGAAGAAATCGATAAAAATCCTGATATAAAAGCAAAAGTAATCAATGCTTTAAGAGCAGGCGGAACAGCAGCTTTAATGGAACTGATAAATAATCCCGTTGTCAGAATTTTAACGCCAATGCTTGATAGTCTTCTAGAAGACGCTAACTAGCACCACGATCGCCCCTCCTTTCCAACCTGTGCCAACCTGGAGGAGGTGCGTTACCTGCTGCCAAATATGAGTATCTAACAGCAGTTTCATTCTAACACATCCCAGGGCTGAGGCTCAGGAAAAATTATATCTCCTAAAATTTCACCGCTTCCCTTCATCACCCCAAAAGTAGGGCGGTCATCTGGGCTAGTGGCGGGATAGATAATCACTAATGGTTTGCCTTCATGGATGACTGTAAGGGGTGTTTTAGTGCGTTCTACTTCTATAAATAGACTCTGGAGAATTTGGGGCAGTTCATTGGAAGTAATTTCTGTCATTTTTTACCTCATATTTTTTGAATTGAGGAATGAGGATAAATTGCTTTATAGGATAAATAACCCGTGCAGATTCCAGTATATTTTGGCGGCGGAGCCAATTTTCGCTCCGCTCTATGGCGGCTTTTACAATCAAGTCAACTTCGCGCCCAAAGAGGGTTTCTAGCTCCTGACGCATTTGTAAAGTTTCGGCGAAACCCCGCTGAAATTGAGGGTCAAAAGTGACTAACACATCAATGTCACTATCGTGGCGAAAGTCCTCTCGCAAGACGGAGCCAAAGAGGGCAAATTCTGTGATATGCCAGCGGTGACAAAACTGGTTAATTTCAGCTAATGGCAGGTGGATGTTGCTGGTTATGGCGCTCATGGTCTAGACTGGGAACTGGTGGCTACAGTAAATTTAAGCTAATTTACCATTTTGGGAAAAATTACTGCCTTGCACTAACCACCACAACCAGCATAGCATATCTCACAACAGTTTCACCCTGCCTCCCCCTCAAATGCTGCCAAAAGCACATAGATTGCTGGTAAGATATAGCGCGTACTTGCATCAACCCCCATAAATTTGTGCAAAGGATTCCCAACGAAGCCTTATTAGTTCGTGGTGGTCGCAATCGTCCAGAGTTCCTCAACTCAACCTACAGACTCTATCCTGATGGTTAGTAATCATCTCTTGAGATTCACAGACTGGAGGGGGCAACGCTCTTCGTCACCCCCCAAACATAATTAAATTATGGCCGGTTGCTTGATTGTGGCTTGGCGCAGAGAATTAATCGTGGATATAGTCGCTTCTGCCACTTGATCAATTTCTGCCTCGGTATTAAACCGACCAATTCCAAATCGTAAACTAGCGCGGGATAGCTCTTCTGACCGTCCTATGGCCATTAACACATGGGAGGGATTCGCTTTACCGGTACTGCATGCGGAACTAGAAGACAATGCTACCACTGACTGTAACCCTAGGCGCAGAGCCGCACCATCTACCCCGCCAATGCTCACATTCAGATTTCCCGCCACCCGCATGGTGGGATGTCCGTTGAGATAGATGTCATCAATTGATGATAATTGATGCCACAATCGCTCTCGTAACGCCAACAAACGGGCTGATTCTGTTTCCATCAGCTCGGTGCATAATTCCATCGCCTTCCCAAACCCCACAATTTGCGGTGTGAATAGGGTTCCCGCTCTCATGCCTCTTTCTTGTCCGCCGCCGTGCATTTGGGGAGCTAGTTTCACCCGAGGATTGCGCCGCCGCACGTACAACGCCCCAATTCCTTTTGGTCCATAAATTTTATGGGCGGTTATGGACATTAAATCGATGCGCATTGCTTCTACGTCGATCGGGCTTTTCCCTACGGCTTGGGCGGCGTCGGTGTGGAATAATACTTCCCGCTCGCGGCACATAATCCCGATCGCGCCGATGGGCTGCAACACCCCAATTTCATTATTCCCCGCCATCACCGATACTAAAATCGTGTCAGGACGAAATGCCGCATCTAATTGCTGCAAATTCACCAACCCATCCGACTGTACAGGCAGATAAGTCACTTCAAATCCCAAGGATTCCAGATACTGACAGGTATGCAAAACGGCATTATGTTCCGTTTGCACTGTGATGATATGCTTACCTTTTTGGAAATAAGCCTCGGCTATTCCTTTAATCGCCAAATTGTTTGCTTCCGTAGCCCCACTGGTAAATACAATCTCTTCTGGTGTGGCGTTAATAGCTGTGGCGATTTGCTCCCGTGCCTGTTTAATTCCCGCTTCGGCTTCCCAACCATATTGATGGTTAATACTCCCGGAATTGCCGAAATATTCCATAAAGTAAGGCATCATGGCGGCCATTACCCGCTCATCTACCGTTGTTGTGGCGTGATTGTCCAGATAGATCGGTCTGTAAGACATAACAATTCGCTCATCAATTGAGTTGATTTGGTCAGGATTATTCCTCAGCTTCAATCTTAATTCAAGAATTGAATTTATAACCTGAAAATATGATTACGGATTTGTCCTTTGTCCTTTGTCATTTGACAATTATGGCACTTGCCACAGTTGCACGATTCCATCTTTGCTGCCACCGATGACCGTGCGGCCATCGTCACTGAATGCTACAGACAGGAGTTGACTGCCGTCCCCTTTTAAGGTAGCCAGTTCTTTGCCTCCACGGGGGTTCCACAGTTTCACTGTACCATCATTGCTGGCGCTGGCTAAAATGCCGTCTTTGGGACTGAAGGCAATGGCATTCACTGGCCCCATGTGACCCTTGAGCTGGCTTTGCAGTTGCCCCGTCTGTGGGTCCCAAATTTTAATTCGGCTGGCATTGGCAGCAGCCAGCATTTGACCATCGGGACTGAAACTCACAGCGGGAATGTAGGTGGAATTTTCCCCTAGGCTTAGCACTTCCTTACCGCTGTTCGCATCCCAAATTTTTACTAATTTGTCCTCTGTCCCAGTAGCTACGGTCCTGCCATCGGGACTGAATGCCACGGCTAACACTCTTTCATCGTGTTGGAAGGTTTGCAGAACTTGGCCACTATTCACATCCCAGATTTTAGCAGTAAAATCTTTGCCGATACCGCCACTTCCACTGACCAGTTTGGTGCCGTCGGGACTGAATGCTACGGCATGCACTTGGTCTGTATGTCCCGATAGGGTTTTTTGCCATTGTCCGGTTTTGGCATCCCAGAGCATAATCTGTGTGTCGGCGCTCCCTGTGGCTAGGGTAGCACGATCGGGACTCACAGCCACGGACCAAATAACACTCTGATGTTTGGACAGGGTAGCAACTGGTTCCCCTTCTCGCTCATTCCACAGTTTCACCTGTCCGTCTTCACTGGCACTGGCCATGAGGGTCCCATTTTCTACTACCGCCACCCCATACACCGGTTTCTGATGAGCCGCGATACTTTCCACCGGCGATATCTCTGATGATGGTGTGGGTGTGGGTGTTGGCGTGGGTGTAGGTGTGGGTGTGGGTGTCGGCGTGGGTGTGGGCGTGGGTGTCGGCGTGGGTGTGGGTGTGGGTGTCGGCGTGGGTGTCGGCGTGGCTGTCGGCGTGGGTGTGGGTGTCGGCGTGGGTGTCGGTGTGGGTGTGGGTGTGGTTGTCGGCGTGGGTGTGGGTGTTGGCGTGTTAATGACAGAAACTACTGGCTTTTGCGGCTGTTCTGACTGGTAAATGTACCATCCGGCTCCCGCCAACAGGAGGATAACTCCGGTCACTAGGACTTTGGCATAACTGCCGGTATCTGTGACTGTAGTGGTGTTGCTTTTACCAGGCGGAATTGCTGGGACTGTGGCTACCTGAGATAAAGAGTTGGTGTTTCCTGGCTGGGTGACACCCAGGAGTTTTCCTCCTTGTTCTATCTGTGTTAGAAGTTGTAGCAGCTCGCCGGTACTTTGGGGCCGCTTCCCTGGCAGCATTGCCATCATCCGATCGAGTAGGTCGGCTAATCCTGGAGGGACTTGGGGGGCACTGTCTCGCCACAGCAGTTGACCGGTTTGGGGGTCTTCGCCAAAATCATGGGGTGGTTTGCCTGTGAGCAGATGTATGAAGGTGCGGCCCAAGGCAAAAAAATCTGATTGGGGCAAGGCTTTGCCGATCGCCTGTTCGGGAGCCGTATAACCAGCGGAAATAATCCCAGTAACAGCCATCCCGCCTTGGACTTTGGCCACATAAGTGTTGCTGACTTCTCTGGCGGCGCCAAAATCAATCAAAGCCAACTGCCCATCGGGCTTTAACATGATATTCGATGGCTTGATATCCCGGTGAAAAAAGTTTTTTTGATGCACTTGGTGCAATATCCCGGCGAGCGATCGCAACCAACCCAATGCCAAGTGAGCTTCTAACGGTTGGTTTCCCCGGCGGCGCAACCATTCCCCCAAATCATCCCCCGCCACAAATTCCATCACCAGGCAATGTATCGGTTGCTGGCTGTTTCTGGGGACAAAGGTAAAATAACCGTCAGCTTTGGGGATACCGGGGTGATTCAATTCTTGGAGGACTTTGGCTTCTTGCTGAAATAAAGAGATGGCTTTCTGGTTATCCAGCATCAGCATTTTCAGGACTTTAGCCTTGTTCCCCTCCCGCACTTCTAGGGTTTTGCCAAAACCGCCTTTTCCCATTTCCCGCACGGCTCGATACCGCCCAAATAGCAATAATTCACTGCCGCAAGTTTGGCAATATTGCACGTTATCGGGATTTTGCGGGCTGGCACATTGGGGATTGATGCAGATGCTCATAGGGTTATTTGTCATTAGTCCTTGGTCATTAGTCCTTTGTCATTGGTCACTTGTCACTTGTCACTTGTCCCTTGTCTTTTTTCACTTTTATGACCAAACAAAGGACAAAGGACTAATGACTAAGGACAAAGGACTAATGACAAATGACTAATGACAAATGACCATTTTATGTTTAATCCTCATCAGGGGGATACACTCTCACGGCTCCGGTTCCGGAAATGTCCGGGGAGACGGCGATTTGGACGCGAGTGCCTATGGGGAGAGGGGGGCTATTTTGGGTGCGGGCGTGGATTTCTTGCCCGGAGGGGGTAATGAGACAGTAGCGGTGTTCGCGGCCTAAAAATTGCCGATCGCCAATCACGGTGGCGGCTCCCTCGTCGGGAATGACGCACAAATCCTCTTCCCTAATCATCACTTCCCCCCAGGGGGACTCGGAGATGGGGGGACGGGGGGACGCGGAGACGGGGAGACGGGGAGACGGGGAGACGGCGGTTCGGCTTCGCTCACCGATCGGGAGACGGGGAGACGGGGAGACGGGGAGACGCGGTTCGGCTTCGCTCACCGACCGGGGAGATGGGGAGACGGGGAGACGGTCCCCTGGTTCCCCAGTTCCCACAGTTCCCACATGAAAACATCCTACTTCGGTTTCCCAGACTTGGCCCAGGCGTTTGGCAGGGAGGAAATTGGCTCTGGTGACGAATCCGGCGACGAAGCGAGATGCTGGCTCACTGTAGATTTCTTCTGGGGTGCCTAGTTGCTCGATTTTGCCGTGGCGCATGACGCCCACCCGATCGGAAATCGCCAGGGCTTCTTCTTGGTCGTGGGTTACAAAAATTGCCGTTGTCCCGGTATTTTTCAGGATTTTGCGAATTTCTTCGCGCAGATACAGCCGCACTTGCAAGTCTAAATTACTCAAAGGTTCATCTAATAGGACTAAGGTGGGAGCCGGGGCCAGTGCCCGCGCCAGAGCCACCCGCTGTCTTTGGCCGCCAGAAAGTTCGTGGGGATAGCGGTTTTCCATGCCTTGTAATCCCACCAAGGATAACATTTCTTCTATTCTTTGTTTGGCTTCTTTTTTGCTGACGCGCTGCAAGCCAAATCCCACATTATCTGCTACTTTTAAATGGGGAAAGAGGGCGTATTCTTGAAATACCATGCCTAAGCGCCGCCGTTCTGGTGGCACCCATTCCCCCGCACTGGCTACGGTGGTTCCTGCCAGCTCGATCGTCCCCCCATCGGGTCGCTCAAACCCAGCCATTAACCGCAATAGAGTAGTTTTTCCGCACCCAGATGGCCCTAACAAGGCCATAATTTCCCCTGGTTCTAAGGTCAGGGATACCTCCGCTACAGCGGCTCCTTTAGCGTTAGCATACTGCTTGGTGACATTGGCTAAACGCAAAATTGAATTTTCACTCATTGGCTCTATCTTGCAACCCGCTATCTATTCTTATAATGTCCTTTGTCCTTGGTCATTAGTCATTTGTCCTTTGGTCACAAGTGGAAAAGTGACAAGTGACAAGGGACAAATGACAAATGACCAATGACTAATATACCTGTTGGATGATTTGTGCTTGAAAATGCTCATCTATCATTTGGGGTATTTCTGATGGTTCTATGTGACTGTAGCGGGTTTTATCTGGCATAATAATCATATTGGGACCGGCTTTGCAGCGCTTCATGCAGCCGGTGGCTTGGATGGTGACTTGGTTTTCTAAGCCTCGATCGCGCAAGTGCTGTTCTAATGCCTGACAAACTTGAGATCCTCCCCGCTTCCAACAATCGGATTTTTGACAAACCAAAATTGTGGCTGAGGGAACCTCTGGCACAACACAACTTAGAGGGCGGCTATCCGAGGCAACCGACTGCTTTTGGTCATCCTTCGCGAACGCCACCCCCGGGCGATCGCTGCATAGAGACTGCCATCCCCCATCGGCTCCCCGCTTGAGTGCTTCCGCTTTCAGTTTCAGTTTTCCCGTTTTCAAACAAAAGCTGCTTTCACCACTGACTGTAACTACATCCCCTGGTTGCAACTGTTCTCCCAAGCTGGTTTGCAGGGGTTTAGCCAGTTTAAACCAGTATTCCCCGATCGCTGTTTCCAGGCGCAGCTTTTTGATTTTATCGCCATCTTTGTAGATATAGCCGAGAAACCGCCCCTCAACTTGGAACGGAGCCACTGATTTTCTGGGTTTTGAATTGTTCATGTTTCTATTATCTGCTAGCCGATATCTACTACTTGGTATTTATTATTTGTTAAGTAACAAAGGACAAAGGACGAATTACACCCTGTAGTGATGGTGATGCTTCTCTGCCAAAGAAACCGGGTTTCTACAGAGATTTCTCCTCATCAACCGAGATTTGGCAAAGAAACCTGGTTTCTGAAGCCCCAACCCCCCTGTTGCCACATTGGACCCCTGCAAACTCCATCTCCTCCAGCTTCTAGCTCTAGTGACTTCATCAGCACCTAAATAAGATTAATTTGTATTTGGTTTTAGCTGAGGTAGCCACCTCTGGGAATCAAGCCCCAAGCGCTGCCCTGTAATCACAGGATAATACAGGTGAAAATAATTCTCAACAGGTTTCCCCAAAATTTTTGCAAAATTTTAAAAATTTTCAGTTATCGCCAAAAGTCGATACCTTGTAACTCTCTCTGCGCAAGGGATACAGCCATGCTCGCTTATGTCCAGCATCGGCTCAAATTACTCCGGGTATCCTTTGGCGCAACAGCCACAACAGAGATCCTCATCCTGAAAGTTGCTGGACCAGGCGGCAATGGCTCTTATGGGTCCCTAGCTTTCTCCACCTTGGTCTAGAATCCCCAAAGCATGATTTTCAAACCAGCGGCTAGATAGGCACCTCCGCCAGACTCCCGGCGCACAGAAACTCAGTGCAGGGCTACACAGAGTTATTGCTAAGTTTTAGTAACAGTTATATAGGTTCTGGGGATACTTATGCCACAGAGTGATAACTAAAAATTAGGCGATATGGGCAAAAGCAGCCCAGGATGCGCAGAAAATCTATTGACAAAAGTTTTCAATAAATTTACACTGCTTTAAAACCTCAACTAAAGAGCTATATCAGATGAGGGTGGCGATGCGAAGAGCGGATGCGGGCTTCCACCGCTGCTAGCTAGAGGGTTGGGGTACTTTCCAAACCAAGTACGGCAGGCAAACATGGCATTTTATACTGAAGCTGCACTCAAAGCGGTCCTCAAGGACCGGGGATTGCGTTTGACACCTCAGCGCGAGAGGATTCTGCGGATTTTTCAAACTCTCCCCCAGGGTAAACACCTAAACGCCGAAGAACTCTACCAACTGCTGCGCCGCCAAGAAGAGTTGGAGGACGCCCCTCCCGGGCGACAGATTGGTTTAGCCACAGTTTACCGCACGGTAAAGCTGATGGCGCTTTTGGGCATTTTGCGGGAATTGGAATTGGCGGAGGGCCATAAGCATTATGAACTTAACCAACCTTCTCCCCAGCATCACCACCATCTGGTTTGTGTGAATTGCCACAAGACGATCGAGTTTACTAATGAGGTGGTTTTGCAAATTTGTCGCAAGCAGGCTGAATCTGCACAATTCGATATGCTCGACTGCCAGATGACAATTCACGCCATCTGTCCCGAAGCGGTCGATCGGGGTTGGCCATCGGTCCTGCCCGAGGATTGGGAATGCCCTAGATCTGGTTGGTCGCGAGATGCTGCTGAGTTTAGCTAGATGGCAGCTTCTGGGAGCTGATTGGTGTTTTAATTAGCTTGCTAGTAACAGCATATAAGTAATTTTTGCCCAATTTCTATCTAACTTAATGAAAATTAATCTCAAATTAATTAAGAATTACTTGCAATAAGTCTTGAGACATCATATGATTGATGGCCTAGCCGTCACCCCCGGGGGAGATGGGGAGACTGGGAGACTGGGAGAGGGGGAGACGGGGAGCAGGGGGAGTGTGGGGAGTGTGGGG
>DVDU01000124.1 GCA_015296065.1 Oscillatoriaceae cyanobacterium M33_DOE_052 | reverse complement strand
GGGAAGAGGGGGAAGATTACTCCCCACACTCCCCACACTTCCCACACTCCCCACACTCCAGAGGTCCAGAGGTCCCCCCATCCCCCTTCGACTTCGCTCAGGGCGCCGCCTGGTCCCCCCCTTTCTCCCGCCCTGGGAGAAAGGGGTTGGGGGATAGAGGGCCAGTTCTCTGGGTTATCTCATTGTTATTTGAATTAACTATAGTATTACACAAAATGATAGGGGGGTAGGGGTTCTCCTAAGTGTACTTGCCAGCGGGGAGAGGCTTGCTGCCAATAGTGGTGGCGTTCTTGCAATAAGGTGGTTTCGCTCCGATCGGCTAAAAAATAAAGGCGTTGTTGGTTATTTTGCGGTTCGCCGGGGATGATGTGGGGATAATCTTGCGCTACGAGCTGTTTGATATTTTCCCACTCGGCGGCTTGGGCGGTCTGAAATTGCTGCTGCATTTGATAACGCTGTTTTTTGGCCAGTAAGTAATTTTTCCCTCTGGCATCGGGGGAAATCTCATAGTTTGGCTCTTCTAAAGGAGTACATTTTAAGGTATATTCGGCAAACGGGGCAAGCTCTGTTAATTTTTGAATATATTCGGCTTCATGGGCGATTAAATGATTGAGCAGGTCGGCTGGGGAGCGCCAGAAATTGCCAAATCTTAGGGGCAAAACTGGGGTTTGGTGAAATAGTTGGCAGATGACCCGATCGTGCGTAACCACCGCCTGAATTAACTGGGCGTCATCATCATCATTGGCGATGAATTCTGGGGATAAACCTGGTTCCACTACGGCACTAATTTGCCTGCCACAAACCCAGTCTAAGGAACCAACAATGCCTGGTGGTAACTCGATGCCTAAAGGTGGGTTGCCGTTGATAAAAGCGTAAGCGTACATCAGGATATTTCTGATTTTATGGGAAAATTTCATCAATTACATTTAAGGCGGCAATATGGGCGTCAGCTCTAGCTCGAGGCGGAGCTGGGCATTACCAGGACACCAGGGACTATAAATATCGCCCTGCATTTCTATGGCCATCCCATCAATTAGCCTTTGCATAAAGGGGTCGGCGGCGGCTAGGGGGCGTTGTATTTGCGCCAACATTTCAGCTACTGTGACTGGGTTGGAGATGTGCCATAATGTTTCTTCTTGATTTTCTCCTAATCTGCCTTGCAATATGGCACCAGCAGCTAACGGGTGGCGATCGATGTAGGGGCTACCAGTGAATAAATCAATTTCTTGCTCTACCACAACCCCAGCCACGTTGGTATAGGAAAGGTGCAGCACTAAAACTAGGCGTAAAGTGCCTGCTACCCATTCCCCAGAAGGGGGTAGGACGGCGGCGGCTACTCCTTCTAACAACATAGACATATCATAAGAGTTGCGCAATACTTGCCAGAAGAGTTGGGGCACCCATGCGTCTAAGATGGCGGGGCGGATGAGGCAAAATTGCTCTCTTGTGGCGACGACATTAATGGCGGCGGCCACAATATGGGGGATGCAATCTCTTTTGTCTATCTGGTTGAGGGTTGGGAGGGGCAATTTATCAAAGAATCCTACAGATGGGAGGAAGTCGGTTTGATGTGAATGGTTTCTGGTTTTAATCCAGGTTTGGGGGGGGAGAAGGGCGGTTTCTGGGCTGGTGGCTAGATCTGGTTGGGGAAAGAATTGCCAATCTAAACTGAGAAATATTTCTCCTTGCTGCCAGGTACTGTGGGGCTGTAACCAGTCCACTTTTTGGGGCTGAAAGTTACACCAGGTGGATAATGTTGGGGCGGCGGCCATGAGGTGTTCTTGTAGCTGCTGGGACATGGTGCTGACTTCGATCGGCTCTCGGCATAATTCCACATGGGGGGACTGGAGCAATGTACCGGCTGTGACTAAAAATGATAAATCTTTTTTGCTGGTTAAAACCTCTTGGGTGGCTAAATCTACTAACCATAAGTTCGGGGCAAAGTTTAATCCCACCACTAAGCGGAGAATGCCTGAACTAGGTTCGGCGGCGAACCCTGGTGGGATAGCCACTGCTTCGACGCCGCTAATTAAACGCATGGCGTCGTAAGAACTGGCGATCGTCCACCACAAGCAGCGGGGGATCAGCTCGGCTACAGAATAGAGGGGGTGGGGGGGACGGGGGGACGGGG
>DVDU01000176.1 GCA_015296065.1 Oscillatoriaceae cyanobacterium M33_DOE_052 | reverse complement strand
GGGAAGATGGGGAAGATGGGGAAGATTACTCCCCACACTCCCCACACTCCCCACACTTCCCACACTCCCCACACTCCCCCAGTCCCACCGTCCCCCAGTCCCCTGGTCCCCTAGTTCCCCCACCACCAGCGGACATCGCTGCCCTAGTGGACCTGGCGATGATGGGAGACATCAAGGGCATTATCGAACAGCTTGATATCCTAGAAAAAGCCGATGCACGGTTTCTCCCCTTTGTCACCGAGCTGCGTCAATTGGCCAAACGTTTCCAGGAGAAAAAAATCCGCCAATTTCTAGAAAAATATCACCGCAATACCAGCAATGATCAATTGGGAAATCCCGGAAAACAGTAAAGTTTTAATTGTCGATGACACTCCCAGCAACTTGGAAGTATTGTTTGATATTTTAAACGAATCTGGATTAAAAGTCCTGGTAGCTCAAGATGGCGAAAGCGCCCTAGAAAGAGCCCGCTATGGTCAACCAGACCTAATTTTGCTAGACATTCTCATGCCCGGTATCGATGGGTTTGAAACCTGTCGTCGTCTCAAATCCCATGATACCACAAAAGACATCCCGATTATTTTTATGACCGGGCTCTCGGAAACTGTGGATAAAGTGAAAGGATTTCAACTGGGAGCAGTAGATTATGTCACTAAACCCCTGCAGTATGAAGAAATTTTAGCCCGTGTCACCACTCATCTCACCCTCCGCCACCTCAACCGCCGCCTGCAAGAACAACAGCAACAGCTACAGCAGCAGGCGCAGCGAGAGAAATTACTCGGAGAAATTGCCCAAAGAATCCGCCAATCCCTCGATTTAGAGGAGATTCTTACCACTACCGCCGCAGAAGTGCGGCAATTTTTACAAGTAGAACGGGTGATAATTTATAAATTCCAGTCTGATGTTGCTGGGAGCGGTGGGGGGGGAAAGATAGTAGTAGAATCTGTGAGCGACCCCATTTTATCAATTCTGCAACATAAAATTAACGCTCCCTTATTTGCCCAGGAACAGATTCCCTCATATCAGCAAGGCAAGATTCAAGCTAATCCCGATATTTTTCATGCTAGTTTGCCAGTCACTTATTTAGATTTGCTAGTTCAAGTCAAAGTCAGAGCTAATTTAGTTGTGCCAATTATTTTGCATCAAGAATTAAAAAACACCGGATTATCAGAATTAAATAGTCATACCGATGGAACTAAAACACCCAAAACAGGCGACAACCAGCAGCAGTTGTATGGATTACTAATTGCTCATCAATGCAGCCGTCCGCGCCATTGGCAAGCCTCAGAAATTGATTTACTAGAAAAGCTATCTACTCAAATCGGCATCGCGGTAAAACAAGGCCAATTATATTACCATTTACAGCGGGCAGAAGAGCGATATCACGGTATTGTGGAAAATGCGATCGAAGGAATTTTCCAGACCACGCCAGAGGGGCAATTCATCAGCGTTAATCCGGCTCTGGCAAAATTATGTGGCTACGATTCTCCTGCAGAAATTATCACCAGTATCCAAAATATTGCCACCCAAATTTATGTGGAGCCTCACCGCCGCGCTGAATTCATCAAAATTATCGAATCGCGCCATGCGGTGTTTAATTTTGAGTCTTTAATTTACCGCAAAAATGGTACTACTATCTGGATTTCTGAAAATGCTCGCGCAGTGAGAGACGCTACCGGCAAAATTCTCTACTATGAGGGCACGGTATCTGATATTACGATGCGCAAGCTGGTGCAAGAAGCCTTACAATTTCAGCGGGAACAAACAGAAACTCTGCTGCTGAATATTTTACCCCAACCGATTGCCCAACGGTTGAAACAGGAAGAAAGTACGATCGCTGACCACTTCGAGGCTGTGAGTGTTTTATTTGCTGATTTGGTGGGGTTTACGGAGTTTTCCTCGCGTAAATCCCCCCAGGAGCTGGTGCAGGTTCTCAATCGGATTTTTTCTGGCTTTGATGAGTTGGCGGAGCGGCACGGTTTAGAGAAAATTAAGACGATTGGCGATGCTTATATGGTGGTGGGGGGGTTGCCTATTCCTCGGAAAGACCACGGGGAAGCTATAGCCAATATGGCGCTGGAAATGCTGGCGGAAATGGAGCGTATCAATGCGGAAATCGGGGAATCTCTGACTATCCGCATTGGGATTAATTCTGGGCCGGTAGTGGCTGGGGTCATCGGGATTAAAAAATTTATTTATGATTTGTGGGGGGATACGGTGAATATCGCTAGTAGGATGGAATCTACGGGGCTTCCTGGTGCTATCCAAGTCACCGCCGCCACGAAAAAGCTTTTAAGCCGGAAATTTCGGTTTGAAAAGCGTGGGGCTATTTTTATTAAAGGTCGGGGTGAAATTAACGCTTATCTCCTCCTGGGGAGAAAATAGGTGGTTTGGGCTGAAGCGCAACGACGCACCTTTTTTGGGCTGAAGCGCAACGACGCACCTTTTTTGGGCTGAAGCCCAACGACGAACCCCGTCTCCAGGGATGATAATAAAAATATTGTTAGGAATAAGAAGGAATCTATGCTAACAGTGCATCAACCAGTAGAGCGCGTGTTGGGTGTGCCGGTTCATTTATGGGATGATTATGTGGGGGAGCTGCACGATCGCCTGCGGCGGGGTGAAGGTGCCCACGTGGTGACTTTAAACTCAGAAATGACGATGCAGGCCCTGGATTCACCACCTGGTAATGGCTCATTGGCGGAGGCGATCGCCGAGGCAGATCTGGTCATTCCCGATGGCGCTGGAGTCGTGTTTTACTTCTGGCTCCGGGGTAAGCGAGTATTCAGATGTCCGGGAATAGAACTCGCCGAAAAGGTGCTACAGCTAGCAGGATCCGCTGGAGCGAAATGGCCAGTATTTTTCTACGGCGGCGCTCCAGGCGTCGCAGCAGCGGCGAGTGAGGTTTGGCAACAGCGGTGTCCAGGACTGGTATTTGCTGGGATAGAACATGGCTACCTCAGCCCGGAAGAAGAGCCAAAACTCCTAGAAACCCTAAAACAGCTACAACCCCGGATTATCCTAGTGGGTCTGGGGGTGCCGCGTCAAGAGCTGTGGATTCGCCGCCATCGCCACCTCTGTCCCCAGGCAATTTGGATTGGCGTGGGGGGCAGTTTCGACATTTGGGCTGGACGCAAAACCAGAGCCCCCCAATGGATGCAGCGGCTGCATATGGAATGGGCTTACCGCCTGTATCAGGAACCCCATCGGTGGCGACGGATGCTGGCTTTACCCCATTTTGCCTATTTGTCGGTAGTGACGTTGAGGAATAAACCGGGTTTGTAAGTTCGTAGTAGGGCTTTAGCCCTCTTAAAAAGGTTCGTAGTTGGGCTTTAGCCCTCAAAGTTCGTAGTTGGGCTTTAGCCCTCTTTCTGATTAACCTTTTTTTGGGCTGAAGCCCAACTACGAGCCTTTTTTTAAGCGGAGAGAGTGCGACTGCCTTGGAGTTCTCGGATCCGTTCTATTGTACCGGTGGGGATAGAGGCAATTAACTGGCGGGTGTAGTCTTGTTGCGGTTGGCGATACACCCGCTCCGCCGGACCAATTTCTTCGATTTTGCCTTTGTTCATCACCATAATCCGATCGCTCATAAACTTCACCACACTTAAATCGTGGGAAATAAAAATATAAGTCAACTGAAACTCATCTTGCAGTTCTTTAAGTAGGTTAAGTACCTGAGCCTGCACCGACACATCCAAAGCAGAAACTGACTCATCGCAGACAATTAACTTGGGATTGAGAGCTAAAGAGCGGGCAATACATACCCGCTGCCTTTGACCGCCAGAGAATTCGTGAGGATAACGGTTCATCATGTCCGCGTTCAAACCCACTCGCTCCAGCAAATAAGCCGCTCTTTCTCGCGGATTTTTCCCTTCATTGTGGATTTGCAAAGGCTCCATCACCGCTGCACCAATAGTCATCCGGGGGTTCAGAGAGCTAAACGGATTTTGAAACACAATTTGCATCTGACGCCGCACCTGACGTAGTTGCCATTGCTCCAATTTAGAGATATTTTGACCGTCAAACACTACCTGGCCGCCGGTAGGCTCAATCAAGCGCAGTAAAGTCCGCGCCAAAGTAGTTTTCCCGCATCCCGACTCCCCCACCAATCCCAAAGTTTCCCCCGGATAAACTGCAAATGAAACCCCATTCACAGCCATTAAATAACGTTTGGTGGTGCCAAACATCCCCCGCACGGGAAAAGCTACTTGTAAAGATACCACATCTAACAGCGGCGGTTTTTGTTGCAATTTCTCTAACCGCTGGTCTAACTGTGCTTCTGTGATTGGCACTAATTCTTTTTGCGAGCCGCTTTTCTCGCGGATTTTTGTCCCGCTCTCCGTGGCGACGACTTCCATAAAATCCGACACCGTGGGGAGATAGGGGAGGCGGATGTGAGGTTGGGGACGACAGGCGAGCAGTCCTTTGGTATAAGGGTGTTTGGGGTTAGAGAAGATTTGCTCTACGGAACCAGATTCGACGATTTTGCCTTGGTACATCACCGCCACGGTGTCGGCAATTTCGGCAATTACGCCTAAGTCGTGGGAAATGAAAATTAAAGACATGCCTCTGGCGTCACGTAGTTGGCGCATTAGTTCCAGGATGCGAGCTTGGACGGTGACATCTAAGGCGGTGGTGGGTTCGTCTGCAATTAAGAGGGTGGGGTTACATGAAATTGCCATCGCGATCGTCACCCGCTGGATTTGCCCCCCAGAGAGTTGGTGGGGATAGCGTTTCAGCATCGCTAATTTTTGCAAATTAATTGCTTCGGCGATTTCCCGTTCGCTTTTCACACCAGTGATGCTCTCCCTCAATCCCTCATCACTAGGTAATAGCTGCACTTCTTGCAGCAGAGAAATTGCCAGCCGTTTTGCCTGACGCAAAGAAACATTTTGGTGCCGTAAAATCGCCTCCGTAAGCTGAAACCCGATATTATACACTGGGTTAAGGGCGCTCATCGGTTCCTGAAAAATCATCCCAATTTGACCGCCGCGATATTTTTGCATCATCTCTGGCGGGATCTCACGCAAATTCACCGCCGCCTCTGACTCTCCACCCTGAAACCAAATTTCACCCCCGGTGACTCTTCCTGGAGGAGGCACCAAACCCATAATTCCCAAGGAGGTGACGGACTTACCGGACCCCGACTCCCCCACAATTCCCAGAGTCTGGCCCCGCTTCAGCTCAAATGAGATACCATCCACAGCGGTAATGGTCTTTTCCTCAGTTTGGAATTGGATTTCCAGGTCGCGAACCTTCAGAACCGTATCACTCATATTTGTCATTTATCCTTTGTCATTCGTTCTTTGTCATTCGTTCTTTGTCATTGGTCATTTGTCCTTTGTCAAGGGACAAGGGACAAGGGACTAAGGACAAATGACCAATCTGGGCACAATTTCCCCCCCACCTACGTCAGGGGACTGCGGCATGAACCCGGAGTTGGCACTCTTCCAGTTCTATATATTATAATGATGATGGAGCCTTGGTTCGTAGTTGGGCTTTAGCCCTCTTGGTTTTGTCCAAAAGTACCCCAAAAATAGGGTTTATGCCACAATCGAAACCCTGTTTCTGCTCCCAGTGACCAATGACCAATGACCAATGATAAAGGAGACTTGAAATTTATGGGTCTGTTTGATTTTCTGATTCCTGATAAAGGCTTTTTTGATTTTATTCCGGGAATTGGCGATGATGAGGAAGATGATGGCCAAAGTGATGGGGTTAAGTTGGCTCTGAACGCGGCTAAGTTCATTACTCTTGGTCCCACGGGTTTTCTCTTAAGCGCTGTGGTGGATGAGGTAGTGGATCAGGTGGGGGATAATATAGATTTGGGTAAAATTGGGGGCGATTTTCTCAATGTGGTGGGGGAAATTATTGATGATACTGCCCCGAATCTGAGCGCCGGTAAGTTGGTAAACTCAGTGAGCAGCGGTATTAGTAGCTTTTTCAGTGCTGCCAATATCGCGAGCCGCTTTTCCTCTAGTAATATCATCAATACTGTAGCCTCTAGTTTGATTGGGGATGGGGGGCTGTTGGGCAGTTTTACCGATGTGATTGGTAGTGCTGCGATCGGTGCCTTGGCTGGCAGTTTCGTAGATGCGGATGATGCAGATAATTTGATTGAAGTCACCGCCGCTAATGCTGAGTTGAAAGGTGGTTTGCGCGCTTTTGGGGGGAACGATCGCATCCTGGGCACCGATGACCGCGATGTGGTCAACGGCAATATGGGAAATGATACCATTATTGGCGTTGGTGGCGATGATTTCCTGCGCGGTGGTCAAGGCGACGATATCCTTTATGGCGATGATGGTAATGATATCATCAATGGTAATAGAGGCAATGATGATGTGCGCGGCGGTAATGGTAATGACGTGTTACGCGGCGGAGAAGGTAATGATACTCTGACTGGTGGCGATGGCAATGATATCCTGATGGGAGATAAAGGTTCCGACTTTCTCACGGGAGGTGGTGGCGCCGATCAATTTATCTTACGCGGCGATGTCAAGGAGGAAAATGCCGCTTTGGCGCCAAGAATTCTGGATTTTAATGCTGGACAAGGGGACCGGATCGGACTGGCGGCGGTGGCGGATATCACCACGATCGGTTTCTATGCGATGGATATCAACAGTGATGGGGTGATGGATACGGCGATCGCTGATGAAAATACCAACCGGGTTCTCGGTGTCGTCCTTGATGCTGGTGCCAACTCTAATTTGCAAAATTCTGTGTTTGTCGTCAATGAAAGTGA
This sequence comes from Oscillatoriaceae cyanobacterium M33_DOE_052, assembly GCA_015296065.1. Taxonomy (GTDB): domain Bacteria; phylum Cyanobacteriota; class Cyanobacteriia; order Cyanobacteriales; family Laspinemataceae; genus Koinonema. The sequence continues at coordinate 3,787 of DVDU01000176.1, read as the reverse complement.
CCCCACTTTTAACACTATTGGCTAACAGTTAAATTTTGTTTGTAGTTGGGCTTTAGCCCTCTTTCTCCACCTCCTAGTTGGGATTTAGCCCTTTTTTCAAAGTTCCTAGTTGGGCTTTAGCCCTCTTTCCAAAGTTAACTTGATTTTGGGCTAAAGCCCAACTACAAACAAAAAATAAACCAAGAAATATTATTTATAGCGCTAAAAAAGGAGAAATATGGCAAACATCATATTTGGAGAATTAAGCGAAAACGATTCCTTCGATTTCGACCAAGAATCCTATTACGACGATTACGCCTTGACCACCCCCACCAGCGGTGAGCGAATCACCATTAACCTCACATCGAACATCATCGATCCTTTCTTGCGGGTTTACGACTTCAACAGTGGCACCCTGCTCTATGAAGACGATGATGGGGGTAATAGCATCAACTCCCAAATTCAATTTTTCAGCGAACCTAATACCACCTACGTCGTGCGCGCAACCAGTGTTTCCGATCAAGTAGGTGTGTATAACTTAGACGTTAACGGCAGCGCCCAACTACAATCCCTGCAAACCTTTGACCCCAATGGCATCGCCGGTCAATTGCCACCCCAGTCTAGCATTCCCGGTCGCTTGAGTAGTGGAGACCCCAGAGCTATCGATCGGGATACCTTTTATGATGACTATCTGCTCAACCTCAGTGCAGGCTCCTCCGTCACCGTCAAACTCACTTCCAACGACATCGACGCCTATTTAGAAGTCTATCGCCAAGACACTGGCGAATTACTCGATGTCAACGACGATCGCGGCGATGGCAGTTTTAACTCAGAACTCACCATCAATACCATTCCCGGCGTCAGCAACTACATCGTGCGTGCCAGCAGCTTTTCCCGGGAAGAAGGCAACTATAATCTAGAAGCTCGGGGTTTTGGTAGCGTCGCCTTGCAACCCTTCGGTAGCGGTGCAGCGGTACTGACCACAGCGCCTGCAAAAGCCAGTTTACCAGGAACACTCAACAATGGCGACCCCCAAGTAGAAGGCAACTTTTATGATGACTATTATCTCACACCGGGCTCCACCGCCCCCATCACCATAGAAGTGAACGGCGATTTTGATACATACATTTATGTATATGACAAAAAAGGTCGCGCCGTAGCTTTTGATGATGACGGCGGTTTGGGTTTAAATTCCCTGGTGGAATTTACCCCCGACGCCAGGGAAACCTACACCGTGCGCGTTACCAGCTATAGTCCGGCTCAAGGTAACTATACCCTCACTGCCAACAGCTTTGCTAATGTGGCCTTAACCCCCGCCACCACAGATGTAGCATCTAATTCCGCGTTGCTCACATCACTGCTCAACGAGCTGTTTTCTCAAACCTATTTGGGCAGCAATTTTAGTTTTCTCAATGACCCCCTACTGCTGAAGGTTTTTCAGGGTTTAATCGCCGCTAACTCCAGTCTAGATTTTAAAGATTACTCCAGCGGTTCAGATAACATCCAGTTAGCAGGTGGGATTGGCAGCGGTTTTGCTGGAGGCGTGCGCGCTTTTGATGGTAATGATTTTATCCTTGGTTCGGCGGTTGATGATGTGGTCAATGGCAACCAAGGGAACGATACTATTGATGGCAGCGAAGGTAACGACTACCTGCGTGGCGGCCAAAATGACGATATGCTGATTGGTGACACCGGTAATGACCTGCTCAACGGCAACAAAGGCAATGATATCCTGGAAGGCGGGGAAGGGGACGACTACTTGCGCGGCGGTGCTGGTGATGACCTGCTCGTGGGTGGGGAAGGGAATGATATCCTGATTGGCGATAAGGGTTTTGATATCTTGCGGGGGGAAAGTGGGGCGGATACGTTCTTGCTCCGAGGAGACTTACCCAGCATGAGCCTATTTTTGGCCGATCGCATCGAAGATTTCCAGGCAGGGATTGATAAAATCGGCATCACCGAGGGGTTATCGCTCAGCCAGGTGGGTTTGCAATCTTTCAGCGATGGTACAGCCATCACGATCGCCGCTACCGGTGAATATCTGGGGTTTGTGGTGGGGAGTAACGCTCTGGCGGTGCAAAATGCCCTTTCGACCGTACAACCGGGGGATCCCATTCTCGATCGGGTAGGTTAAGCTACCAATATCCACCACTATTCACAGCAGCCTTGCGCTGACTACCCCATCCCAGAGGGTTTGTGGTATGATGTTTATCTGTCTGGGGTAAAGAAATCCCTGAGATTGCCGAGGAAAAGGGATTTGCCCCGGATGAGGCTTGCTCCTCTGCTCCATTAAAACAGGATTAGTCGCTCATGGTGAATATCCGCATTCCCAAATCCTGGGAAATTGACCCTCGAGCAGTTACCCCCGAGGCCATATTTTTCTCCCGGCGGCGGTTTTTGCACAGCGCGATCGCCTCTGGACTTGGTGCGGCCCTGCTCGCCGGGTGTCAGAACCAATCCCAGGAGCAAAGCCAACTCACTGCCAAGACTTTGCCCCTAGACGCCAAGCGGAGCAACGCTTTTGCCTCGGTTGACTATCCCATTACCGACGAATCCCTCGCCACCAAATACAATAACTTTTACGAATTCGGTGGCACCAAATCCATTTGGCAGCAGGCGCAAGCCTTACCCACAGATAACTGGAAAGTAGAAATAGGCGGGTTAGTGAAAAATCCCCGCACTTACGATATCGACGACTTACGCCAAAAATTCCCCATAGAAGAACGAGTTTACCGCTTTCGGTGCGTGGAAGCCTGGGCAATGGTAGTGCCTTGGGTGGGGTTTCCCATGCACCTCCTCATCAAAGATGTAGAACCCACATCGGCGGCTAAATTTGTCCGCTTTACCTCTTTTTACGACCAAAAAATCACTCCTGGTCCCGGTTTTTGGGCTGATAGCTACCCCTGGCCCTATACCGAAGGTCTGCGCATCGAGGAAATGGCTAATGAACTGGCCTTTTTTGCTGTGGGGATGTACGGCAAAACTTTGCCCCCCCAAAATGGGGCACCAATTCGCATGGTAATTCCGTGGAAATACGGATTTAAAGGGGCAAAATCGATTGTCAAAATCGAGTTTCTCGCCCAGCAACCCGCCACGTTTTGGAATACTTTAATCCCTAACGAATATGATTTTGAAGCGAATGTGAATCCTAGCAAGCCTCACCCCCGCTGGTCTCAGGCAGTGGAGCGGGTGGTGGGCAATGGTCCATCAATTAATTGGACAACACAGCCTACTTTACTCTACAACGGTTATGAAGAATACGTGGCTGCCCTTTACAAAACTTGATTAACTAGCAGGAGGCTGAACATGGATATTTAACGTCAACTGCTATGGGATGGGATATTTACTGATGCCGCTCGATCCAGGGTGCTGATAGTTGTCATTTGTCCTTTGTCCTTTGTCCTTTGACAAGTAACAAGTGACAAGTGACAAAGGACAAAGGACAAATATAACATTTAAAATCGGATTAACTAGGGGTAAAAAAAATGAACGACTATCGGCAAGAAATTCATAAGGCGGCTGAAAAAGCTTTTATGGATGCGTTGGAAAAGCTCGAAGAGACTTTTGAGGAGGTGGAGGAGGTAGAAGTTCCCCCACCTCCGAAGCCAGCTAGTAAGACTGACAAAAAAGAGACTAGACGAGCCCCTGCATTTGATTTGCAAGAACTTGAAGATGCAGCAGCGGATATTGAGCGGTATATGGCTTCTCTACACAAATCTGAGGAAAGTTGAGGGGGGAGATGGGGTGACGGGGTGACGGGGAGGGGGAGGAGGGGGAGGGGTGGGAAGAGGGGGAAGATGGGGAAGAT
>DVDU01000085.1 GCA_015296065.1 Oscillatoriaceae cyanobacterium M33_DOE_052 | reverse complement strand
GGAGCTGACCACGATATCCACATAGTCGCTCTTTTGTCAAGTGCCATTTTTCCACGGCCACACTGGTATCTGACCAAGAGATTCACATAGGAGCACTTTTGTCAAGTGTCATTTCTCCTCAATTTGATGCGTTTACCCTGGAATTTTTACCGAATTAGAATTACCTTTGAATCAAATAAGGTTTTCCCATAAAAAAAGCTAATTGTTTGACCAACCAATCTTGCTCTTTCGGGTGAAGGTGTGTACCAAAGCCGTAGTTTGTGAGTCCTACTACAATAATCGGGTAAATCATATAATATTCACCATTTTTAACTTTTTGAATCATCACCATTTCGACATCTTCTATATTAAATTTTACAGAAGAATCGCTATTTTGTAAGAATCTGGAAAAAAACCTACTTGATTCACGGTCATCCCAACGCCAGGTTATTTTAACAGTTTCTAGGTTAATTTCTATAAGTTGACGAGTATGATTATCAGAGAATATACCGAGGAAAGCCAACCCAGTAAAAATACTTAAACCCAATAAAATAATTCCCAAGAACCAGTTCATATTAGCAATACATAATACTGTCATACAGATGCAGAATATGGCCAAAAGTCCTAGCAAGAAAGTCCCTGGATGGCACCCTCCAGCCGGTGGAATATCCACGAAGAGGGAATCAGCGGTTCTTTGGAAAACAATCTTGCTGCCTGCAGGGGGGTGGGAGCTAGGTTCTGGGGGATAAATGATATCGCGCTTTCCCTGAAGGACTGCTAATGATTCGGCGGCGGTGGTAAACCGGTCTTCGGGGGCGGGTTCTAGCATCCTATCCAACCAACTGGCGAAATCTGCGGAGATGTCGGTAGCGGGGCGAAAGTCAATTTTGAGGCGCTTTTGGGGCAAGTCGGCGGGGTGGCGGTGGGTGAGCAAAAATAGTAAAGTAGTCCCTAAACCGTACAAGTCGGTGGCGGGTTCAGCTTGACCGAGAAGCTGTTCCGGGGCCATGTAGCCATAAGTACCGATGATTGTGCTACCACCAGTGAGGGTTTGGCGGTAGGTGTCCCTGATAGTACCGAAATCAACCAGAAAAATCTGGCCGTCGGGGTGACGGATGATATTTTGGGGCTTGATATCTCGGTGAATGACTGGGGGATGGAGGGATTGGAGATAGATGAGGATGCGCAACATTTGGGCGGCGATATCTCTGACTTCCAGTTCGGTGGGGTGCCAGCCTTGGGCAACGAGGGTAGCTAAAGACTCCCCAGGGGCTATTTGCTGTACAATGTGGAAGTGCCGATCGCTCGGACTATCCACCTGAAAATAGTCGAGATACTCCGGAATCCCAGGGTGGTGCAGGTTAGCGAGGACTTTGGCTTCTCGCTCAAACAGCTCTATCGCTTTCCAGTCGTTACTGTGGCGCAAACTGAGACTTTTCACCGCCACATCCACACCAGACACCTCGTCCCGCGCCTTGTAGGTAATCCCGATCGCCCCTTCTCCGAGGGTATCGGTGATGTGATAGCGCTGATTGATGATATCTCCAAGCTGATGCTGCATATCCATACACCCGATCCTGTGGCTCCGTAGCCCGCCATAAACGATCATAGCCTTTCTATCCAAAGCTGTTAAAGGGTTTTGTCAGGTTTTAGATATATAGCAACAGTTATGTTACTGATTCCGAGAAACCAGGATTCTCGCAACAACCCGGTTTCGCGGCCAAAACGCAAATTTAGCCCCCCTGGATTGGAAATTTGGAACCCATACTCGCTAACATAAGACTGGTAAAGGAGCCTCAGCGTTTAGGTGGAGAATGGTAAATTTTAGTCTAAATTTAGCAAGTTTAGTGGGAATTGCCCTCGCGATCGGGGGAGTGGGGCTGTATTTCGTCAGGTCAGTGCGCCCAGAGCTATCTCGGGACTATGACCTGTTTTTCGCCGCCGTCGCACTGCTGTGCGGTGGGATCCTCTTCTTTTACGGATGGCGCTTTGACCCGATCATGCAGTTCGGCCAAATTCTGTTGGGTGGCTCTGCCATCTTCTTCGCTTTTGAGAATATTCGACTGCGTGGCATCACCACGGTGCAAGCGAAACGCCAATCTGCACCCATTGTGGATGACCGGCGCCCGGTGAGCGATGTGTATCGGGTGGATGCCGAGTTAGATGAAATTGAACCCTATGATGAGCGGCCCGTCACCCGCCGCATTCGCGGCACTCAGGAGCCGAGCCGATCGAGGGGTGACTATTATGAGGATGAGCGGCGGCGGCCCTCTTCCCGGAATAGCTATGACGGGCGCAGAGGCGCCACGGCGGAACGATCGGAACGTCCCCGCCGCCCCAGCTCAACCTCAACCCGTCCCTCTGCCCCCCCGCCATCTGAGCCAGGGGTAGAAGCCAGAAGCCGAAGAAGAAGGCCACCGGAAGAGCCTAGTTATGAACCCACTACCCAGCGGAGCTATCGCCCGCCGGTGGAGCCGCCGGAGCCGGATTTTGATGATAGTGAGGATACGGGTTCTACAGATATCTATACTGATATCTACGGCGATTATCCTCCGAAGCGTCGCCCCCCGGAAGATTCTGATTCATCCGCCACTGACTATGTGGATTACCAGCCAATAGATGAGGATGAGGATGAAGCAGATAACTCCGATAATTTCAATAAATAAGTTAGGGGCTGATTCTGGGAAAACAAGGGGGAAAATGTCATATCCGGGCTGAGCAGTTAACAATCAATTAATCTGCGGATTTTCACAAATCATGGCGGCATTTTTTCCCCCTTATGTTCACCGTTGCGCCCTCATCACGGGGGGGGCAAAAAACGATCGATATGGGGAATTCACGATTATGGGGCACTCGCCCAAGTTCCAACCTCTTCCCCCAGTCTCCCCATCGCCCCGTCTTTTGTGGTGGGTGGTTTTAGCCTTGGCTTTGGGGGGGTGCATGCCTGCGGTAGTTCCAGGGGGTCAAAGGTCGCTGAATAGTCGTTATACCGATGAGCAACCGGCTTTGAGTGCGGATGGTCGGTTTTTGGCTTTGATTTCTAACCGCAATGGTCGCCGGGAGATTTTCACCTATGATTTGCAGCAAAAGCAATTGGTGGATTTATCGGGGTTGAATCGCTTCGGGACGATGCCAGAGTCCCCCAGTCTCAGCTACACGGCGCGTTATATCGTTTATCTCACCACTAGCCAAGCTAGACCGGCCCTGGTGATGTACGATCGGATTTTGGGCCAAGGGCAAATTCTCTACCAACCTTATGAAGGCTCCATCCGCCATCCCCGGGTTAGTCCTGACGGTCGTTACATTGTGTTTGAAACTTCGATGCGGGGTCAGTGGGATGTGGCGGTAATCGATCGCGGCCCGAATATTGAATTAGATGTACCCGATGGCTTGCCTTTGGAGGAGCCGATCACCCCCTAGGTATTGCGTCAAGGATGTGGGAGTCCCAGTCAAGGAAGAAACTTGGTGAAGCGTTTTACTTGGATCACTGTTTTAGCGGCGGCGAGTTTTCAGTTGGGGGGATGTACTGGAGCCCCCCAAATGTTGAATTTTCCTTTTGACCCGGGGGGGCGCAGTTTGAACAGTCCCGCCGATGAGCTGAGTCCTAATATCGCCGGTCGCTATGTTGTCTTTGTCTCGGATAGGTTCGGACGCCAAGATGTTTATTTATTCGATGGCGTCAACCGCAAGTTAGTTGATTTGCCCGGTTTGAATGCTCTTGATGCGGCGGCGGAAGACCCCGCTATTTCCCAAAACGGTCGCTATATTGTCTTTGCTGGTACTAGAGGCGGTGTCAAGGATATCTATTTGTACGATCGCACCACTAGCCAACTGCGCAACCTCACGGAAAACCTGAATGCGATCGTCCGTCGCCCTACCATCAGCGCTGATGGTAACACAATTGCTTTTGAATCCAGCGCTAATGGCCAATGGGATATCCTCGTCATCAACCGCAATGGCCAACCCCTAGAAGTCCCCACCACACCCCGTTAAACTTCAGCTTAAATCAACAATTCCGACCCAGAGGCAACAGGGAGAGTAGGTTGGGCAATGCCCCCCCTACGAAGATGCTTCGCTAATTGGTAATTGATTCTCCCTGAATGCGGATTAATTCTGCATCTACCTTCTGCTTGACTTGGGCATCATTTTGATAAGCGCTTTGAATTTGGTTGAAGCGGGAAACCGTCAACCCATTATTCGCCGCAATAGTTTTAGATTCTTCGCAGAAGTTGACCGCCAGATCCCGCACTGCCCGCCCTAGTCCATTCAGGCTATCGGCATCGCTACAGTTGATGGGGGGGGTGGCGCCGTTATTAATCTTTTTGATTTCATTGTATGCTTGCTGGCGTTTCTGCTCGATTTCCCACACTGACTTGGCAAATTGGGCAATTTCCCCGTCCGTGATGGCATCTTGCGCCGTAGCGGCGATGCCAAAGAGGGCAGTAGGGGTGATTCGCGAATCACCCCTACTGGGATATCCCGTGGGCGGAGCAGCTACCAGCAAACTAGCTGCAGATACAAGGAGTAGCGGAACTGATGGGCGCAGGATTTTGCCCGGAGCTTTTGCAGATAATTTCAGCATGGGGTCTCTTGGTTCGTAGTAGGGCTGTAGCCCTCTTTAAAGGTTCGTAGTTGGGCTTTAGCCCTCCTCTGTTTGTAGTTGGGCTTTAGCCCAATCAGGGTCGTAGTTGGGCTACAGCCCAATCAGGTTCCTAGTTGGTCAATTTTTGGGCTAAAGCCCAACTACGAACCTAGTGATGATTGAATTATATCATTTTTGGGTAATTTTTCGGTTAATTAGCAGTTTGATGATGTAATTTTACGGCAGGCCAGGAATAGCTTGGAGTCGGATCAGTTCTTGCAGGATGCGCATTTGCAGGAGCGGGTCATTGTTGAGGGCTCTGGTAATTTCATTAAAGCGCCGGATAGTTAAACCGTTGCTTTCTACGATTTGTTTTGATTGCTGGCAGTAATCTTCAGCGATATCTCGGGCTTGTCCATTGAGTTGGTTGGGACTGGTAAGGTCGTTGCAGACAATATTAGGGACAGCACTAGCGCCGAGCATCTGCTTGATTTGGTTGAAGATGTTTTGGCGCAGGGGCTCGATTTTCAGCAGGGAACGGGCGTAGTTGGTAATCTCGCCGCTGGAGAAGGTTTCTTGGGCGGAGGCGGCTGTACTAATATCGAGGGTGAAAGTAGCGGATGCTGGGGCGGTGACGGTAGGGATGACTAGGCTGGGGACGGCGCCAAATAGGAGGCTGAAGCCGGATACAACGCCAGCAATCAAACTGGTGGAGAGGATTTTTTGTCGGGATAGTGAGGAGTGCTTGACATTCATGGCAATTGCATAGGGAATAATAAAAACAAATGGAAAATATAAAATCGGTGGGTAAATGCGAATCTATAGAAATTCTGGGGATATAACTATTTTAACATGAGGATTGACAAATGTTTCAATCGGTGCATGGTTGGCTGGGGGGTGGGCAGATTTTGGTTGACGAAAGTTGCTTTTAAATGGGCGATGGGATTGGTTTTGCGGTTAGGGCATACGTAAATCTGCGGTCATAGATGAGTTGCTTTCAAGGTAAGTTCCTGGGAAAATTTTGGCGGAATTGTCCTGATTTGATTAGGTGCGGCAGAGGAGACAGAGTTCGATCGCGACTTTTTGCAGGGTGGCGATGTCATCGGCGCCACGTTTAAGGCTCATTTCCAACTCTAGGAGTAGGGGGAGGGTTTGGGCGAGATGCGCTAGGGATACTTGTTTCACGTCTTGGCGGAGAAAGTAAATGCGTTTGGGGTTGGCGATTTCTGCGGCTTTGGCAATTTCTTTTTCGTCCCGTTCTCCGGTTTCTATGGCGAGTTTCACCCATAGCCAGGTGCGAAATTGCCCGGTGAGGGTGGCGACAATGCGCAAGGGGGGTTCGTTGTTTTGGATTAATTCGGCGATATATGCTAATGCTTGGGGGATGTTTCCCCGCAGGATGGCATTGGCTAGTTGCAGGCTGTTGGTGGTGGAGGAGGTGACTAGGGCGGCAACGGCGGTCTCGTTGAGGGGTCCATTACTGGCGGTGGCGGCGAATAGGCGTAGTTTTTCTAGTTCACCGTAGAGCGATCGGGTGTTGTTCCCCGCTGCTGTGGCGAGCAGTTCCGCCGCCTTTGGGGTCAGTTTTACCCCCATTTCTGAGGCTGCTTGTTGCACGGCGGCCAGAATTTGCTCTTGTTTCCAGGGAGGAATGGGGGAAAATTCTTTAACTTGGGCGAACTGCTGTAGTAATTTGGTCGATTTGAGGCGAGCGTCTGGTTTTTTGCTGGTGGTGAGCAGCAGGGTGGTGGTTTCGGGTAGGTGGTTGAGAGTGCGCTCTAGTTCGGCGAGCAGGCTTTGGGAACACTGCTGACAAATGGTGGTGTCCGCTAACCACACGAGGCGTCCAGAGGTGCCAAAGGGGGGCGTCATGGCTTGATTTAACGCTTCAATTGCGGCTCCGGAGTCATCAGGGGGGATTTTATGGTAGTTGAAAGCGGCCCAAGCTGGATCCAGGACCTCCGCTTTTAGGGCTTCGGCGGCTTTTGCGATGGCAAAGTCATCTTCACCCCAGTAAAAATAAACCGGCATATTGTTAGTATTTTTTAATCCTTCCCTCTGGATGCTTAAGGATAGCGCATCATCGGGATAAACTTAATAAGGATGAAGCCGGTCGGCGATCGCCTACATACATGGGATTTGTCCCCCACGGCACGCGAACATCAGCCCAACTATAGTAGAATTCGAGGCCAGCGAGATTGGACGACACATATCAGATTTATCTTAACCGAGTGGCGCGCCTGACCCTGCGCGATAGCTATTTATCAGGCTTGCAGCATATCCAGGGGTCGCCGAAGTACCAGATCCAGCCTGACGGCAGTCCTCAGCCAGTGCCTTTCCCCGGCTACTCGGTGATTTCGCCGCCTGCAGAGTCAGACACACTCAATGCTGATTTTTATCGCCACTTAAACCAGTGCCAAGAGCAGCTCTTGTCTTTGCTTGGACCTGATTTGATGGTGCCTGTGCCGCCGGAGAGTTTTCATTTCACTTTGGCAGATTTGATTTGGGAGAGTGCCTATCAGCAGGCTCGGCAAAACCCGGATTTTGATGCGCAACTGCGATCGTGCATCGCCGCTAGTTTTGGGCAATGTGCCTCCCTTGCCACTGGGACGCCGCTGAGTTTTGAGATTCTCGGCGTGATGGTTCGCACGCGGTCTGTTGGCGTCTGTCTGCTTCCCTCGGATGAGGATTCTTATGAGCGTCTTGTGGCATTTCGCCGCTCTATCTACCAAAACCCGGATTTGATGGCCCTTGGCATTGAGCAGCAATACCACTTAATTGCTCATATCACTTTGGGTTATTTTGCCCCGGTTTCCCCGGAACTGGACAGAGAGGCTCTCAGTGCGGCTTTGTTTGATTTCAACCAGCGTTGGTTGGAAAATACGCAAAAATTGACAGTTGCCCAAGCTCAACTGCGCCAGTTTGAGGATATGACTAAATACAATCGTCAGCCTGACTGGCCGGTGTTTACGTTTTGATTGTCATTGGTCATTTGTCATTGGTCATTTGTCATTTGTTTATTCATACAAGTGACAAGTGACAAAGGACAAGTGACAGGTGACAAGGGACAAATGACCAGTGACAAATGACAAATGATACATGTGGTGGGAATTGGTTTGGATGGTGCGGCGGGACTGACTCCTGGGGTGCTAATGGTGGTGGAGAATGCGGTGTTGTTGGTGGGGAGCGATCGCCACCTGAGCTACTTTCCCAACCATCCAGGGGAGCGTCTGGTGTTGGGAGATCTCAAACTGGGGCTGCAAAAACTGCGCCGCCGTCTGGAAGCGGCCCCAGAAGAGGAATCAATTGTGGTTTTGACTTCGGGAGACCCCCTGTTTTTTGGCTTGGGAAGGCTGTTGGTGGCCCAGTTGCCCCCGGAAAATCTGACTTTTCACCCCCATATCAGCAGCGTGCAGCTAGCTTTTAGCCGGATTAAGGTTCCTTGGCAAGATGCGAGGGTGATTAGCGCTCACGGTCGTTCTTTGGATGAGGCGATCGAGGCTTTGCGCCGTGGGGAAAATCAAATTGCGGTACTTACGGACGATCGCAATCATCCCGGAGCGATCGCCCGGGCTTTGTTGGGACTAGATTTGCCCAATTCTTATCAATTTTGGGTGTGCGAAAATCTCGGCGGTAGTGATGAGCGGGTGGAATGCTACCCGGATATTGCCGCTGTCACTAATCGCTCTTTTGCGCCTTTGAATGTGGTATTGTTGCTCCGGGAGGCGGCGAAAACCCCCGATGTATCGGCTCTACCGCTGCTGGGTTTGCCTGATGCGAGTTTTGTTACTTTTGACGATCGACCTAACCTCCTGACGAAGCGAGAAATCCGGTTGTTAGTGTTGGGAGAATTGCAGCTCCAACCTGCCCAAACTGTTTGGGATATCGGGGCAGGAACCGGCACGGTGGCGATTGAAATTGCTCGCCTTTGTCCCAAGTCAACCGTATATGCGATCGAAAAAACTGCTGCTGGCACTGGGTTGATTGAACAAAACTGTCAACGCCTGCAAGTGCGCAATGTGATTTCTATTTATGGGGAAGCCCCGGAAATTCTGTATCGTCTTCCGGCACCGGATAGGATTTTTATTGGGGGTAGTGGGGGGAAATTGCGTCCTATGCTTGGTGTGTGCGATCGACAATTGACCAAAAACGGCGTCATTGTCTTAGCCATTTCCACCATCGAACACCTGAACATTGCCATCACCTGGGCGGAAGAATGGAACTGGCAATATCGCTTGCTGCAAGTGAACCTTTCCCGCTCCGTTCCCGTGGCTCACCTCACCCGTTTCGCCCCCCTCAACCCCGTTACCATCCTCACTTTGAGTAAATAGCCGGTTTGGCGTTTATTTATGTTGAGCTATTTATATATAGCAGATTTCAGAGCCGTGAAGTACAGTTCTTAGCCCCTCTCCCTTTATGGGAGAGGGGTTTGGGGTGAGGGCTGTACCTTATGGATATGAGAAACGCTATAGTCATTTCAAATAAGAGTGAGGATGGTTTTTTGGTTAAACCCCACATCCGCTCCGCCCTCACCCCCGTCCCCTC
>DVDU01000094.1 GCA_015296065.1 Oscillatoriaceae cyanobacterium M33_DOE_052 | reverse complement strand
GGAGCTGACCACGATATCCACATAGTCGCTCTTTTGTCAAGTGCCATTTTTCCACGGCCACACTGGTATCTGACCAAGAGATTCACATAGGAGCACTTTTGTCAAGTGTCATTTCTCCTCAATTTGATGCGTTTACCCTGGCCAACTCTGGCCAGCTTTTTTGTTTTTGCTTCAGCACTGGGGTTTCAAGTTAATATCTATCAATATTAACTTGATCCCAAGATAATTATTTCCAATTTATTGGAAATAATTACTACTTCTAATATCGTAATCGATAATAAACATTAATACAATAAACTGGGTACACGGGGAATACACGTGTACAAAGACTCACAAAACACTAGCGTGTACGTTACCGTGTATGATCCGCCATTTTTGCGGTATCCTTGGGATATGTACGAGGAAAAGCTGTTTCACAGGGCATTTGAGGAACTGACACCCCGACGCCGGAAGGTGTTGGAACTGTTTTTGGCAGGCAGGACTGATGCAGAGATAGCCTTGGAGCTTTTCGTTGCCGAAACCACGGTCAGAAAGCATGTACAGAATATCTGTTGGAGCTTTGACTTGGGGGGGCGGCACCAACGCAGGGATTTAAAAGACCTGATTAAGCGGTACAAACCAGAACTACTGAGGGAAGCCCCACAGGAAAACCCTATCCAAGAGAAATCAAATTCAAATGCCGATACCCCAACCGTGGTTGAAGAAGTTGCCACAGTGTCAGAATCCCCCGATAATGGACCGGTGGGGGTGGATTCTCCTTTTTATATAGAACGTCCGCCTGCGGAATCCCGCTCTTATGAGAAAATTGTCCTACCGGGGGCGCTGATTCGCATTAAGGCACCCCGCCAAATGGGGAAAACTTCCCTGCTGAATCGGATTTTAGCATATGCAGGGAAACAGGGTTATCAAACTGTGTCCTTGAATATGGAAGAAGTGGAGGAGGCAAAATTAGATAAAGTAGATAATTTTTTACGCTGGTTTAGCGCTTATGTCACCCGCAAGCTGAATCTCCAGCCCCAGCTAGATAACTATTGGGATGAGGAGATTTATGGCAGCAAAGTGAGTTGCAAAACTTACTTTGAGTGTTATCTATTACAACAAATAGATACCCCGATGGTGTTGGGGTTGGATGGGGTCGATCGCCTATTTCCCTATACCCATATCTCCCACGAATTTTTCGCCATGTTGCGGAACTGGCATGAGGAAGCTAAAACCAAAGATATTTGGCGAAAATTACGCCTAGTTGTGGCGCATTCCACCGAAGATTATGGTAAACTAAATATTAATCAATCCCCCTTCAATGTGGGTGAGCCCATAGAGTTGACAGAATTTACCACCCCACAGGCGCAGGAGTTAGCTCGGCGTCATGGTTTGGATGGCAAAAATACGCCAGTACCGCAGTTAATGGAGATAGTGGGGGGACATCCCTATCTGATTCGTTTGGCATTTTATCGCCTTGCCCTTGGGGAAGTGAAGCTAGAAGATTTACTGCGAGATGCTACCACCGATGCAGGTATTTATAACGCTCATTTGCGGCGACATTTGGCAACCCTGCAACAACAGCCAAAACTCGCCGCCGCATTGCAACAGGTTATCAGCCAATCAGAACCGGTGAAAATTGATACAATGCAGGGGTATAAATTGGATAGTATGGGCTTGATTAAGCGACTGGGGGATAATAGTAGTCCCCGGTGTCAATTATATCGGATTTATTTTAGTAATCATCTTGGGGTACAGTAGTAGGGGCAATCCCCCCGTGGTTGCCCCTACTGGGATACAAGCCCACCACCCCAGAATTACCCTCACCCCCAACCCCTCTCCCAAGGAGGGAGAGGGGAGTAAGGCATTGCCCCCAGACAATCAATGTTTTGCTTGTTCTAAAAAAATGTAGGGGAGTAGCCTTTGTCAAATGATTGGACTCTCACAGCCCCTCTCCCTTTATGGGAGAGGGGTTTGGGGTGAGGGCACTGTACCAGATAGACTGGCAAATCGCTGTATCATAACATTTAACCAATCAACAATAACATCTATGACCATGTATCAAGTAGGCGGTAGTTTAGATTACCAAAACCCCACTTATGTGGTGAGAAAAGCTGACGCTGACCTCTATCAGGGGTTAAAAAATGGCAACTTTTGCTATGTGCTGAACTCGCGACAAATGGGTAAATCCAGTTTGCGGGTGCAAATGATGAAAAAACTGCAAGCGGAAGGGTTCGCCTGTGGGTCAATTGACCTGACGGTAATTGGTAGCGAATCTGTCACCCCAGATACCTGGTATGCGGGAATTGCTTTTGAGCTGCTCAAGAGTTTTGCCCTGTTCGGGAGAGTAAATTTTAGTGTTTGGTGGCGAGAACATAACTTTTTACCGCCGGGACAACGGTTTAATCAGTTTATTGAGGAAGTTTTGCTGGCAAAAATCCAGCAAAATATTGTGATTTTTATCGATGAAATCGATAGTATTCTCAAAATTTCCTTTAAAGATGACTTGTTTACCTTTATCCGCGCTTGCTATAATCAAAGAGTGGATAAGCCGGAATATAATCGCCTGACTTTTTGCCTGCTGGGGGTGGCTACACCGTCGGATTTGATTGCGGACAAAAAGCGGACGCCGTTTAATATCGGTTGCGCTATTGAGCTGACGGGTTTTACTTTAAAAGAAGCAATACCAGCCTTAACCCCAGGATTGGCGGCGAAAACCGACCACCCAGAAAGGGTGTTAAAACAGGTATTGAATTGGACGGGAGGCCAGCCTTTTCTCACCCAGAAATTATGCCAGTTGATTGCAGATAAGGCCACTACCAGGAAACCGAATATTGCCAAATTGGTGCAGACTCATATTATCGCTAATTGGGAAGGTCAAGACGAACCGGAACATTTACGGACAATTAGAGACCGCCTCCTGAGTAACGAGCAACAAACTAGCAGACTCCTGGGAATCTATCAGCAAATTTTAGATGCTTCTGGAATCCCCCCCACCCCCCCCTTGGAAAGGGGGGGCAAAGCCATTACCGCTGATGGCAGTCGGAAACAAACGGAACTGCGCCTATCGGGATTAGTGGTGCAGCAAAATGGCTACTTACGGGTTTACAATCCCATCTATGAGGCAATTTTTAACTGCGACTGGGTAGAGCATGAATTAGCCAAACTGCGCCCGTACAGTGAAGGGATTAAGGCTTGGTTAGAGTCCGAACGCCAAGATAGTTCGCGGCTGTTGCGGGGGCAAGCCTTGGAGGAAGCCTTGGCATGGGCAGCAGATAAAAATTTGAATTCTGATGATTATGCTTTCTTTTCTGCCAGTCAAGAATTAGCAAGGCGAGAACTGCAAAGGGATTTAGCCGCAGAACGGGAAGCTATTCAAATCCTAGAACAGGCGCAACGGGAAGCCCAAAGGCTGATACAGGAAGCCAAAGAAGGTACAAAAATCGAACGTGCTGGCGTCGGGGCGCTGCGAGAATTTGAATCACAGGGCGGGCAAATTCAAGCCTTACTGACAGCAATGGAAGCAGGGCAAGCCTTGCAGAAACTGGTAAGAGATGGACGCCCTCTGGCAGAATATCCCGCCACCAGTCCCCTGCTGGCTTTGCAGGTGATTCTGGACAATATCCGCGAGCGAAATCAATTTATTGGACATCGAGGCGGGGTATGGAGCGTCAGTTTCAGTCCCGATGGCCAAAGCATCGCCACTGCATCCGCTGACCGCACCGCCCGGTTGTGGGATTTGTTAGGTAATCAGATAGTGAAATTCACCGGACATCGAGGCGGGGTAAGGAGTGTCTGTTTCAGTCCCGATGGCCAAAGCATCGCCACTGCATCCGCTGACCGCACCGCCCGGTTGTGGGATTTGTCAGGTAATCAGATAGTGGAATTCACCGGACATCGAGGCGGGGTATTGAGCGTCAGTTTCAGTCCCGATGGCCAAAGCATCGCCACTGCATCCGATGACGGCACCGCCCGGTTGTGGGATTTGTCAGGTAATCAGATAGCCGAATTCACCGGACATCAAGACAGGGTATGGAGCGTCAGTTTCAGTCCCGATGGCCAAAGCATCGCCACTGCATCCGATGACGGCACCGCCCGGTTGTGGGATTTGTCAGGTAATCAG
>DVDU01000068.1 GCA_015296065.1 Oscillatoriaceae cyanobacterium M33_DOE_052 | reverse complement strand
GGAGCTGACCACGATATCCACATAGTCGCTCTTTTGTCAAGTGCCATTTTTCCACGGCCACACTGGTATCTGACCAAGAGATTCACATAGGAGCACTTTTGTCAAGTGTCATTTCTCCTCAATTTGATGCGTTTACCCTGTCTCTGCCACCTTGCCCGAGTTGGAAATAACTGTGGCGGAGATTGTGGCTGCCAGTCAACCGAGAGCGAGGTAAGATGATAACGATAAAACGTACAATCAGAAACGCGCTTTCGGTAATCCATTGCTAGTCCGTAGCAAATCAAACCGCAATCTGCTGTATAATCATCATAACCACGGATATGTCCCTAGCTAGGAGTCGGCTATGACTACCGCCAGAACCAAGCCCCTAACTTTTGCAGAATTTATCGAGCAATACCCAGAAGATGGAGGCATCTATGAGTTGGTGGACGGAGAAATTATAGAAATGAGAGCCACTAGAGCCCATGATAAAGTTGCGGAATTTATTTCCGACGCAATCAAGGAGGAAAATAAACGGAGCAATCTAGGCTACTTAGTGACGCGGACTGCTACCATTAAAGTAGTCAGTAAAACCGGGCAAAAACGGGGGCGAAATCCCGATGTCAGTGTCATTGATGAAGCGCAGTGGGATGCAGATTTATCTGATTATGCCGCCCTGGAAGAGCCAATTCAGTTGGCAGTAGAAGTAGTATCCCCCAACTGGCGAGATGATTATCTCGACAAAAAAGACGAGTATCAGTGTTTGGGGGTGCGGGAATATTGGATTGTGGATTATTTAGCTTTGGCGTCGGGGGAGTATATCGGGCCACCCAAAATTCCCACAGTTTCGGTGTATTTATTGGATGCTGGGGAGTATCGAGGTACTCAGTTTAAAAATGATGATAAAATCATCTCTGCCACCTTCCCCGAGTTGGAAATAACTGTGGCGGAGATTGTGGCGGCCAGTCAACCGAGAAGGCGGGAAGATGATAGGAGTTAAGCATCTACCGGGTTTCTGGTGCAGAAACCCGGTAGATTTTGGTTGGGGGTAGGTTGGGGTTCAGTGATTGGGAGGTATGGTGACAATGGAAGATATGGCTAATTCACTTTTTCAGCTTGAGTTATTCTAGCCCTCCTCCCGTTTAAGGGGTTATTTATCGTCTGCCAGTTATTACCTTCATAAGTTATCAGAACTTCTTGCCCTAAATCTGCACCAATCTGCTCCTCATACCACACAAAGTAACGATTGCTGCTTTTAGCTTGAACCAAAATCTTATATTTGGTATAATCAATCCCAAAAGTTTGGATAACTTTAAATGATTCAGTTGCCATAATATCCTGATCTTGCAATTGAATTAATTGTTGGCTTCTCACTGAGGCGGTTGAGGTGGCAACTCAACCTTACCCTCAACTGGCGTGATTGTGAATTCCTGCTTTTCTGCCGCTTTGTTAGCGTCAATTATCTCACTTATGGCCTGACTAAAATGAGCCTGTGTGACCCGCTTTAATTCTTTTGGCTTATCTTCTTTAGCTGCAGCCACTACAGCTTTTAAGACAGCATTCTTGATATCTCTACCAGAGATTTTATCAAACTGCTTAGCAAGTTCAGCAAAATCTACCGATTCATCTAAGGGAAGCTTGCTAGGAATCTGAGCTTGCCAAATTTGGGTGCGAGCTTCTTCATCTGGTAAATCAAACTGAACTTTCCACCGGATTCGGCTGATGAAAGCAGGATCGTAGTTACGAATTAAGTTCGTGGCGAAAATCACAATTCCCTCATATGAAGAGAGTTCCATTATCATAACACTGCGAGTTAAGTTAACCGCCGTGTCCGTGGATTGGCTGACATTTTCCAGGCGCTTACCTAAGAACGAATCGGCTTCATCGAAGAATAGGGCTGCCTTTTGAATAGTGGCAAACTCAAAGGCTTTGGCGATGTTCTTCGGGGTATCACCAACATACTTAGACTCAAGCTGCTGGTAGGGAAGCACTAGAATTTTTAGCTTGAGCGCGTGAGCGAGGGCTTCAGCGGTAATGGTTTTGCCTGTACCAGGCGGACCAGAGAAGTTGATGGATAGGGCTTTATCCAACTTGTGCTTTTCACCCATCCCCCACTCTCTGTAAATTAAGTCTTGATACTCCAGTTCAGCGATGACTGATTCAACCTGATTTCTGGTTGTCTTAGGCAGGATGACATCTTCGAGAGTGTATTTTGGCTCTCTCAGATAGGGGGTAAAATCGATGGATGCTTCTGGGGCTCTATCGGATTCCTCACCTTCTGGTTTTTGGCCGACTCCTTGGCTAGCACTGTTGCGCTGATTTCCAGAAATACCAGTGTCGCCAACTGCCTCCATAAAGTCTTTGGCTCTATCAGGTCTTGGCATAGCAATTATCTGTTCCTTCAGTCTATTTGGACAATCAAGGCATTGAAAGTAATTTTTCTCTTGGCTTGGCTGTATGGGTCTAAGTTTTCACCTAGTGATTGCAAAAACTGAACAACAGGGTTGTTTGCCAAGATATCTGGTGGTTCGGGAGGTGTGATAAACTCTTGAAACAGAGGCGTCAACAGTTGCCGAGCATCTCTCTCCCACTTTTGGTATTCTGGACCAGTTAGCTCATTATCCAGAACATAAATCGCTTCTAGCTGAGAAGATGGTATAGGTGATGGGATGAGCAGATCGCGATTGTCAATAGAAGCCACTTCATACCCTCTTTCTCGCATTGTTGCATCTGTGTCATACAGCCAGATTTTTAGTTGGTTAAAGTTACAATCACGGAGACGAATACTTACTGTAAATAGCTTGCCTACAAGTAAAGAATCGAAAAAGCGCTGGGTTTTTTCTGGTACAACACATTGACCGTTTTTTTGTCTAATTCCAGGTACGCCCACCAGTTCGATAGTTCTTAATTTACCCTCACGGTATGGCGAGCGAAAACCAACCACTGTATAAATGATTTCGGAATCGGAGTTATTTGGCTTTTGAGGTTTAGATGAGCGGGGCATAGTTCCATCCAAATGCGTCATGTATAATTCGAGCAGGCGATTAAGAATACTGGATATTGGTCAGAGCCATGACTTTTGTCACTTCTGACCGATACCGGGGCAAGGGAGTATTTGCAGGTGCTTTCTCAACGCTAAAAACCTGTGCAGGTTTGTTGGAATATCTGTAGTCCCAAACTTCCATTAAGGTTTCAGTGAGAATTGCGCCTGCGTAAAAAATAGCGTATAGGGTTGATGCGTAACCAAAAGCAGCAATCAGAACCCCAACCATCGCAGTGTACCATACGGCTTGTATGATGGAAACTAAAGCTCTGGCAAAAGCAGCTATGGCTTGTCCCAGCCATTCAATAAACTGATCTACCAGTCCGCCAAGCCATGCAAAAAATCCCATTTAAGCTACCTCCAAACTTGCTTACTATACAGTCAACTTAGTGACTATCGGGTTTTGTACTGTCGGTAACTGGACTCCTTCCTCCTGATTCACGGGTCTGACAGAAATTACAAAAGGCGGACGGTACGTTTGACCTGGTTCTACGAATGCGAGAATGGTATCCAAACCATCCTGGAAAACAGCCAACAGCCACTCCCTACTATAACCAAACTCTTGGCGCAGGTACGATTCAATTTTTGACCAATTGTTATCTAAAAACTGAGCTACCAACGCCAGATAATATTTGGTAGCCTCTGTTACATATCCCCAAATCTCCTTAACTGTTGCAACTAGGCTGTCCCATAATCTGGCAAAAGCTCTTGATAAAGCCTCAACGATCGCCACGAAGGCATAACCTGCTGCTGCACCCACGACGAAGGCAGCGGCGGCTTGTAGCAGAATATCCCAAACCATTTTTGTTTACTCCTGGTCGGCTGTCCCTCATTCCTTCTTAAGTTGAAGGACTGACGGGAGAGGGGTTTGGCACCTGTGCTTTGATAAAGAAGCTAAGGATCAGTTAGGGTGCAAATAGTCTTACAATTTAATGGTCCGCGCTACCGCACGCCATTTTTAAGTATTTCTACTCACCTGACAACCCTCCCTGCCACCAACCTTATCGCACCCCCTCATAGTAAAATAGCCACGACTAACACACAACTAACGAATGCTATAATTTTCTGTTAGCCATTGGTTATTCAAATGAGGACACGGGGTAATGACATATAATAAGGATGACATGTTCAGCGAAGCGGCTCAGCACTGGGACCTAGAAAGGCTCTACCAGGCCCTGGGGGAAGCGAAACGCAAAATGTCCCCTAGCGCTAGAAAGGGACTTACCGCCACGGAACGCCTGTATCTGCGGGGCCTGCTTTGCGGTTACAGTCCTGCCGATATGGCCCGCAAGCTGTTCCAGAGTTCCAAGGGTCTGGAGGTTTATATGTCTAAAACTTTATATCAGTATTTTAAAAGTCTGGTAGATGTGCCAAGTGAAAAATTAGGCAACTGGCGCAATATCCTATCCGGTTTGGAGGATGCTGGATATAAAGCTGAGTTATCGGCTAGTTCTCAATTAGGCAATAGCTTGCCAGAGGATGTCTTAATAAAGATATCCAATGTAACAATTGAAAGAAATATAAAAAATACCATAACAATTACCATCAACCTCAACCTCTCATCCGCCGCCGACTCAAACCCCGAAACTCTCGAAGACGAATCAACAGACGAAGAGGAAGGGGAAGCCGATCGCCCCTAGTGATAAGTACCAAGTAGGCATCGCCCAAATGATGATTTATGGGATATTTAGGCTCTCTAGTATGGCAATGCCCACCCGACAATCTTCTACAATTTACCCGGTTACTCTCTTTACCGGGGTTGACCAACGGCAGTGATGAGGGTTCTCAAAGCCCTTTCTATGGCGGATTCTTCATTATCACAAACGCCGCTGGCTATGGCCTGATTAATCATGGCTCGGATATCGGGACGGGATAAAATTTCATAGGCTTTTCGTTCATCACGGCGTTGATTTAAAGCCGTTGTCAGTGCCCTAACATCTTCATGGACATCTGACGGTGATAATAATTCGGCATCGGGTTCTGGAACTTGCTTAGTCATAATTTATCTCCCGTAATTTTCGGCTAAAGTTTCAATTAATTTATCTCCGTAGTATGTGCCTTGCTGCTGGCAGGTTTTCAGCAATTGCCGCATCTCGCCTTTGGTTAAAATTCCGTCAAGTCCTGCACGTCCAAGGATACCGGGAAATCCGGTCAAGTTTAATCCTAGTTGGTTCGCTACCTGACGGGCGGCTTTCTCATCTAGGAGAATAATCGCAATATCGAGGTGAATTCGATTCTGCATGAGAACCATTGCTTCTGCTTCCGCCAGGTCATTATGCCAGTCGGAATTCGCAGATTTTTGGTATTGAGCAATGCGCTTGGCCAAGACTTCTGCCTGTTTTTTTTCTGAATCGGTTAATTCTTCAACAGCGACAAATCCCTCCGTAACAAGTTGGTCAACTTCATCTAGCCACCCATGAGCATGGAGTTCGTCTAGCTCAGATGCCGTAATATAAATTAACGAAAAATATCGCTTGAGCAAATCTGTCCGGCCACATTGAAATGCTGAAACCATCGGCCCAGTGTTAGATACTGCTATGATTTTAGCGAGGTGGTCGTTTTCAGTCATCGGTGCGATCAGTGGTTGTGGTTGTCTGTGCAGCAGCAATGATACAACAGTGCCCACGAGGTTGATACTCCGACTTTACCACATTAAATCACAATTGAGTTGCCCTGCAAATTTTGTTACCAAAATTTACTGGCGGCAACAGCTCCAGCTCGGCATACAATCGGCTTCGGGGCGTGGGGGCACGGCCAATATTTCTCGTCTGGTGTGCTACACAGACCTTTGGTCAGAAACCGGAACTAGGCTGCGGAACAGAAACCGGGTTTCTTACGGAGAACCTTCGTTTAAGCACGAATACCCTCGTTTTAGAAACCCGGTTTCTCTCCCCCGGTTTCTTAAAACAGCCCCCACCACAAATTATCGGTTTTGGAGCAATTCAGCCGCTGTGGCTAATAATTCTGTGTGGGTTAGGGTTTGTTGGGAGCCAGAGGCGAGCCATTTTAACTGCACAGTTTGATTAGCGTCTCTAGTAGGGCAATGCCCACCCGACAATCTTCTACTCCCTATAGCCCCGAAAAATTTGGCCAGCCGTTAAATCTAATTCTGGAAAAATTTGAGACTCAAATTTGTCGTTTTTCCGGAATTGGCTAACTTGATACTCACCGTCAACAAGCTGGTAAATGGAAATTGTTGCTTGTTTAGGAAAACCGATATACCGTCTTCCTCCTAATCCCAAATAGTCAACAATCCAATATTCAGGAATTCCCATTTCCTCATAATCCCTGAGTTTATTTAAATAATCATCCCGCCAGTTGCTGGTGACGACTTCCACAACCATAGAAATTGATTTTCCTTTGGTAATCGTTGAGGATTTTTGCCATAAAGGTTAATCCTGAAGAGCATCCCTGTTGACTACTAGGACATCAGGGAGATAACCAGAATCTTTCCCCGGTGGTTTAATCAATGCGTGTTTAGGAAACCGATAGGGTAGCTGCAACCTCCGACTCTCCACAGTGAGTTCGGCGGCCAAAAATTCCACAATTTCTTCATGCTTTCCGGTTGGCTGCATCTCAAAAATTACTCTTTCGTGCAATTCATAGCGCCCATTTTCAGGTTTCCACTGGAGGAAATCTTCAAATGTGATATGTTTGGGTATAGCTTCACTGATATTCATTGCTAATTAGGTGAATGAAGAATTTTCCGCCATAAAATAATAGCACATTTTGACAAGTATTGTCAAATCATATACCAAAATACAGGATAGGATGGTGGCTAGGCAAAACACGCCAATGATAATGGGCTCAAAATTACCAATTTAGGGCATAATTTAAGTAGCGTGATTTCACTGTCCTGTGAGCATTGCTGACAATCGGCTTCGGGGCGTGGGGGCACGGCCAAGATTTCTCGTCTGGTGTGCTACACAGACCTTTGGTCAGAAACCGGAACTAGGCTGCGGAACAGAAACCGGGTTTCTTTGCAACGGCTCGGTTGATGACGAGAAATATCGAGAGAAACCCGGTTTCTTAAAACAGCCCCCACCACAAATTATCGGTTTTGGAGCAATTCAGACGCTGTGGTTAATAATTCTGTGTGCGTTAGGGTTTGTTGGGAGCCAGAGGCGAGCCATTTTAACTGCACAGTTTGATTAGCGGCTTCTTCATCGCCTAAAATTAAACAAGCGATCGCCCCACTTTTATCAGCGCGTTTGAATTGCTTGCTAAAAGCGCTACCGCTGAGGTCTAATTCCACAGAAAAACCGGCATGGCGCAATTTTTGGGCGAGAATAAGGGAGTTTGCCTCGGCGTCTGTCCCTCGGGAAACCAGGTAAAAATCTAAATTAGATTCGGGGGTGGCGGTGTCTAATTGCTGCAGGAGAACTATTAGCCGCTCTAGCCCGATCGCCCATCCTACTGCAGGCGTATCCGGTCCGCCCAATTCCTTCACCAACCCATCATAACGACCGCCACCGCACACCGTGGCTTGCGCTCCCAAATTATCCGATATAATCTCAAAAGCCGTATGAGTGTAATAATCCAAACCCCTGACGAGACGGTGGTTGAGCTGGTAAGAAATACCCAATTCTGTGAGCATTTGCTGCACTTGTGCAAAATGACGCCCAGACTCAGCACTGAGATAATCCCACATCCGGGGCGCATTTTCCGCAATTTCAATTGTCCGCTGGTCTTTGCTGTCGAGAATGCGTAGGGGGTTGCGCGTGAGACGGTCTTGGGAGTCTGGGTCGAGTTCCTCTTTGTAGGGCGTGAGATATTCTACTAATACTTGACGATAACGCTGTTTATCTTCCCGATCGCCCACCGAATTAATATCTAAATGCAGATTTTGCAACCCCAAACTTTGCAGCAAGTCCGTAGCGATCGCAATCACCTCCACATCGGCACGGGGGTCCCCACTGCCCAACACCTCCACCCCAATTTGGTGAAACTGGCGTTGGCGTCCCGCTTGGGGGCGTTCATAGCGAAACATCGGCCCAGTGTACCACAGCCGTTGCACCCCCCCGAGAGCGTGGAGCTTATTTTCCACGTAGGCCCGCACCGCTCCCGCCGTCCCCTCCGGACGCAGGGTGATAGAGCGATCGCCCCGATCCTGAAAACTGTACATCTCCTTGCCCACAATATCCGTGGCTTCCCCAATTCCGCGCTCAAACAGCGCCGTTTGCTCAAAAATCGGCGTTCTAATTTCCCGATACGCCGCCTTACCCAGAATTTCTCGCGCCGTCGCCTCCACCTTTTGCCAGTACCCTACCTCCTCCGGTAGGATGTCCCGCGTGCCTCGTATCGCTTGAATCGTACTACCCATAAACTATATAATTGAGGTGAATTATTTCCCCATCATCATCTTCGTCATCTTACCCTACCCCATACCCGATGTAAATGTATCGGCCAAGCATCCCCTGGAGAAAATCCGCTAAATTTCGGCAAGCGGGGTTATCTCATTAACCAACCATAATTATAGACATACGAGCCATGATTGAACTATCATCTTACCGAATTACCTCCCAAATATATGAAGGCGAGTCCTCCCTAGTATATCGGGCTCATATGATAAGCAATAACAAACCAGTAATCATTAAAGTCCTCAAAGACGAACTGCCATCACCTGAAAAAATTGCCTGGTTCAAGCGGGAATATCAAACCACCAAATCCCTCAATATTCGAGGAGTTGGGCGTGTCTTAAAACTAGAAAAATTTAGTTCTAAATTAGCAATTATTTTAGAAGATTTTGGAGGTAAATCTTTCACAGAAATCAAGCTAGCCGGACAAATCACTATTGGCCAATTTTTGCCTCTAGCGCTTAAAATTACCCAAAGCCTCGGACAAGTACATGAGCGGCAAATTATCCATAAAGATATCAACCCATCCAATATCGTCTGGAATCAAACCACCGACGAAGTAAAACTGATTGACTTCGGCATTTCCGCCTTGATTTCTCAAGAAAACTCCGCCTTTAGCCATCCCAACCTCATGGAAGGCACCCTCGCCTACATCTCCCCGGAACAAACCGGCAGGATGAACCGCTCTTTAGACTACCGCAGTGATTTTTATTCCCTCGGCGTCACCTTTTATCAACTCCTCACCGGTACGCTGCCTTTTCCCAGTGCCGACCCCTTAGAAGTGGTTCACTGCCATATCGCCAAACAACCAGCACCACCACAGGAAATTCAACCAGATATTCCCCCAGTGATGGGGGATATTATCCTCAAATTAATGGCCAAAAACGCCGAACAACGCTACCAGTCAGCCGCTGGGTTAAAAGCCGACTTAGAAGAATGTTATCACCAGTGGCAAGAGAACGGTAACATCGCTTCCTTTACCTTAGCCCAGCGGGATATTACCGATAAATTTCAAATCCCGCAGAAACTATATGGCAGAGAAAGCGAAGTGAGTACCTTGCTGGCTGCAGGAGAGCGGGTATTCGCTGGGGGAAGCAGCGAAATGATGCTGGTTGCCGGTTATTCCGGTATCGGTAAATCAGCTTTAGTCCAGGAAGTCCACAAATCCATAACCGGAGTACACGGCTATTTCATTGCGGGGAAATTTGACCAATATCAGCGGAACATTCCCTATAGTGCTTTTATCCAGGCGTTTGCCTCCTTAGTGCGGCAGCTACTCGCTGAAAGCAGCAGGGAAATTGCCGCTTGGCGGGAAAAACTGCTGGCAGCTTTTGGCCCCAATGGCCGAGTCATTATAGAAGTGATTCCCGAAGTGGAACTGATTGTGGGTTCCCAGCCGGAATTGCCTGCTCTTGGCCCGTCGGAAACCCAAAACCGGTTTAATCTGGTTTTTCAAAACTTTATCCGGGTGTTTTGCCAAAAAGAACACCCGCTGGTGATATTTTTGGACGATTTGCAGTGGGCCGATCGGGCATCTTTAAACCTGATGCAGATCCTGATGACCGACCCGGATAGCAGCTATCTGCTACTGATAGGTGCTTATCGCGATAATGAAGTATCACCCGGGCATCCCCTGCTCCTATCATTAGATACAATTACCACCGCCGGAGCCACTATTAATCGCCTATCTCTGACACCTTTACAACTGCCTCACCTCACCCAGTTGCTGGCGGATACCCTCAATAGTAGCTCCGCCGCCGTGCAACCCTTGGCAAAATTAGTCCTGACCAAAACCGGCGGTAATCCTTTTTTTGCCGCTGAGTTTCTCAAAAGCCTGCATGGAGAAAGTCTGATTAACTTTAACCGCGATCGCTCCCGCTGGCAGTGGGATTTAGAGCGCATCCAGCAGCAGAAAATCACCGACAATGTGGTAGAATTAATGGCAGGTAAGTTGCAAAAATTGCCGGAAGCCACCCAGCAAATTTTGCAAATCGCCGCTTGTCTAGGGAACCAGTTCGACTTAGAAACCCTAGGGATAGCTTGGGAAAAATCACCCCGCGCCACCGCAGAAAATTTGCATCCCGCTGTTGCCGCCGGTTTCATCATTCCCCTCAGCGATGCCTACAAGTTAGTCGAATTCAGCGAATCATCCACCAGCGCAGTTATTACCTTCAAATTTGCGCACGATCGCATCCAGCAAGCCACCTACTCCCTCATTCCCGAAGCCCACATCAACCCCCTGCACCTGCATATCGGGCAACTCCTCCTCCAACACACCCCCCCAGAAGACCTAGACGCCAACATCTTCGATATCGTTAACCAGCTCAACTTTGGCAGCAATTTAATCTCCACACCAGAAGAAAGAAACCATCTGGCGGAATTAAACCTCATCGCCGCCAAAAAAGCCAAAGCCGCCACCGCCTACCAAGGCGCCCTAGAATATTTAACCATAGGCATAGAACTCCTCCCCCCCCAGAGCTGGGAGAGCAACTACAACCTCACCCTCAAACTCCACACCACCGCCACCAACGCCGCCTACTTAAACGGCGACCACCAGCAAGCCAGCGAGTTAGCAGAAACCGTCCTTAAACACGCCCAAACCATCCTCGACAAAATCCCTATTTATGAAACCCAAATTCTCTTTTACATCTCCCAAACCCAGATGCAAGAAGCCCTGGATAAAGGATTAGCAGTATTAGACCTACTCAAGGTTGACCTCATCTCCCACCCCCCAGACAACCTCGAAATAGAAGCAATCTACAACCTCCCGGAGATGACCGACCCCGAAAAGCTCGCCGCCTTGCGCATATTAATCTTTGTATTTCCCGCCGCCTTTCTCGCCAAACCAGAACTCTATCCCACTCTGGTATTTACCGTGATGCAGCTTTCCCTTAATTACGGCAATTCTCCCCTATCCGCCAATGCCTACGCAGCCCACGGCTTGATTAGCTGCGGCTTTTTCCATCAAATAGAATTGGGCTATCAATTTGGCCAGCTCGCCCTGGAACTGGTGGAAAAATATCCCACCCCCATCAAATGCCGGGTGGTCAATCTGTTTAATGGTTTTATCCGGCATTGGAAAGATAGCGTCCAACCAGCCCTACCCATTCTGCGGCAAAATGTGCAATTAGCCAGGGAAAGCGGCGACTTAGAATATGCCGGATTTTCTAGTTTTGAATATTGCTGCCGCATTTGGTTTTTACAAGATTCTCTCGTTACCGCTAATGAGGAAATCAAAAATTACCTCAACTTTGTGGCCAGCATCAAGCAGGAATGGCAGCTATTTGCCATCAAAATCTGGGCGCAGTTCGCGTTAAATCTCACTGGGAAAGCGGCGGTGAAGGTGCAGCAACTCACAGGAGAGCAACTCGATGAAACCGAAATCATCCCAGTCTGGGAAAGTACCAGCAATCTGAGCTTGCTGTTTTTTGCCTATCTGGCTAAAACCATGCTCAGTTATACCTTTAAAGACTACGATAGCGCCAGGGAATCCGCAGAAACTGGCGCCAAATACGCGATCGCCGCCGCTTCCCATCTGCTATGGTGCCAACATTATTTATTCCATTCCCTCGCTCATCTGGCACTTTACCCCACCGCCACCACAGAAGCTCAAGCGGAATATTTAAAAACCGTAGATGCCAATCAGGCACAGATGCAAATGTGGGCAACTCATGCCCCGATGAACTTTCAGCATAAATACGACTTGGTGGCCGCAGAAAAAGCCCGTGTTTTGGGACAAATAGTAACCGCAATGGAGTTGTACGACCAGGCCATATCTGGGGCCAGCGCTTCCGGCTACATCCAAGAAGAAGCCCTAGCCTGGGAACTTGCCGCCGAATTCTACCTCAGTTTGGGACGAGAAGAAATCGCCCGCACCTACATGACGAAAGCCCACTACACCTATTACCGCTGGGGAGCTACCGCCAAAGTCGAAGACTTAGAAGCCAGATATCCCCAGTTAATTTCCCGGTGGGCAACCGCAGGAAGCAGTTTTTCCCCCAGCGCCAATGCTACTACCTCCACCAAGAGCGGTGCTGGCGAAACTATCGACCTCACCAGCGTCCTCAAAGCCTCCCAAGCGATCGCCAGCGAAATTCATCTAGATAAACTCCTCGCAGGCTTAATGACTATCCTCATGGAAAACGCTGGCGCCCAAAAAGGCTTCCTCATCTTATCCCACCAAGGAGACCTTTTATTAGAAATCTGGGGCGAAGTGGATACCGCCGGGATTCAAGTTTACCCCCACCTGCCCCTAAATAGCGGCAATATAGTCAACGGAGCGATCGTCAATTACGTTGCCCGCACCAAAGAAGACGTAGTTTTAGCCGACGCCAACCGCGAAGGCATCTTTACCGCCGACCCCTACATCAAAACCAACCAATCCCAATCAGTTTTATGCGCTCCCATCCTCAACCAAGGGCAACTAATCGGCATCCTCTATTTAGAAAATAACCTCACCACCGGCGCTTTTACCCCCAAACGGCTAGAAATCCTGAAAATCCTTTCCGCTCAGGCTGCAGTTTCCCTAGAAAATGCCCAGCTTTATCGCACCTTAGAGCAAAAAGTCCAAGAGCGCACCGCCCAACTCGCCGCCGCCAACCAAGAAATCCAAGCCCTCAATACAATGCTGAAAGCAGAAAACCTCCGCATGAGCGCCGAATTAGACGTAACCCGTCGTTTGCAGCAAATGATTTTGCCCAAAGAAGCCGAACTAAGTCAAATTCCCGGTTTAGAAATCGCCGGTTTCATGGAACCCGCCGCCGAAGTTGGGGGCGACTACTACGATGTGCTGCAACAGGATGGCAAAGTCAAAATCGGTATCGGCGACGTGACTGGACATGGCTTGGAATCGGGGATGTTAATGATTATGGCCCAAATGGCCGTGCGCACCCTCCTGAAAAATAACGTCACCGACCCCGTGCAATTTTTATCCGTACTCAATAGCGCCATTTACGATAATGTGTCACGGATGAACACCGATAAAAACATGACTCTCAGCTTACTAGATTATGCTGATGGTACTTTCACCTTGAGCGGGCAGCATGAAGAAGTAATTTTAGTCCGTCATGGGGGAATCGTAGAATCCCTCGATACGATTGACTTAGGCTTTCCCATCGGTCTGGATGCCGATATCACCGATTTCTTATCTCAAACCCAAATATCATTAGCACCAGGGGAAGCACTGGTATTATACACTGATGGCATCACCGAAGCCGAAAACATGGCTGGGGTGCAGTATGGTTTGGCGCGTTTATGTGAAGTGGTGAGGCAAAACTGGCAATTATCCGCCCACGAAATTCAGGCCCAAGTTATCGCCGACCTGCGCCATCACATCGGCGCTCAAACAATTTATGATGATATCACTTTGGTAGTGATTAAACAAAAATATTAGGGGCAGGGCTTGAGCAATATCTAGGCAAAGCATCCCGTCATTCGTCTTATTGGTTTTCTCCACATATTTCTGATGGGATGCTTCGCCGCTACAACCATTACCCTCCCCTAGGATTTATCTAGGGGCAATTTATTAATTAACCCTAGATATTTAACGGGCGGGAGCGTTGGCAATAGCGTCGTAAATCGCCTGGTAGGCAGGTTTGGGATTTATTTGGTCATCAAAAGGTAGGGGGCGGACTGGCAAACCATCCGTCCGGGGACGGACGGACTTAATCCAGGTGTAGGCGTCGGTCAATCCCCAAGTTAACACCCCAATCACTGC
This sequence comes from Oscillatoriaceae cyanobacterium M33_DOE_052, assembly GCA_015296065.1. GTDB lineage: Bacteria > Cyanobacteriota > Cyanobacteriia > Cyanobacteriales > Laspinemataceae > Koinonema. Next base: position 1,025 of record DVDU01000068.1, on the reverse strand, counting down.
TGGTTCTGCTAAAGCCACATCCAGGTATTGTTTAAAGGTATCGGCTATCTTTTGGTCTCGTTCTGCCACGTCCGCCGGTAATTCCTTGTCAGTGACATCGCATTCAGTAATGAGAATTTTCAAACCCAGTGCCCCCACATCCTTGAGGAAAGCGCTGTATTTGCTTTCGGAAAAAGCTAATTCCGGGAACAGGTGGGCTTGAATTCCCAACCCTTCAATCGGTACACCCGAAGAAACCAGCCTTTCTAGCAGTTTCAATACCGATTTCCGCTTATTTTCCATTTCCCAGGTATCGTATTCCATCCGATTTTCATTGTAAAATCGGGTGGCGGTACAGGATTCCTTGGCTACTTGAAAGGCGAGGTCAATGTATTTTTCCCCCAAATGCCTGAGCCAAATAGTATCGCGCAACCCATTGGGGGAAGCCACTTCGTTGATTACATCCCAGTGCCCCACTTTCCCTTCATAGCGGGATGCCACTGCCTTCATATGTTCTACGAGAATTGTCTCGGCGTCTTCAGCGGAGATGGCTTCCGCCCAAGCCGGGAGGTCGTGCCAGACTAAGGCGTGACCGCGCAGCAGGAGCCCGTTGTCGCTGGCAAATTGAGCCAGTTTATCTCCTCGGGTGAACTCGAATTTGGCCGCCTCGGGTCTGATGGCAGTCCATTTCATGTCTGATTCGGCGGTGATGCAGGAACACTCCCGGCGGATGGTTTCAGCCAGCTTGCTGTTTTTGGCTACATGGCCGGAGTTAACTGCTGTGCCGAACAGCAGCCCTTTAGTGGCGGCAATTTCTTTGAGTGATGGCATTTTCTTGAGATGTAGAATATTGGAGTTAATTTATTTTATCTCGTGGCGGTAAAATAATATCAATGGATAAAATTGTGGTTTTTTGGGTTTGTAGTAGGGCTTTAGCCCACCAGAAAAGACTTTGAGCGGAAAAGATGGGGGAAAAGAGGGGCTAAAGCCTGAGTTTGTAGTAGGGCTTTAGCCCACCAGAAAAGACTTTGAGCGGAAAAGATGGG
>DVDU01000135.1 GCA_015296065.1 Oscillatoriaceae cyanobacterium M33_DOE_052 | reverse complement strand
GGAGCTGACCACGATATCCACATAGTCGCTCTTTTGTCAAGTGCCATTTTTCCACGGCCACACTGGTATCTGACCAAGAGATTCACATAGGAGCACTTTTGTCAAGTGTCATTTCTCCTCAATTTGATGCGTTTACCCTGTTTACCGGACAGAGCAACTCTTGAAGATTACAATCAAATTATTGCTTCGGTTGTTAACAGCAATAATGCCAATATTTACCTATACAAATACACAAATAACGATACAGATATCTATCCCACGGTGACAGCAACGATATCCGCTCAAATTTGGCTGGTGATGATTGGGATGGATGGAGTTTTAGAAACAGCATTCCCCCCCGACTCTCCAGAGAATTACTTGGGTCAATCAAATTTTGTTTTTTTAGGTTCAAAACAGGAGTTATATACATGAATGCTTTGGTAAAAAAATATTGTGTGAGCGTGGATTTTCCCGATGTGAGTGGAGCCGAACATTTGGAAATGCTCCAAATTCGTGATGAAATTGCCCTCATTGAACTACAGCTCACCGCTGAAGAAAAAAAATCTCTCGCTGGTGCTGATGAAAAATTACGCAACAATGCCTTAATATTTCACCAAGAATTATCGCGATTTATTGATTTAAAAAGCTGGAGAAAAACTGAAGGCATTCCGCCGCAACGCTGGTGGTGGTTTTTAGATATGTTCGCTTGGCAGTCGCCTTCCCTGTTGAATCCTGCCACACCAAAATCTCTGCCAAAAACCAAAATTTATTCTTCCTCCCTATTGCAGAAAACCGGGTAATGACTGATGCAACAGCACTGTGAGGGGCGTTAGATAGCCCTCCGAGAATGATTATCCCACTTCGCCCCGGTTGGTTTATCCTGATGAATGGAGTTTTAGGATAAGTTCGGGGATGCAAAATTATTCGGCGGGAAATTGGCACCTTTGGCGGTGGCTACCGGGAGGATGGCAAGTGACGATCGGGCTGATCGCCGCCCTTGTCGCTGCCCCAGTATTATTCATCTTAAGCAATATCGTGGCTGGTTCCGGGGACATCTGGCAACACCTGGCCACCACGGTCCTACCTCTCTATATCCAAAACTCCCTACTGCTCACCGCTGGGGTGGGAATAGGTGTCATTACCATTGGCCTCACTACCGCCTGGTTAGTCACCGCCTGCAACTTCCCTGGGAGCCGAATATTTGAATGGTTATTGCTGCTCCCCTTAGCCGCTCCCGCATACCTCCTCGCCTACGTCTATACCGACTTCCTGGACTTCGCCGGACCAGTGCAAACCACCCTCCGCCAGCTCTTCGGTTGGGAATACGGCGAATATTGGTTTCCCAATATCCGCTCTTTGGGGGGAGCTGTCACCCTAATGAGCCTCACCTTATATCCCTATGTTTACCTCATCTGTCGCGTCGCTTTTCTGGAGCAGTCCGCCTGCGCCTTAGAAGCTAGCCGCGTCTTAGGTTGCGGACCGTGGCGGAGTTTTTTCACTGTGGCTCTCCCTTTGGCTCGTCCAGGGTTAGCCGCTGGGACAGCATTGGCTCTGATGGAAACTCTCAACGACTTTGGCACGGTGCAATATTTCGGGGTTCAGACTTTCACCACCGGTATCTATCGCACTTGGTTTGGTATGGGAGAACGCACCGCCGCCACTCAGCTCGCCGCTTGCTTGTTGCTATTTGTTCTGGGCTTAATTTTAATCGAACGCTGGTCTCGTCGTCGTGCTGCTTACTACCAAACCACGACTCGCTATGATGCGGTTCCTACATATCAACTTCAAGGTATCCGGTTGGTAGGTGCTTGGGTGGCTTGTTTTCTGCCCGTGGGTTTGGGTTTTTTACTGCCAGCGGGACTGTTGTTGCAGATGACTGTTAGCAGTGGGGGAAGCTGGGGGGCAGATAGTTGGATATATGCCCGCAATAGTTTAACTTTAGCAGCATTAACTGCTATTATTGGCGCTGTGGTGGGGGTGGTGATGGCATACGGACTGCGACTACATCCCAGAGGGGATATGCGCTTGGCGGCGCGAGTGGCGGCTCTCGGTTATGCGGTTCCTGGTTCTGTGATTGCGGTGGGGATTCTGGTGCCGATTGGCCAACTGGATAATACGATCGACTCTTGGATGCGTGCCACTTTCAACATTTCCACTGGGTTACTCTTGAGTGGCACGATTACTGCTTTGGTATTCGCCTATTTGGTGCGGTTTCTGGCGGTTTCCTTCAACACTATTGAGGCTAGCCTGACTAAAATTGAGCCCTCTCTTGATGATGCGGCGCGCAGTCTGGGTCACAGTTCTAGCAGCACTTTAATTAAGGTTCACTTACCGATGATGCGGGGGGGTATCCTCACTGCCGCGATGTTGGTATTTGTGGATGTGATGAAAGAATTGCCCGCCACAATTGTAATTCGTCCTTTTAATTTCGATACTTTGGCTGTGCGGGTGTATAATCTAGCTGCTGATGAGCGGTTAGCCGAAGCCGCTGGCCCTGCTTTGGCAATTGTTTTGGTGGGGATAATGCCGGTGATTGTTCTCAGCCTCAAAATTGCTCGATCGCGGCGGGTTAATTTGAGTTAAAATATGATGATGGCTGCTAAAGGGAGATGTTACAAGTCGTAATTGTAGCGGGAATAACGGCAGCAATAAAGATAAAAAAATCCCCAGCTCTGTGGCTGGGGAAGCGTCAATCAGGGTGCAACTAATCCATAACTTCGGCACCGAGGCGATAAATCAGGATAATTTGGGGAGAAACCTGAGAGGCTTTAGAGGTGAGAGTCTCTGTCCCGATCGGGAGCGATGGGCTCTTTATGTAAGCCATTGGGAGGGAGGCGGAGTAGCTCCAGCTCATTATGAAACAAGAGGGAGCGTTGGGGAGCGCCGATCGCAATTCCTGCGGTCTCCAATTTCGGCTTGATGCGGCGGCGGAACTCCCGCGCCACATTGACATGCTCTAGGGGTTTCACCTTGATCCAGACGCGAATCATCATTCCCGCATGATCCAGACGATCAATCCCCAGTACCTCTGGCGGTTCGATAATTTTCTCTCGCCAGGAACGATCGCGATAAATTTCAGCCGCTAATTCCCGCACTATCTCCAGGGCCTGCTCCACATCAGTTTCATAAGCCACATCAATCGTAAAATCAACCCTTGCCCAATCCTTAGAAAGATTTTGGACTAAAGAAATGGTGCTATTGGGAATCGTAATTAAACGCCCCTCGCCATCCCGGAGCTGAGTTATGCGGAGATTCATATACTCTACCATGCCACTAACACCATTGACGGCAATTACATCTCCCACAGCATACTGGTCTTCTAAGAGAATCAAAAAACCATTGATGATATCTTTAATCAAACTTTGGGAGGCCAGAGAAATCCCTAAACCAATCAATCCCGCCCCAGCGATAAACGGACTGAGGTCAATCCCCACCGCCGCCAGAGCGCAGAGGATGCCGACACTAAAACAAGCCCCACCAGAGAGGCTTTTAATCGCTCTCTCAGCGCTTTCAAATCGCAAAGTTAACCGGCGAGAACCGGTGTTTCTTTCCAAAGCGGCTGTTTCCAAAGCGGCAAAAGCCCGATCGATGATGCCACAAGCCATGCGGTAAATCAAGTAACTAACAATACTGACTCCAAGCATTTTTAGCGGGGGTGGCAGCAGGGAAATTAGGACTAACTGCAGCGGGCGGGTGTAAGGGAACATACCCAAGGTAAAGTAGGTGCTACTTCCCCAGACAACTACCTGACCCAATTGCGACAAACCTAACAGCAATTCATTAAAATTCAGCTTTTGCTTGTAGGCAAAAAGTTCTTGCAACGTGGTGATGTTTTGTGCCGCCGAAGTTTCCTGGGGGGTTGCTGCATCTAAGGCGCCGTTTTGATTCGCGGACTGTTCCTCCTCTTGGGGGAGGTTTTCTGGTGGTGGTGATGGCATTTCGGCGCGGATTTTCTGGCGGTGAGCCTGTAGTTTCCGCTTCTCATCCCAGAGGAGGACGCTGCAGATAATCGCTCCTAGGATGATTCCGGCGGCGAGATAAGCCTGGTGCATCAAAAATTCTGCGGAGCGCTCAATTTTGGCTTGCAGCAAAGCAGCGCGAATCTGTTCTTTCCATTGTTCCGCCAGTGATTCTGGTGCAATCCCGCCATAGAGCTGGGAATCTAAAGTAGTCACGGTGAGAACTTGCTTGGCGCTGGCTTCACGGTGGGGAGAAACATAGATTACCGGTTGTTTATTGAGAAATTGGTAATATACTTGCAACTGGTTGGGGTCGAAATCGGTCTTGACGATCGCCATCAGCTCCTGTTTGATGGTGATGGCGCGGTTTTCGGCGGCGATCGCGATGGAAAAGATTTTCCGTCCATCCAACAGCACTGGCTCACTGGGAATCTTGCCCGAGCTGCCAGAGGTTAGGATATTGTTGGGCGATTTTTCCCCTCCCGTTTCTGAAACAGATTCTGATTCCCGTGGTAGCGGCGGCGATACCGTTTGTACTAGCGGGTTCGGGTTAGATGGTGGGGTTTGACCCCTGGCTTGGGGCATTGGCAGTGGGCTAAAGCCGATCGCGCCAACGGCGGTGAGGAGGATGGTGAGTTTTCCCCAACCTCGCAGCATTTGCGTCCGGTGGCTTTTTTGGCTCCTGACTCGAGCGGGCGATTTCCAAATCTCCTGTTTATCCATGCTTCTGGCAGATATCCTCCGATCTTGAAGACAGATTAAAAGAGCTGTGGGGGATATGGCAAGTTTGGGGAAAAATTGTGGCAGCACGATGCTAGGGTGACGCCTGACGGCGTTCGGGTAAATTCTATGACAAATATTCCCTCCGAGTTCGGTCAACAGGGCAGCAATTCACAACCACAAAGCGGCCCAGCCAATGCCTTCGATCGCCAGATGATGTTGCATTGCCTAGAACTGGCACGCCAAGCCTTGGGAAAGACGGCTCCCAATCCCCTCGTGGGTGCTGTGATCGTCAGAGATGGGCAAATTGTGGGGCGTGGGTTTCATCCCCGAGCTGGGGAACCCCACGCGGAAGTTTTTGCCCTCCGGGAAGCAGGGGAACTAGCCAGAGGCGCCACCATTTACGTCAATTTAGAGCCCTGTAGCCATTATGGGCGGACGCCCCCATGTGCAGATGCCTTGATTAAGGCGGGGTTGGCAAAAGTGGTGGTGGGGATGGTGGACCCTAACCCGAAGGTGGCTGGGGGCGGTATCGCTCGGTTGCGATCGGCTGGAATTGAGGTGGTGGTAGGCGTGGAAGAAGAAGACTGCCAGAAGCTCAATGAGGCGTTTGTCCACCGAGTTTTACACCAGCGCCCCTTTGGAATTTTGAAGTATGCTATGACTTTGGATGGCAAAATCGCCACCACCACTGGTCATAGTAATTGGGTAACTGGGGATAAGGCGCGGCGGGAAGTGCATCTACTACGGGCCGCTTGCGATGCAGTGATTGTGGGTGGTAATACCGTGCGTTGTGATAACCCCCAGCTTACCAGTCATCACACCGATGCCCACAATCCCCTGCGGGTGGTAATGAGCCGCAGTTTGAATTTACCCGGAGTGGGGGAATTCGGCTCAGAAGCATCCCATATTCACTTATGGGATATCACGGCAGCGCCCACCCTGGTGTTGACAGAAGTGGGCGCCGATCCTGAGCTGCAAGCGTGGCTAATGAAAAAAGGTGTGGAGGTGGTAGAACTAAATCCCCTCACCCCCGCTAAGGCAATGGAGTACCTCTACGATCGACAACTACTGGCTGTGTTGTGGGAATGCGGCGGGACTTTGGCGGCTCGGGCGATCGCTGACGGAGCCGTGCAAAAAGTCCTCGCCTTCATCGCCCCCAAAATTATCGGCGGTAGAGTCGCACCCTCTCCGGTAGGAGATTTAGGATTGGTCTCTATGACCGATGCTTTTACCTTGGAACGGGTACAGTGGCGGCAAATTGGGCCTGACTGTTTGGTAGAAGGATATTTGTAGGAGCGAAGCATTTCTTAATTTTTGTGATTGGTAACAAGTCCCTAGTCCTTTGTACGGGCGAGAAAGCGAATCGCCCCTCCCAAAGGACTCGCCGGACAAAGGACTAATGACCAATGACTAATGACAAATGACTTTTGACAGTTGAGAACAAATTAAATATCGGATCCATGCTGGAAATTTTGGTTTGGAGCCTATTTGTGGGCAGTCTCGGTATGGAGGCGTCCCTGGCTGGTGGATGGCTCCGGATGCGGCAGATAAAGGCAGAGGAAAAAGAGCGAGAGGAGGAAGAGATTTTGACGGAGCGAGAAGGTAAAAACAACTTGACGGCTTTGGCGATCAATGGTCTGACTGATGCTGCCCCTACAGCGATATCGATGTCTATGGGCACCGCTTGGCAGAGTCAACCATCAGGGGAGTGGGAATATAAAATCGTCCGGGCTAACCGTGACTTGTTTCGCAACCCAGAGGTGTTTCAGCAGTTGATCACAGAAGAGGCTCTCGCGGGTTGGAGTTTGCTGGAAAAATTGGACGATCGACGGGTGCGCTTCAAGCGTCCCGTAGCCCTGCGCGATACCATTGATGTTAGTCAGTTGAATTTTGACCCCTACCGGTCTCATTATGGCCCAGAGACAGAGTACGTGTCTTTGGTGGGTGCCGTGGCGGCGGTGGTAGCGATGATCCTTCCGGCTTACCTGGGCTATGCCTTGGTGACACATGCGATCGCTCAATCTCCCACCCCCCAATCCCCTCCCGCCTTGGCTTTCCCACCAGACCCCAGCCCGCCTACCTTTCCTTAAACTTTTGTCCCTTGTCCTTTGTCCTTTGGGAGGGGCGATTCGCTTTTCGCCTGTACAAGGGACAAGTGACAAGGGACAAGTGACAAGTGACAAAAAACTAATGAAAACTGCGATTTTATCCGATATTCATGGTAATTTTGCCGCCCTAAAATTAGTTTTAGATGATATTGCCTCTCGCCAAGTTGACCGGATTATCTGCCTGGGAGATTTGGTAGATGGTGGAGAGGAAAATGATGCTGTTGTCCAGGAAATTAGAAACCGAATGTCTGATTTAACCCCAGACTCGGTCGTGGTTAATTCAACTGGTTTTTCCTCAGTTCGCGGGAACCACGATGAAACCAATAATTGCGCTTTACTAAAGGACAATCAACAGTGGTTAAAGCAGCTACCAGAAACTATCATAGAATCTGATATAATATTTACGCATATTTCGCCTCGCCCCCAGAAAAAAGCTATCAAAAATGGGATAGAGGCTTGGAATGTGTTTGATGAAACTAACTGGCGATTATCTTTTATTGGGCACCTTCATTTTCCCGCCATGTTTGGGGAAGTAAATGAGGATTTATGTGAAGCACATTCCTACTCTGTGGATGAGGGAATTTACCAATTAGACCCCACAGACCGCTATATCATTTGTTTTGGTACTGTTGGTTATCCCCGTGGCGGCGGCAAATTTATCCGCTATGGGATTTTTGATGCTGCTGCCAATACGGTAGAATTTATTAAGTTATCTGGTCCACTTTTGCAGTTTGGGGAAGCAGTTTTATAGAAAGTAGTAGGGTGGGTATTGCCGGGATATGATTTGGTTTGATGAGATTTAGGCTTTGAGGCAATGCCCACCCTACAATCTTGATTTTGGGACAACGGACAAATGACCAATGACCAATGACAAATGACCAATGACGATGATTAGCGCCGCTGCAAGGTGCTGTGAGCCAGCCGATCGCGCCCCTTGGCTTTGGCTTCATAAAGCGCTTGATCAGCAGCGGCGATCAACATTTCTGGTTCACCGTTAGGACTGGGAAAAGCGGTAGCTGCCCCCAAACTCAATGTCACCATCCACGCCACCCCAGAGGCACAGTGGGGAATTCCCAAATCTCTAACGCTCATACGAATTGCTTCCGCCACTTGCAGGGCACCGGTGCGGTTAGTATTGGGTAAAATCACGGCAAATTCTTCCCCACCGTAGCGAGCGACTAAATCTCCCGGTCGCCGCACGGCATCTCTAATGGCAGTAGCCACCCGCTGCAAGCAGGCATCCCCAGCTTGATGGCCGTAATTGTCGTTATAGCGCTTGAAATAGTCGATATCACACAAAATCAGGGAGAGCCAGGATTCCTCGCGCATCATCCGCCGCCACTCTCGATTGAGATGTTCGTCAAACATCCGCCGGTTGGCGACACCGGTGAGGCTGTCGGAGGTGGCGAGTAGTTCTAACTCGCGGTTGGCGAGTTGCAGCCTTTCAAATAAGGTGGACTGCTGGATGGCGATCGCCGCGTGGGTGGCGAGCTGCTTGAGCAAATCCATCTCCCACTCGTGCCACTGGCGCGTTTCCTGGCAATGGTGGGCAATCAGTAAGCCCCATAACTGGGAATTGGCAACATTATAACCAGAAAATTGATGATCTAATAATTGTTGTTGATTGGTAGTGATATTTAATTCCTGATTGAACAGGATGGGCACAACTAAATTCGCCCGCACTTGGAATTGAGACAGAAACTTGACATGACACTCGTCTAGCCCATCACTATGTATATCTGTAATGGCTCGGACGCGCCCCTCTTGGTACTGTCTTACATATTCTTCACTAAAGCAGGGGTCATAAATAATTTCCTCGAGAATGGAAAAAGAACTTTGCCCCACAGACTCCACTTTGACGGTCCCAGTCCAATCGGGATTAAACTTGAAAATCAGCACCCGGTCTGTTAAGAGCAATTGCCGCACTTCATCCACTGTGGTTTGCAGGATTTCCGGGAGATTGAGGGACTGGCGAATTTTGGTGGCGATCGCCCCTACCAGTCGCTCCCGCTCCTGCTGATGTCGCCACTCCACCTCAGCTTGCTTGGTCTTAGTAATATCCCGAGCAAAGCAACAGAGGTATGCGCTACCTTTCAACTCCACATAGTTCGCCGTCAACTCCACGGGAAACGCCGTCCCGTCGGCTCGTTGATGCTCGGTTTCCAGAGTCAGGGAGCCCCGCAGCTTGACTGCTGCCCACCATTGGTCCCACTTGGCGGCCCCCCACTCGGAGTCTATATCACCGATATTCATCTGGTACAGTTGGGTGCGAGAGTAGCCCAAACACTGGCATGCCCCCTCATTTGCATAGCACAAATACCCATGTTCCGTCACCCAAAATGCCGCCCAAGAACTCCTATCTACCCCCAACTGGGTGAGCTGCAACACCTCGGTTGCCTGCTCCCAAGCCGATAGACCGCTATTTTTTTCTTCTAGAGCCTCATTACTGAGGAAATCCGATGTGGTTAAAGCAATTACTTGCTCTTTTCCCACCGCTCTCACATCTCCCCTCTCCATAATTTCTGCCTCATATGCGATCGTCTTTTTTGCGTGAATGTCAGCCAGCCTATTCATTTCACATCTGCAGCGACACAGGAACGCCTCCCCAAACCGATGGCACCTTCGAGCGCCAGCACCCCCTCAGCATTGTCAATATTATTATATTAGTTATTGTCATTTTTACCCCACGTGCCCACGATTGTCCGAAACTGCCCCCATACCCCTACTCATAGCCCCCTAGCCAAAAAGTCATGCTCGATCGCCCTCCGGGCTGGTCCAATACACCAAATCTATGTCATTTTTGCCCCTGTGGTTTGTTTCCACCACAACAGCAAATTTCGCCCCCAGCCCCAAAAATTCCCAGAAAGATTAAACTCAGGTTTTCACAGGTAGAATGACTTTAAAAATCTCCCCTACAACCTATTTTCCTCAATTTTTACATTCCAAGTCTCTAAAGTTAGCCCCGTTGTTTGTTCCAAACTCGTGATAGAATTAAGATAAGCAATAATCGCATTCAGTTCATTATTTTTCGCCTGTACCAACTGCTCCTCAAAGTCGAAAATATCGATCAGACGTACCCCCTGCACCCCCAAACGCAGCTTTTCCCTTTCATTATCTAGCTGCTGTTGCGAAAGTTCCCGGGCTCTTTGCGCCTGTTCTACCTGTTTCTGGTTAAAATTAACATCTCTAATCCGGTTAGCCAGTTCAATTTCCAGGCTTTCCCTTCTTTCTGCCAATTGATTTTCTGCTTGTTGCAGTCGGATTTGGGCGCTGCGCACATTGCCATCTAATGCCAGGTTGCCGAATTCACGGGTTAATCTGATCGCGGCGCGCAAATCGTTACTCTCATCCTGGTTATTCCCACTAGCATTATTAAAACTGGCATTTAAGCTCAAATCCCATTTTTTTTCATCTTCTGCCAGTAAAGCATTTAACTTTAAAGTTTCCAACTGGAGCAACTGCTGCAAGTAATCTGCATTATTGACAAAAGCTAATTCTCGAAGCTGGTTAGCATCTAAATTGTTCGGTTCTACCTCCGTGGGGATTTCTGTGGCCACAATTTCCAGATGGCGCTCGATATCTAGGATTTGCAGCAAATCTGACCGAGCTTGTTTCAGGTTATTTTCACTCGCCAAAACGCTGATTTGGCGGTTAGCCACGGCAGTTTCACTTTGCACCAATTCCACGCGGGCTCTCCTTCCGGCTTCAATTAAGGCTTGAGTAATTTCTAATTGTCTTTGTTGACTTTGTAAGGAAAGCTGCTGGATTTTCAGCTCTTCTTGTGCTTGCACTAACCGGCGGTAGGCTTGAATTGCATTAGTTATCGTTTCTATGAGGGTGGTTTTTAAATCCAAGATATTGATTTGTTCGCTGATGCGCGCCAGTTGAATCGGAGCGCGATTGATTTCGGCGCCAAATCCTTTTAACAGTGGTTGATTAAAGGTAATTTCTAAATTCTGGCTGAGGCTATCGATATCGCTGTTTGAACTAGAACTGCTCCGGGCGCTCCAATTAGCGCTTAAATCCGCGCCAGTGGGAATTTTCACCGTGACATTCGCGCCGAGGCTCAGTTGTCCGGTTTCGTTGCGGTTATCTCCGGCGCGGATTTCATTGTAAGAAACGGATATTTCTGGGGTCACATTGGGATTAAATCTATCTTCTGCTATTGCTAAATCCTGTTTTTCTATGATCCGGTCGAGATAAGCATTTTTGAGAGTCCGGTTATTTTGTAATGCTAATATTACGGCGTCAGATAGGGTTAATTCTAACTGCTGTGGTTTGGTTTCAGGGGTTAATTTGTCTGATTTGGTGGCGGCAAATTGTTGTCTGATTAATGGCAATCTTGGTGTCATCATGGGTGTGGCTTCTGTGGGGGCGAGTTGCGGTTTGCTCTTGGCTGCACCTACCATTTGGGGTCTATAAGCGTTAATTTGGTGGGAACTGGGAGTGGGTGGAGCCACCTGGTTACTCACAGGGTCTTGAATACGTAGTTTTGGGACAGGAACTGGGTTTCTGGGAGTAGCTTTGTCTGGCGGTTGGGTGGGTACAGAAACTGGGTTTCTGCTGGCAGCTTGGTCACGGGAGGCTAAGCCTTGATTGAGAAACTCGGTTTCTCTTCTGGGAGCTGCTTCGTTACCCTGGGTGGGGACAGAAACTGGGTTTCTGGGAGCTGCTTTGTCTGACGGTTGGGTGGGGACAGAAATTGGGTTTCTGGCAGTAGCTTTGTTACTCAAAGAGCCGCTTTGATTGAAAAACTGGGTTTCTCTTCTGGGAGCGGTTTTGTCACTGGAGGCTTCTGCTACCATCTCTGCTTGTCTCCCCCCATCTCCCTGCATCTCTCCTTTGATGGTGATGGTGATGAGGGTGCTGGTAATGGCGGAGAAAATGGCGGTGGCGCCGATCGTCCACAGGTGGATACTCCTGTTGTGGTTGGGGTTGTCGGTCATTTTTTTTCTGCGTTGTTGATAGATGCTTGGGGTTAATTTGGCTGGAAAAAATGGGGCGGGGAAAAATGGTGTTTCAACCGGAGCGGAGGGCTTTTACGGGGTCGAGTTTGCTGGCTTGCATGGCGGGTAAAAATCCGGCGCCGATACCGACGAGGAGGGCGGAACCGAGGGCAAAGGTGGCGGCTTGACGATCGAACTCGTAGGGGAGCTTGAAGGTGTCGGCGACGATCGTGGTGATCCCATGAACGGAGACGATCGCCACTGTACCCCCCAAAATACTCAAAACTGCGGCTTCCAGGATAAACTGCAGCATAATATCCCGCTGGGTGGCGCCGATCGCTCGCCGCAACCCGATTTCGGCGGTACGTTCCATCACCGAGGCGATCGTGATGTTGGCGATACCGACGCCCCCCACCAACAGCGCAATTCCGCCCACAGCGAGGAGCGATCGAGACACCATTTTTAAAGTTTCCTGCTGTTCCATAATGTCCCTCACATTGTTCCAAGAACCGAACTTTTTCCCAGGGAAACGCTGCTCTAACAATTTTATCGCTTGCTCCCCCAGATTAACTAAATCCTCCATATTTTTCGGGCGGATAGAAATTTCACCAATTGTCCGATCTCCCGTAATCGCACTATACACCGCAATTGGTAACAATGCCGTCCCTTGCGATTGGCGCCAAGAAAACATTTGCTTACTTTGCACCACCCCCACCACCACATAAGGACGACTCTGGATATAAATCCGCTCCTGCAACGGATCTTCTCCCTGAAACAAATTTTCTACTAGCAACTCATCTACCACCGCTACGGGGCGGAATTTATCAAAATCAGCTTTATTAAAAAACCGCCCTGATACTAACTTTCTGCCCGCAGTTTCTAAAAAATCCTCAGAAACCCCCACCACTTCCGGTTTTTGTGCTTGTCGGTCTCGATATGATACAGAGATACCAAATATCACATTAGAAGTTCCTATCCGCCGCCATCCTACCATCCGCTTGCGCAAAAATTCTAAATCTTCTAGGCGCAATTGGGCCTGACTCCTACTCACTGGATCCCACTCGGCAGAAACTCGCGCTTGGGGGGCTTCTCTTTCCTCCAGTTGCTTGGCAATTACCGCACTACCAATAGAGCGGACTTGCAGGGTGGCGCTCACCGCTCCTACCCCCATAAACACCCCCAAAGTGGTCAGGGTAGAACGCAGGAAATTACCCCGTAAAGAAAGAAAAGTTAACCGGATTAAATCAATAGTAGAAATGCTCATTTTTTATTTGTCCTTTGTCATTTGTCCTTTGTACTTGGGCATTCTTGTAGTTGGGGTTATCGGTCATTTTTTTTCTGCGTTGTTGATAGATGCTTGGGGTTAATTTGGCTGGAAAAAATGGGGCGGGGAAAAATGGTGTTTCAACCGGAGCGGAGGGCTTTTACGGGGTCGAGTTTGCTGGCTTGCAT
>DVDU01000026.1 GCA_015296065.1 Oscillatoriaceae cyanobacterium M33_DOE_052 | reverse complement strand
ATCCACCAGACTGATACTGGGAATCTGGCTCATACTGTATTTTTCCACCAGGAACTGCTGACCATCATATAACGCCGCCATTGGCAAGCTGCGCAGTCCCGCATCCATACTCAGTAGCAGCGTATTAATCCCCGCCGCTTGCAGTTCCGATTCAATGGGAGCAATCAGCCACTGATAAAGCTGTTGCGCCGGTTTGCGATATCCATCAGTCCGCTGTCCCAACCGAGTCACCGTCAGTTGCGATCGAAACTGGCTCACCACTTCCAGCAGTTTTTCCCGTGGCGCCTCCGGGACCGTTTTGCGGATGGGTTGTCCCGTACCCGTCATCACAATCAGCTCCAGTTGGTCTGGTTGTGCCATCACATAGATAATTGCCGATTTGTAACCAGTTTCTGCGGCAATTTTCACCATTGCCTCCCGCGTGGAAGCCGTAGAAGTCAGATTTTGACCCAAATTCCCGCCAAAATATTCCTCAAACTCACTTTCTCGGCTTTTATCCAGCGCCGCTACTGCTGCATCAGAAGTAGCCACCGCCAACGGACTGCTACTCAACACACTAATAGTTTGTGCCACATCGGCGCTGCTAGTGCTGAGACTGATTTCGGCGTTGCTATCCCCACCACTACTGCCATGAATTTCCCCACGCTGCATCACACTGTTATTGATATTACTGACATTTCCCCCCTCGGAGACAATCCGAGTCACAATATCCGTAGCAGGCAGATTTACTGGTGCATCAGGGATGTTCATCTCAGGGGAGGCGACGGGATTGTTATTGGTTATGGTGACAACACTGCTGTTAGCAGGAGCTTGATTAACCACAGGAGGCTGATTTGGCGCCGACTCGCTTTGTACTGGCTCCGGCTGTACTGATACATCACCTCCATTCACCGTTCCGGTAACGCTAGTCACGCTAATATTCCCATCCCCAGTGGCGCCAGAGGAAGTAATTGTCCCCGTATTTACATCCCCAAACGCCGCCACCGTAACATCCCCAGCACTACCAGTTTCTGCAATACTGGCAATATCGCCAGTAGTGACATTTCCACCCGTACTCGTCACCGTAATATCGCCACTATTGCCACCACCTAAAGAGCTAATATCCCCAGTTTCCACATCACCACCAGCAGCCACCGTAATATCACCCGCGTCCCCCACCACGGAACGCGAGGTTAAATCTCCCGTGGTAATCGCACCATCAGGCGCCAAAGCCGTGATATTCCCTGCCGCCAAACCCCCTTCTGAGGTGATATCAGCGGTAATAATATCTCCTTGATGGCTGAAAGTGTTTAGCGTCACATTGCCAGAAGTGCCGTTAGGAGAAATCGTGCGGATAGTACCAGTACGGATGGCACCATTATCGCTGAAAATTCCCACATTGCCACTTTGGAAGTTGCCGTAAGATGTGATATTGAGCGCTGTAATGCTGCCACCAGCACTTATCGTCACATCCCCCGCCACGCCATTTTCTGAATAAGAATCGAGATTACCACGGCTCGTATTGATATTGCCATTACTGATAATCTCAATTTTCCCCCCACGCAACCAACCTTGGGAACGAATGCCACTGCCAATATTCCAATATTGTCCGTTCCGCCCAAAAATATCATCAACTCCCGGCGGCACTTCTCCATTTTCACCCAAAGCCCGAGGCGGCAAACATGGCGCTCCTACTACAACGCACCCATCACCCTCCCAATATCCACCACCACCAGTGATAATATCCCCAGGCGCCATCAGTGACACATTACCCGCACTACCAGCAGTAGAGTAAGTTTCCAGCACCCCAGCCGTAGTATCAATGCCTTCGTCACTACCACTGTTTATGCTGATATTACCTCCCACAAACCGCCCGTGAGAAATAATACTCCCGGTGGTGATTTTTCCGGGGGCATTCAAACTCACATTCCCCGCCGTACCATTAGGAGAGAATGATTGCAGGTTCCCAGCCGTGGTATTAATGGCATCACTGTAACTGCTGATACTGATACTGCCACCTTGCTGCAAACCTTCGGAGCGAATTGCCCCAGTGGTAATGCTTCCGGGAGCCTCCAACAGCACGGACCCCGCTGTCCCACCAAGAGAATAGGAATCTAGCGTACCCCAGCTCGTATTAATGGCACCATTAGAACTAATCAAGCGTACCAGTCCACCTTGGACATATCCATCGGAGCGGATACCAAAGGTATTAATATTTCCCGCCGCTTGGATGGCTAAATCTCCGGCAGTGCCAGCCGAAGAGAAAGAATTCAAATTCTCCCAAGTATCTACATTACCATCAAAGCTGAGAATGACAATACTGCCTCCCTGCTTAGCTCCCTCAGAGCGGATAGAAGCTGTATTGATATTGCCATTGGCGCGCAGGAACACATTTCCTGCTGTCCCGGCTTCAGAAAATGAATCTAAATTCCCCTGGCGGGTATTAATTTCCCCATTGGCACTGGTGATGCTGATATTGCCACCTTGCTGTAATCCTTCGGAACGGATGGCGCTATTTTCCGCATCTCCTCCCAGGCTAATATTTCCCGTAGCCGCCAGACTCACATCCCCCGCCTTACCCTTTTCTGAATAAGAGTTGAGCGTAGCGGCACTCAAATCTAAGTTACCGCCAGTGGTAATGTCAATCTTGCCTCCCAAGAGCAAACCTTGAGAGCGGATATTCCCCGTAGCAATATCTCCCGGTGCATTCAGGCTGACATTCCCAGCCGTGCCATTTGCAGAATAGGAATTTAGGGAACCCGCCGTGGTATCAATTTGGCCGCCTGTGGTGGTAATGTTGATGTTACCACCAACCTCGAACCCATCCGATAAAATATTCGCCGTGGTGATATTTCCCGGAGCATTCAACGTCACATTCCCGGCTGTGCCTAACTGAGAATAGGAGTCTAAACTACCAGAACTGGCATCAATTTGTCCGGTGGTGCTGGTGATGGTAATATTGCCACCTTGTTGTAATCCTTCAGAGCGGATGGCACTGTTATTGGCATCGCCGCCTAGGGTAATATTGCCAGTCGCTGTGATGGTGACATCCCCGGCGGTGCCATTTGCGGAATAAGAATTGAGGGTGGTTTGGCTGAAATCGAGGTTGGCATCGCTGGTGATTTCTATGCTACCTCCCTGTTGTGAGCCTTCGGAGCGGATATTGGCAATATCAATTCCTGTAGCGGCGTCTAAACTGACATTCCCCGCTGTGCCATTTTGAGAGAATGAGTTTAAGTCTCCCGCCGCCGTAATGGTTCCGTTAGCACTGGTGATGTCGATATTACCACCGACTTGGGCGCCTTCCGATCGGATATTCTGAGTGGCGATATTACCCACCGCATATAAAGAAACATTACCCGCTGTGCCGTTTTGAGAGAATGAGTTTAAGTCTCCCGCCGCCGTAATGGTTCCGTTAGCACTGGTGATGTCGATATTACCACCGACTTGGGCGCCTTCCGATCGGATATT
>DVDU01000208.1 GCA_015296065.1 Oscillatoriaceae cyanobacterium M33_DOE_052 | reverse complement strand
CCCCACACTCCCCACACTCCCCACACTCCCCACACTCCCCACACTCCCCACACTCCCCCCTGCACCCCTGCACCCCTGCTTCCCAGTCTGGCCCAAGGGTGATTAATTCTTAATCCCAGTGGTGGCAATACCTTGGATAAACTGACGCTGACCGGCGATAAACAATAGCACTACGGGTAAAGTGGCAATTACCACCCCGGCCATTAGTAGGGACCAGCCGCTGGTAAACTGCTGATGAAATGCGGCTAACGCCAGTTGTACCGTTTGCAGTTCAGGGCGGGTGGTGAATACTAAAGGCTTAAATAAATCATTCCACTCGCCGACGATCGCGAATAAACACAGGGTGGCGAGAGCGGGACGAGCCAGTGGTAGCATCACCAACCACAAAATTTGCCCTGGTGTGGCCCCATCTAAAGTGGCGGCCTCTTCCAGTTCCACAGGAATTGTCATAAAATATTGACGCATCAGAAAAATACCAAACCCGCTGGCAGCAGTGGGTAAAATTAGGGCACCATAGGTGTTTAACAAGTGTCCCCACTTCAGCACCAGAAAAATGGGAATCACCAGCATCTGAAACGGAATTACCAAGGTAGCCAAGACAACAAGTAGCAATGTTTGGCGGCCCGGGAAGCGCAACCGCGCCAGGGCATAGCCCCCCAGAGCCGAGGTGAAGACCTGCAAAGCCGTCACGGCCAGAGCCACCAAGGTGGAGTTAGCAAAAGCCAGGAGGAAGTTGCCCCGGTGCCAAGCCTCTTGATAATTAGCCAAGGTGAAGTGGCCAGGACTTTCCGGCGTCTCCACGGACGCGAGCAACACTACCCCCAAGGGTAGTAACACCAAGCCCGCTCCCACCAGGAGCAATAGCAGGTTGACCCATTTCCCCACATTCTGCATAGTTTAGGATTGGCTCCACTGTATATTCTGTGTTTAAATCAGTAAAGTAACATATAAGTTGTTTAAGTACCGCTAAAAGCAACTTTAGCCTCAGCCTTAGCATTTCTAAGGAGAGAGGACTATCATAGCGAAATCATAATCAGGAGATAGCAGACCTATGCCGCAGCTTGAGGCCACCAGCCCAGCAATGGACTTCCAAAACGAAACCTACAAAGATGCTTACAGCCGGATTAACGCGATCGTGATTGAAGGCGAAAAAGAGGCAACTGATAACTACGTCCAACTAGCGGCACTGCTGCCGGACCGCTTGGAGGAGCTGCAGAGCTTGTCTAAGATGGAGTCCCGCCATATGAAAGGTTTCCAAGCCTGTGGGCGGAATCTAGGGGTCACTCCGGACATGGATTTTGCGCAGGAGTTTTTTGCTCCACTGCACCAAAATTTCCAGGAGGCAGCGCGAGATGGACGAGTAGTTACTTGTTTGCTGATTCAATCTTTGATTATTGAGTGTTTCGCGATCGCTGCATACAATATCTACATCCCCGTGGCGGACCCCTTTGCCCGCAAAATCACTGAGGGCGTGGTCAAAGACGAATATATGCACCTCAATTTCGGCGAAGAGTGGCTCAAGGCTCATTTTGAAGAGTCGAAAGCCGAACTCGAAGAAGCCAACCGCCAAAATCTTCCCCTCGTCTGGAAGATGCTCAACCTGGTGGAAGCCGACGCCAAGGTTTTGGCGATGGAAAAGGATGCTCTGGTGGAAGACTTTATGATTGCCTATGGCGAAGCTCTCAGTAATATCGGCTTCACCACCCGCGACATTATGAAGATGTCCGCTTACGGTCTCAAAGGGGCTGCCTAACGCGGTTATCAACCACAGGGGCATTGCCTCTGTGGTGCCTCCGCCCGCCCCAACCTGGGACTTGCCTATTTCATCAAACCCCTTTCAGGGATTGAAAATTGACAAGCCGATATATCTCTGGTATATTAATCGCAGGGATTGAAATGAAACTAGCGAACCCGTTTCAGGGATTGAAATATAAATATTAATGTTTGGTCTCATCGGTCATCTTACCAGTTTGGCTCACGCCCAGTCCGTCGCCCAAGATCTGGGATATCCAGAATACGCGGATCAGGGTTTGGATTTTTGGTGTTCTGCTCCGCCGCTAATTGTGGATAACTTTAAGGTGATGAGCCTGACCGGGCAAAAAATCGAAGGTTGCTACGTGGAATCCTGCTTTTTGCCGGAAATGCTGGCTACTCGCCGGATTAAAGCGGCAACTCGCAAGGTCCTCAATGCGATGGCTCATGCCCAAAAGCACGGTATCGATATTACGGCCTTGGGGGGCTTCTCGTCGATTATTTTTGAAAATTTCAGCCTAAACCAAATCCAGCAAGTCCGCAACATTAAGCTGGAGTTTGAACGCTTCACTACGGGGAATACCCACACGGCTTATGTGATTTGTCGTCAGGTGGAAAAGGCAGCGGCAATTCTGGGGATTTCCCTGTCCCAAGCGACGATCGCGGTTTGCGGGGCGACGGGGGATATTGGCAGTGCGGTTTGTCGTTGGATGTGCCATAGCACCGATGTGGGAGAGTTGCTGCTGATTGCTCGCGATCGCGATCGCCTCAACGCGCTCCAGGTGGAACTGGGCCGGGGCAAAATTATGGCACTCACGGAAGCTCTACCCCAAGCAGATATTGTGGTCTGGGTGGCAAGTATGCCCAAGGGCGTGGAAATTGACCCAGCGACCCTGAAACAACCCTGTTTGCTTGTGGATGGCGGTTATCCCAAAAATATGGCTAAAAAAATCCAGCATCCAGGGGTATATGTCCTGAATGGGGGCATAGTCGAGCATTCTTTGGATATCGACTGGCGAATTATGAGCATCGTTAATATGGATGTGCCCCGTCGCCAGCTATTTGCCTGTTTTGCTGAGTCGATGCTTCTGGAATTTGAAAAGCTCTACACTAACTTCTCTTGGGGACGTAACCAAATTACGGTAGAGCGGATGGAGCAAATCGGGAATTTATCGGTAAAACACGGATTCCAACCCCTGCTGACTTTTTCTTAGGCATTGGTCATTGGTCATTGGTCATTAGTAATTAGTCATTTGTTACTTGTCACTTGTCACTTGTCATAAGGTAGCTGGTCAAAGGACAAAAGACTAAGAACTCTTGGACTAATGACAAATGACTAATGACAAAAGACTAAGGACTCTTGGACTAATGACCAATTCAGATTTGGGCATCGAATAATGTCGGCACCAACAAGAAGAAACTTCCTGTTAGATTTTGAAAAACCTCTGGCGGAGCTGGAAGGGCGAATCGAGCAAATTCGGGAATTGGCGGCGGAAAACGGCGTTGATGTATCGGAGCAAATCCGTCAGTTAGAAGCGCGTTCCCATCAACTACGCCAGGAAATTTTCAGCAGCTTGTCTCCACACCAAAGGCTCCAACTGGCGCGACATCCAAGGCGCCCCAGCACTCTGGATTATATTCAGGGGATTACTGATGAGTGGGTGGAAATGCACGGCGATCGTCGGGGCAGTGATGACCCGGCTTTGGTGGGTGGCTTGGCTCGGTTGGCGGGCATTCCGGTGCTGATTTTGGGGCATCAAAAAGGTCGGGATACTAAAGATAATGTGCTGCGTAAATTCGGGATGGCTTCTCCAGGGGGCTACCGCAAGGCGATGCGGTTGATGGAACATGCCGATCGCTTTGGGATGCCGATTATCACTTTTATCGATACCCCCGGAGCCTGGGCGGGTGTGGAAGCGGAACACCAGGGCCAGGGTGAAGCGATCGCCTATAACTTGCGCTCCATGTTCAGCCTGGATGTGCCCATCATCTCCACGGTGATCGGTGAGGGGGGGTCCGGTGGCGCGTTGGGGATCGGTGTGGCCGATCGACTGCTGATGTTTGAACATTCAGTTTACACTGTCGCCTCTCCCGAAGCCTGTGCCGCCATTCTCTGGAAAGATGCTGCCAAAGCTCCCCAAGCCGCTGAGGCTCTCAAAATTACTTCTTGGGACTTGAAAAATCTCGGCATTCTCGACCAAGTGTTACCAGAACCCGTAGGCGGTGCCCACTCTAACCCGCTGAAGGCAGCAGAAACCCTCAAGCAAGCCTTGCTGCAAAACTTGGAAGCACTGCACCAGCTTACTGGTCAACAGCGCCGGGAATTGCGCTATCAGAAGTTTCGCCGCCTGGGTGTGTTTACGGAAATCCCGGCGATGTAATCAGGTAGTAGGGGCGTTTGGTGGGATATTGTGGTTTTTCTTGACGGGCGTGGCATCCGCCTCTGGGGTAACTGGTGAACTGAGAGGATTTCGGTGCGGATGCTTTGCCAGTAGCGGCGCGGGATGGTGCCCGGTTTGTATCTTGGCACACTGAGGGAAATAAAAAATTCCCCGAATTTGATTCCCGCATGAATTAAACGCCAGCCCGTGAGTGATATAATCGGCTAGGTTCTAATTGTTAAGGTTTGTAAAACAAGCTAGCGGTGATCAAGTGCGATCGCGCAGAGTTAGGTCTGTGCCTCCGGCGGACGTAACGTCAGCATCCGGCATCGACCCCCGATCATGCGCTCCTTGTGATGAGGCAAAAGCTGAAACACCAACCAGCCAAATAATTGATGAGTTTGACAACAAAAAAGCGGGCTCTGATTACAGGAGCTAGCAGTGGCATCGGACGCGCTACCGCTCTGGCATTCGCTAAAGCTGGTATTGATGTGGCCTTGGTGTCCCGCTCCCAGGAAAAATTAGCCGCCGTAGCTGCCGCCGCCACCAACTTGGGAGTGACGGTGAAAACCTATCCGGTAGATTTGGCCGACCTCCCTCGGGTCAAGGACAACATCAGCGCTATTGTGGCTGACTTTGGGGGAATTGATATTTTAGTCAATAATGCCGGGATGGGATACACCGGCACGGTGACTGATACACCCCTCTCCCACTGGCAACAGGTGCTAGACCTCAACCTCACTAGCCCGTTTCTGTGCATTCAGGGTGTTTTACCAGAAATGCGCTCCCAAAAGTTTGGGCTAATTGTTAATGTGGCTTCAATTTCCGCTACGGCGAATTTTCCCGGTTGGGCTGCCTACAACGTCAGCAAAGCTGGTTTGGTTTCTCTGTCGAAAACCTTAGCAGCGGAAGAGAGTGCCCACGGCATTCGCGTTACTTCTCTTTGTCCTGGTGCTGTCAGCACTCCACTTTGGGATACGGAAACTGTGCAAGCTGATTTTCCTCGGGAGGCGATGATGTCTCCAGAGTCGATCGCCGATACCATCTTGCACGTTGCCCTCCTGAGTGCCTCCGCCGCCATCCCGGAACTAAGTATCCTCCCCACAGGTGGCAATCTGTAACTGCGGGCTAGGTTTTATTATTGGAGTAAATATCATTTATATCATTCACTCCAATAAAAATAAATTAGGGAAGAAAAATTATGCTATTTTGTTAATAGTCATTTGAAATTTGTAATTATTCAAATGAAAAAGGACAAATGACCAGTGACAAATAGTTGATTTTTGTTCTCTGCTTGTATGTTTTATTTGAATATTTATATTCAAATAAAATTGCCATAACCTCACACTAAATGGACTATGACTATTGCTGCTTCCAACGGTTCCAACCGCACTAACTCCACTTTGAGTAATGTTGTCAGTGGTGGCGATGTGGCGGAGGAGCCTTTGTCACTACCCCTACGACCCGATCGCAACACCCTGAACGGTCGGCAACCCAACCTCCACCCCCCCACGGACACGGACCTCGATAAAATTGAGGCAGCCGTGCGGGAGATGCTCCTAGGCGTCGGGGAAGACCCAGAACGCGAAGGTCTGCTCAAAACTCCCAAGCGGGTCGCCGAAGCCATGCGCTTCCTCACCAGCGGCTACAGCCAATCTCTAGAAACTCTGGTAAATAATGCCATTTTTGATGAAGGCATCGCGGAAATGGTGTTAGTGCGGGATATCGACTTTTTCAGCCTCTGCGAACACCATATGCTCCCATTTATGGGTAAAGCTCACGTAGCCTACATTCCCAATCAAAAAGTGGTGGGTCTGAGCAAACTGGCTCGCATTGTAGAAATGTTTTCCCGTCGTTTGCAAGTGCAAGAGCGTCTCACTCGTCAAGTGGCGGAAGCTATCCAAACCATTCTCGAACCCCAAGGCGTCGCTGTGGTAATGGAAGCTACCCATATGTGTATGGTAATGCGTGGCGTGCAAAAGCCTGGTTCTTGGACTGTCACCAGTGCGATGTTAGGTACTTTCCAAGATGACCAAAAAACTCGCGAGGAGTTTCTGAATTTGATTCGCCACCGTCCGGCTTTTTTCTGATATTTTTCATTTGGAGAAGAAACCGGGTTTCTGCGACAATCTTTGCATCATAGCCGAGGCTTACTTAAGAAACCCGGTTTCTGGGGGACAAGGGACAAGGGACTTGGCACAAATTCCAACTTTGCCTATCCCTTGCCTCCCGTTAAGTAAAAATTAGCCGCCATGCTTTGAGGGGGTTGGTTTTGCCTTTGGCGGCGATGGGAGGACGTGGTTCTACTTTTAACTGTCCCTGCATGAGTTGATAAACTGCATCAGAAATGGTAATTTCTCCGGCAGGAGTGGCACTTTCTAGGCGTTTGGCGGTGTTGACCACATCGCCGATGAGGGTATATGTGCGCACATCTTCGCTGCCAAATAATCCTTCGATCGCGCTGCCATAATGCACGGCGCACCCTGCACCTAACTGGTGGGATGATAGAATTGAATGGGCGGCTCGCTGCATGGCCGTGGCGGCGCCGATCGCTTCCTGGGGAGTAGCGTAAATGGCCATAATTTCATCGGCGGTTAATGTAATTCTTAAGGGTTGATATTGGGCGGCGGCGGGTTCTACAGAACGATAATATAAATTGAGGACTTTTGCCACTGTATCCGGTACGGTTTGCTCGCACCATTGGGTAAAGCCGCGAATATCCATAAAGAGAATGGCTCGATCGCGCCGATGAAATTGTAAATCTTCTGGATTTGTCACAGCTTGATTGACCACATGATTCCCCATGCCCCATTTCGCTAAATTTCGCAATATTCCGGCAGTTTCTTGGAGCTGTCGCCGTTGTAATGTCACTTGTAAACTTTGTAATCCCAGCAATACTCCTAATACTATTGTAGCTGATATGATAAACTTATTTTGGGGGAAGAAAACAATTTTACCAATACTATTCCCGCTGAGGGCGTATAACTGAGCCTTGAAGATGAGAACTATATATTGAGCAATCACCATGCTAGTTCTCGTTAAACTTTCCAGGGGAATGATGAGCCAAAAACTTTGCCGCCATCGCCGGTCAAATCTAATTCCTTGAAATGTAGCAATAATTAGGCAAAATACCCATAATATGAAGTGATTTGGTTCTTGAAAAAACTCTATTCCCTCGATAGGTAAATCGCTGAGCGTGTAAATCAAAGGGCCAATTAAATTCCCCCATAACCGATTGGCTTTGGTGCCGGACAAGTACCAGGATTGAGTTAACATGGCTAAAATAATGATGAAATGCCCTGGTTCTCCTAGATAGTCTTGCCAACCCATTAAGACCATTTCTGACAATGAGTTAACAATTAAAAAATGGCCGCTATTGGACAATATTTCGCTCAAAAATGCACTAAAGCGGCTCCCTTGTAGCCTTTCTTCTAGGGAGTTATTGCGGAAATTCAAGAAAAAATCTTTAAACATAATTAGCTTGGGGGATTAGCATCCCCAATAATAGCAATGGACATGGTAATTATGCCAAAATACTCCCGATATCTATCGGCAAGTCTAAGTGTGTAGAAGTCCGCTACTTCTACCAGCAGAAGTAGCGGACTTTTACACTGCCAATCGGTTATCACGCCTTTGTCCATTGCTATACCAGATATTGTGATGAATTGAAAGGGAGCAAAAGCGTCATTTGCTCGCTGCCCTCCTTGATTATACCTCTCTTTTGCCACCCCAGCTTATGATTTGCTGGGTTGGCGGCGACCCCACCAGAGCATATGGATACCGGAAACTATCATTCCCAGCAATCCCAAACCGACTAATAACACGTAAATTGGCTTAAAAAAGTCTCCCAGATACTCCCCTTGATGAATCGCCAGAAAAATTTCGCCTTGGTCGCGAGAAATCCCGAACCAGCTTCTACCAATTCGGTAGGCAACTCCTGTGGCTGCGCTCACCAGGAATGGCAAGAACAAAATCGGCGCGGCGATGCGGTGAATGGCTCTGAAATTGAATTTGACGGTTTTGGCTGGGCTAGCCTTGCTAAACAGGCGGGTCATCACTAACCCCGTGACTGTCATGCCGATAAGTCCCAATGCCACTAACAGCACATAGATGGGTTTGAGTTGGTTGCCGAGATATTCGCCTTGGTGAATCTCCAGAAATATCTCGGCGGCTTCATCGGATATCCCAAACCAGCTTTCGCTAATTACATAGGCAATGCCAGTGATGGCACTGACAGCTAAAGGGATGAAGATAATCGGCGCTATTTTACGGTGGAGTTTGCGGAATGTAGCTGGATTCACTTTGATTTCTCAATCCCCATCATTGTCATCATCTTGGTCGTCGTCATCATTTTGGTCGTCGTCATCATTTTGGTCATCATCATCTTGGTCATCGTCATCGTCATCGTTACTGGCATAAATGTCTGGGTTAGGGCTGGCAAACGCTGGGGAAGTAGCTGCCAACCAGGTCATGCCAACAGTGCTGATGCTGGTGAGGAACAGCAAAAATATGATGAGGATGCGGGTTCTGAGGGTTTGAGATGTCATGTTGTGGGCTCCAAAAAAACCGAGCTTTTGATTGTGAGAATGGCTGGCGATCGCGGCTATTGATGGTTGCTACCTCCAGCGTTGATATCCACGGTAGAGGGGAAAAGTAAAAAACTCGGAAATATGGAAGCTGATGGGGAAAATTTTTTTCGGCTCCTCAGAATGAGGTTAGATCAGAGGCAACCGCACGCGGAAACAGGTGCCTACTCCCAGTTGGCTGGTGACGGTGATTTTGCCTTGGTGGGATTGGGCGATCGTCTGGGCGATCGCTAGTCCCATCCCTAAACCCCCTTGGCGCCTTGCTCGCGCTTTATCGGCGCGCCAGAAGCGATCGAACACATAAGCCAGGTCCTGGGGTGCGATGCCAATCCCCGTATCTTCCACGCTCACCATCACAGCATTGGCGATGCGGTGGCTAGATAGGGTGACTTGGCCGCCTTCTGCTGTATATTGGATGGCATTGGCGAGCAGGTTGGTAAATAACCGAATTAACTGGGGGGCGTTTCCCATCACCACAATGCCGGAAATTACCTGAGAGTTAAGGGTAATTTGCTTTGACTCCGCTTGCGGGATAGCGCATTCGATGACATCTTCTATAATTTCGGCTAAGGGAATTGGTGATAAGTCGTGGATGTTGGCGGCGGCGCCTTCAATTCTCGCCAGGAGCAGCAAGTCTTCGACTAAGTTGGTCATCTGGTTGGTGGCGGAGGCGATCGCTGCGACTTTTTTGGTATCGGCTGGATGAATGCGCTCTGGATGGCTTTGCATCACGGAGATGCAGGTTTTAATTGCCGTCAGAGGCGATCGCAATTCGTGAGAAGCATCAGCGGTAAATTGTTTTAACTGCTCAAAGCTGTTCTCGATCGGCTCGAGTGCCTGACGAGTCAACCACATCCCCCCAATCCCAGCCAGAGCCAAGGTGATCGTCCCACCCATTCCCAATCCCCAGCACAGGCGATTTAATTCCAGGTCTAAATTTACCGTGGATTGGCTAATTCTCACATATCCTGCCAACTCGCGCTCATCTTTTTCCCCATAAAATTCCCCATCAAACACCGGCAATGTGAGGCTGCGCAGCTCTTGTTCTCTGGTAGTTTTCCCCGCCACCTGGGAGGTTGGCACTAAATTACCCGTGGGAAACCGAGTGCCTTCTTTAGCTAGCAACTTTCCCGACTCGTTAAACCATTCTACCCCCTGCTGTGGTTGGCGCAGATTTTGCCAAGGAATATCTAAATCCCCATCCCCATCAAGTCGAGGCAGAATTTGCAGGGGATTTTTGGGGATTTTCCGCTCATCGTCGTCGTCTTCCTCCTTGTCGTCGTCTTCCTCCTCGTCATGGTGATGGTCATATTTATATTTAATCGCCCCCAGGCTGTGAGCTGCTGCCTGTGCTAAGGTCATCAATTGATTATCAAACTGTTGATAGAGACTTTGGGCAAAAAACTCATAAACTGTGACAGTGGAAGCGCCCAAAATTGCCACCATCACGCCGAGATAAGATAGCAGTAGCCGCCAATGCAAGGCGCGAAACTGCGGATTAGAGGTTTTGGTTGAGCCGATACCCCAAGCCATACACGGTTTCTATAAAATTATCTCTAGCTCCTGCAGTTTTCAGTTTCAGCCGCAAACTGCGCAGGTGAACTTTGATGGTTTCCTCACCGGGTGGGTCTTCAAACGACCACAAGTTATCTAAAATTTGGCTGCGCGTGAGAATGCGACTACCCCGCCGCAGGAATAATTCTAGCAAACTATATTCCTTGGGCGTGAGATGGATCAAGTTGCCATTATACTCGACTTGACAAGTATTCGGATTTAACCGCAGCCGCTCCCATTCTAGCACTGGCGGCAGCACCGCATCGCCCCGACGCAACAAAGCGCGAACTCTGGCTAATAATTCTGGCAGGTCAAATGGTTTGACCACATAATCATCAGCTCCGGCATCTAATCCTAGCACTTTATCGCTGCTGGTATCTCGCGCTGTTAGCATTAAAATCGGCGTCCTGTTCCCAGCTTGGCGCCACTGCTGACATAGATTTATGCCATTAATCCCTGGCAACATTACATCGAGGATAATTAAATCATAGCTGAAAGATGCCGCGAAGTTTAATCCTGCCTGACCATCGGTGGCGATATCGACTATATAGTGCTTGTCTGTGAGAGCTTCTGCCAAAGCCTCGGCGATGCGATCGTCATCTTCTACCAGCAAAATTCTCATTGGTCAAAAGTCCTTTGTCATTTGTCCTTTGTCATTGGTCATTTGTCCTTTGTCCTTTGACAAGTGATAAGTGACAAGTGACAAATGACAAATTTTGATGGACATCAATTTTCACTGTTAATTGGCTGTTTCGGCTTCAGGGAAACCCACCGAATCATAGTCACACCGGTAATAATGATTCCTACCAAGCCTAAACCCACGAATAACACATAAATCGGCTGGAAAATTGCGCCTAAATACTTACCTTCGTGAATGACCAGAAAAATATCAGCTTCTGACCGAGACATCCCCAACCAACTGCGACTAATGCGGTAAGCCACTCCCGTAGTTGCACTCACTAGCAATGGTAAGAAGAAAATCGGCGCTACCATCCGGTGCATCGTCCGATGATTCCATTTAGTAATTTTCGGTTTTTTGCTAAACAAACGCGCCATCGTTAACCCCGTGACTATCATACTGAGCAGTCCGATGGCTAATAACAGGATGTATATGGGCTCTAGGTATTTTCCCAAATATTCGGCTTCGTGAATTACCATAAAGATATGGGTGGCTTCTCTGGGCAGATGAAACCAGCTTTTGCCTAGACTATAGGCGATGCCAGTGATGGCACTGAGAAATAAAGGGATGAAGACAATAGGGGCAATTTGGCGGTGGATTTGGCGAAATCTGGCTGGATTCATGGTGATTTACTCTCGATATGATTAATTTTTCTGGGTGTTGTTTGTGCCTTGGTATTTCAAATAATTTGGGCTAATTTTAAATTGGCAAACAATCGGGAGACTTTGGTTAAATCTTTGTCTCCGGGGGAAATTTCTACGCCACTGGACAGGTCGATACCGTCGGGTTTAACTGTGGATAGAGCTTCTACTATATTGTCTGGGGTGAGTCCTCCGGCGAGAAACCAGGGAATGGGGGGGCGAAACTCTTTTAGGGCGGTCCAGTCGAGCTGTTTACCGGTCCCGCCTAGGTGTTGGGGGTGGTAGGCGTCGAGGAGGAGGGTGTCTGTAACTTTGGCATAAGTATCAGCTATTTGCAAGTCAGCGGCGGTTTGGATGCGCAAAGCCTTGATGATTTCTATTTCTGGGGGTAGGTTTTGGCGCAGTTGCTGGCAAAAAGTGGGGGTTTCATCGCCGTGGAGCTGCACGCCGGTAAATTTGGCTTGATTTACGGCTTGACAAATTTCGCTACTTGTGGTATTGGCGAAAACGCCGATTTTGGCGGTGGTGGGGGGTAGCTGCTGGATAATGGGGGCAAATTGGGAGAGGGGACGGTAGCGTTTGGAGGCGGGAACGCAAATAAATCCGAGGGTATCGGCTCCCATTTGGGCAATGGCGAGACCTTGTTCTGGGTTGGTGATGCCACAAATTTTTACCCGCATTGTGTAGAAATTTTAAGCTAATGTAAATCTTTGCTAAAAATTGTAGCTTTTTGGGCGGTAATTTTGTACTTTGGCCTCATAAAGTGGCAATTTTAGCATCATAAGGAGACAACATTGGTTTACACGAGTTTAGTGGGTGCAGTGACGGCTACAGGGATCACGACGCCGGAGTGGTCTTTAAATGTGGCGCTGGTGATGATTCTGTGCAATTTGTTTGCCCTGGCGATCGGCTACAAGGCCATCCAAAAATCCGGCGTGGGTCCAAAACTGCCTGTGGGTTTACCCCCCTTGTTCTCTAACTTCGGGGTGCCGGAACTGATTGCTACTGCTTGTTTTGGCCACCTTCTGGGTGTAGGGTTTATTTTGGGTATGGGTAACGCGGGTTTGCTGTAGCAAATCGTGAAGAAACCGGGTTTCTCGGCAAAATTGGTGGGCAAAAATTGAAGATTTTGTTAAGAAAACCGGTTTCTGCGGGTCGATCGCCGAAAATTTTGCTGGTTTTCGCACTCAGGGGCAATTCACGGATTGAGCAATTCACGGATTGGGCAATTCACGAATTGCCCCTACTATTTACTTGGTGATAGAATGGAGGTGTGAGGCGAGAACTCACGGCTGGCCGGGAGCAACGAAGCGGCCAGAATAAATTTGGCAGAGGAAAATAACATGCAGGCAGGTTGGCGCATCGGGACGCTGTTTGGAATTCCCTTTTATATTAATTCCTCCTGGTTGATTATCTTGGTCTTGTTTACGGCAATACAGGGAGAGGCTTTTGCTGTGGAGTGGGGAAAACCTCTATTGGGGTGGACGGCGGGACTGGTGATGACGCTGCTGTTGTTTGCTTGTGTGTTGCTGCACGAACTAGGTCATAGTTTGACGGCACAATCTCAGGGGATTAGGGTAAATTCGATTACGCTGTTTGTGTTTGGCGGTGTGGCGGCGATGGAGCGGGAGTCGAAAACGCCAGAGGAGGCGTTTCAGGTGGCGATCGCTGGGCCGGTGGTGAGTTTCGCCCTTTTCGCGGTGTTAGCGGGATTGACTTATATTCTTCCTGCCCAAACACCAGTGTGGGTAGTCGCCAATGAGTTATCGCGCATTAACTTGGTTTTGGCAATGTTTAATTTAATTCCCGGTTTACCTCTGGATGGGGGACAGGTGTTGAAAGCGGCGGTGTGGAAAATCACGAATAATCGCTTGACGGGGATTAGAGCGGCGGCGAAAACTGGGAAAATTCTGGGTTTTGTGGCGGTGAGTAGTGGTTTGTATCTGTTTTTCGTGGCGAATAATTCTGGCTTGCTGTGGGTGGCGTTGCTGGGCTGGTTTTGTCTGCGCAATGCCCAAGCATACGATCGGCTCACGGACTTGCAAGAAGCCATGATGCAAATCAAAGCCAGCGATACTATGAGTCGAGCTTTCCGGGTGGTGGATGCACAGATGACTTTGCGGCGGTTTGCAGATGAATACTTGTTAGAGCTACCCCCATCCCAAATTTATTTTGCTGCTGCCAATGGTCGCTATAGCGGTTTGGTAGTCAATGATGATATCCGCTACATAGAACGTAGTCAGTGGGAATTGCAAGCGGTAAATCGCATCGTCAGAAGTTTGGAGGAGTTGGTTGCGGTGGAGGAAACCGCACCTTTATGGCAAGCTGCAGAGCGGCTGGAAGTGCATAATCTCACCTGGCTAACTGTCCTCTCTCATGCAGGAACTGTGGCGGGAGTGATTGACAGGGGAGATATTGTGGGAGCGGTGGCGGATAAATTGAACATTACCATCCCTCCAGCGGAGATGAAACGAATTAAGCAAGAAGGCACTTATCCGCCCGGTTTTCATCTGGGTTTAGTGGCGAAAGCGATCGCCGACGAAAGCTAAACACCATCATTGATACCCTTGATGATTTTTGGGAATCTGATAATTTTTGATTTAAGCTCATAGAATGAAGCCGACTATGAATCAACGTCAACAGTTAATTCAAGAGATTGAACAAGCCCCAGATGATTTAGTCCAACAACTCCTAGATTTTTTGCATCAGGTTAAGGACAACCGCGAAAAACACCCCTTAGCTAAGTTTGCAGGTATTTTAAGCGACTCGGAGGCCGATGATATCCAGCAATCCATTAGCAAAAATTGTCGCCAATTGGACAAAAATGAGTGGTAAAATTGCTTTAGACACCTCCGTGACAATCAAGTTTTTCAACGATAAACTGCCGCAATTTATGCTAAAACTCGGTTGCAACTGAAACGGAAAGGGCGACCCATTCCCATGAATGACATCTGGATTGCTGCTCAATGTTTAGAACATGGTTGGGTTTTAGTAACCGATGACACAGACTTTGATTATGTAGATGGCTTGCTGTTGCAACGGTGGGGCTGAGGATTTCATACCCATCCCGATTTCATTCCCCTTTTGCATTTTTTTTGGTGGGTAACAGATACTCCAAGGTGGTTGGCGTGGGTTCTCGGTGCCAAATTTTTGGCTACTTTACCAACTAGCTAGTAAATGGGCGATTTCCAGGCGGGAGGTATTGGGAGGGCAAACCCCTCCCCTCTGGTATTAGCCACTCGGTTTCTGGCTGGCTTTCTTCCGGCAGTATGCTGCACCTCCCCAACGCATCCAAACACAATATAAAAACGTGAGCAGCAACCATCCAGACACATAGCAAAAGCAAGGAAACGCCACAGGAGCAGTGGCTAAAGTCTGAGCCGGAACTTCTATCAACTGCTTTACATAGGGTTCCACCAGGTTGCCATATGCGTTTTCTAGGGATTCCCTTTGCTTGATTTTGTCTTGTTGGCTGTCCATAAATCACCTCGTTTTGTGCTTTTGAGGTGATTATTTTTTGGGGCTTTTGCCCACGGCCAACCAGCTTGACAAATTCTGAAACCCTTGCTACAGTTGGTTTAGCTGGTTGGGGCAAATGCCTGGTTTGGGCGGACTTGCCCCAGCCACGATAATTTTTATCCCCAAGGTCGTTATGGCGGCAAAATCGGGCAGAAAATACGGCAAAAATCCCACCACCTTCGGTAATGCCTTAAAACTGGTTGAGGCATTACTGGTCTTTGCTGACGGAAAAATTGCCGTTCCCCCAGACAAGCTGCAGGCCCAGTTTCAGGTGGAATGGGTGAGTGACAACCAGTTACGAGTCTCCGGGACCGTGACAGAAAAACCCAACGGACGCACCAAAACCGCTGCAAAAGGGATTAAAAAGGAAGATTTACTGGCGTTGGTAGAGGCGCACTCGAAAGGCAAGGCGTTCAACCCTGCGCAAAAAAAAATCGAGGCGATCGCTTGACAAGTCCTGAAACCATTGCTAGACTGATTTTCGATGGTTTCGGCAAATGTCTGTTTTGGGCGGAGTTGTCCAAGCCACGATGATTTTTATCCCCAAGGTCGTTATGGCGGCAAAATCGGGCAGAAAATACGGTAAAAATCCCACCACCTTCGGTAATGCCTTAAAACTGGTTGAGGCATTATTGTTCCTTGCTGACGGAAAAATCGCCGTTCCCCCAGACAAGCTGAAGGCTCAGTTTAAGGTGGAATGGGTGAGTGAAACCCAGTTGCCGGTCTCCGGGACTGTGGCAAGCAAACCAAACAAACGCACCAAAACCATTGAAAAAGGGATTAAAAAGGAAGGTAAAATGGCTGATTTAGGCAGACGGCGAATCTTGAAAGCTATATACGGCAGACATCCTGCGCCTTAAATTATGCTCCAAAAAGCATATTATAACTAGAAAAATACTGTATTATAACTAGAAAAATACTGACTTAGGGAGATCCAGCAAATGAGCATTGTTCCAAGAGGCATGACAGTCACTGAGGCTTATAGACTCTATCGGCAAGGAAGCTTATTAGTGAATAGAAAGTATCAAAGAAAATTAATTTGGTCAGTTGAGGAAAAAGAAAAACTAATTGGAAGCATTTTAAAGGGATATCCAATTCCATTAATTCTGCTAGCGGAACGTCCTCAAGTTTATGGAAGTGGAAAGTATGAGATTATAGATGGTATGCAGCGACTTAATGCTATTGCTTGCTTTATTGAAAATGTATTTTCTTTTCAGGAAAAATTTTTTGATATCAATGAGTTTTCGTATGCCAAACAATTGGCTGATGAAAAAGTATTTAAATTCGGAGATAATTCTGATAAGTTAGACAGAAAAGACTGTGCAAATATTTTAGATTATCAGCTTGCAGTAACAATCTATACTGCAATGGATGAAAGCGACATAACGGAGGTTTTTGGCAGAATAAATTCTGGTGGTAAGCATTTAAGCAATCAAGAAAGACGACAAGCAGGTGTAACAACATCATTCTCAGAATTGGTTCGTAAAATTGCTATGCAGTTGCGAGGGGATGATACTAAGAAAACGCTTCCTCTATTTGATATGCCCCAGGTTAGTATTGATTCCAAACGAAATCATCAAGGTTATGGGATTCAAGCAGAAGAAACTTTATGGTGTAAGCAAGGAATTCTTACCCCACGCCAACTTCGCGACAGTGAAGATGAAGATATGATAGTAGATATTGTAGCATCAATATTACTGGATGCGCCTCTATCAAGAAGTAAGGAAAAGCTGGATAGTCTTTATGACGAAACACATAATGATTTTCTGTCAATAGAGAAGCGTCTTGCTAGTTATGGCTCTAGCCGTCT
Source organism: Oscillatoriaceae cyanobacterium M33_DOE_052 (assembly GCA_015296065.1). GTDB lineage: Bacteria > Cyanobacteriota > Cyanobacteriia > Cyanobacteriales > Laspinemataceae > Koinonema. Next base: position 25,159 of record DVDU01000208.1, on the reverse strand, counting down.
AGAAGAAGAAATTGTCAAAACGTTCTCCGTTCTTGGCGAAACTATTGAAAAATATAAATCCGAGAATAAATGCTTGCAACAGCTTGTTAATAAAGGAACTACTAATCCAATACCCCAGGCATTTTATACAATATTTATGGCTTTTTTTGAATTAGTAATTGAATCAGAGCTTCTACCTGCTGATCCTCAAAAGATTATGGAATCACTCGATAACCTTCAGGACAAGTTAGAGCTAAGCAAGCGCTATGCCTCGACAACAGATCGTACTAGGAATATTAATCAAACTAAAGGACTGATCCAAAATTACTTTGCGAAGAAAGATCAATCAAGTCTTGGGCAAGGTGCTGAGTTGATACAAAACTTCAAAAATTCCTTACTTCGTTCTCGTGTAGAAACTGCACAGTACGAGTATAAGCAAGGTTTGCTTGATTTATCACCAAACAATCGACAACTAAATAATAAGTTACTTCAACGACTGGTTGAAACAATTTGCGGAATTGCTAACTCAGATCCGAATAATGATGGTTATATTTTCTTGGGAGTAGCAGATCAAAAGGAAGACGCAGAAAAAATTGAACAGTTAGATAAGGTTCATCTCATTGAAATCAATCATAGATATATTGTAGGGATTGATAGAGAAGCTAGGTTTTTAAATAAAACACTAGAAGATTATGTTGGAATATTAATTAATCAAATCAAAAAATCTGAATTAACTGAGACTTTAAAGACTCAAGTTTTGATGAAAATTGATACTATAAACTATAAAGGACATTCTGTAATTAGAATTAATATCCCACCTCAAAAAGAGATTTCCTTTGTAGGTGAAAAAGCATTTATTAGGGAGGATTCTTCAACTGTAGAAGCTAAAGGGCCAAAACTAATTGCTGTTTCCCAACTTTTCCAAAAGTAGTTTATGAAGATGGGGGATGAGATAGTAGCAGCAGCAAATTTGATGACCCCGATAACCCCGCCGCCTACAGAAACCCGGTTTCTTTAAGAGGAGTCGTCACCGCCTTAAAAGACTATCTCAGCGATGAAGTTTACCAAAACAACTTTTACCGATTCTATCAATGCTACAAACTCATCTGGAACTGTGCCGAAAACCTCACCTATCCCGAATTTTATCAAGCATGGCACCATCCCCCCACCACACCCCATCCCGAAGTCTCGGAACAAACCCCCCATAGCGGCGAACCATCTTTCGCCTCTTCCTTCACCGGCGAATCCCTGCAACACCTGCCCATTTATTGCCTCAACGCCCAACCCCTCGCTAACGAAACCCGCGAAGGAGAAATCGCCAAAACCCTGTGCAGACTAATTTGGAAACAAGCCCTTCCCAATCAACGCTATCCCCAACCCATCACACCTGCTGACCTCTGCTATGAACTCGACGAACTGAAATTCACCCTCAACCCACCCAAACTAGCCATCCTGCTGACCAACTGCGAAACACCCACCCCAGAACTCATTGCCTTTTGCCACAAACTGACCGACACCGTAGCCGTTGCCTTCCTCACGGACGCACCCCTAGAAGCCCCGTTAAAAGGCTTTCCGCCGAATCAACCGAATCTGTTATCAGCCATTGAAACTTGGTTAGAGGAGATTTGAGGATTGAAGAAACTGGGTTTCTCACCCTTAGCGCCAAAATTAGCTAAAATGTCAACAACCCCTAGCCCCCAACTAAAAAATGACTCAAACCATTGATATCACTGGACTCACCCCAAAACAAATCGAGCAAATTTATCTAATGATAGAAACCTTTAAAACTATCAATCAACAGCAGAACCAATCAAACCCAGAAAATTTCTCAGAATCTGACCTAAATTCATTATTCTTTGAGAGCGAAATTCTCCAGCCCTTTAATCGGACGATGCTTTATGGCAACAGAAGCTAAACGAATTTATCTAGATACGAACATCCTGGCTTATGTTGTTAATACCAAAGCCCCTCAACATCAAGCCGCTTTAGAAATATTTAGACCTACCGAAAAGGAAATTTTGTGTGTCTCATCGCAGGTTTTAGCTGAATTTTACTCCTATATTACTAATCCGGCTATTTTAGCCACACCTTTACAGCCAACGGAAGCAATTATCCGCATTAACCGGATTTGTCAGATGCCCCATATCTGCTTACTTTCAACTCCCGTGGATCTATTTGACCGTTGGATCGGTTTATTGGCAGAAAGACCTGTAACCAATGGAGGAGTTTTTGATTTACTGCACATTGGGATTATGTTAGCCCATGATGTTACCACAATCTACACTTTTAACATCAAGGACTTTTCTTGGTGTTCCCAAATTGAGGCGATCGATCCGAGTTATCTTTAATCACCCCCCCAGCGATCGTTAAAAGGGTTTCCGCCGAATCAGCCGAATCTGTTATCAGCCATTCAAACTTGGTTAGAGGAGATTTGAGGATTCAAGAAACCGGGTTTCTGCGACAGTTTCTGCTACAAACCAGAGATTTTGCTAGAAACCCGGTTTCTGAAACCCCGCCATGCTACTATCCCCCTGAAATTTGCCCGCTCTCTGCTTATATAGTCATTTCAATTAAGAATGAGAATGTTTTTTTGGTTAAACCCCGAAGACAGCCCTCACCCCCAACCCCTCGACCAGGTTGGGAGAGGGGAGAGTAGAACACGGGGACATCCCGGGCTTACTCCCCTTTCTCCCCTTTTGGGAGAAAGGGGTTGGGGGATAGAGGGCAACTCTCAAGGGTTGTCTCATTCTTATCTGAAATGACTATAGCATCGTCGATTATCACTAATATCACTCACGGAGTAATTCCTATGGTTCGCATTCCCACTCATCGCCCCCCCACCCATCCCGGCGAGATGCTTTTAGAAGAGTTTCTCAATCCCCTGGGACTGACACAAACAGACTTAGCCGATGCTATTCATGTACCCTATCAGCGGGTAAATGAAATTATCAACCAGCGGCGAGGAGTCAGTCCCAGTACCGCTTTGCGTTTGGCTAAATTCTTTGATATGTCACCAGATTTTTGGCTGAATCTCCAATTGCGTTGGGATTTATATCATACCCAACAGGAAGAACAAGAGATTTTGAATCAAATTTCCTCTAGGGGCAATCTGCTAAAATTTTAATAATACTCTTTTGTGAACCTCGGTATTAACAATTAACTGAAGCTGATAATCGCCTTTGTCACCGCCGCCAATAAACCGGGTTTCTGCGACAGTTTCTGCTACAAACCAGAGATTTTGCTAGAAACCCTGTTTCTGAAACCCACGCCCAAAAACCCAACATCCAAGAAAACCAACATCCAAGAAACCTATCATCATAACCCACACTAAAACTCCATAAATCCTTCAGCTTACCCGATAGTTTGTGTGCCTTCTAAATTTCATAAGTATTCTATTCTTCAATCAGTTTTTTTAATTCGTCAATGTGGCTAAAAAAATTGAGTTTTCCTTGCTTTTCTTCTTCCTGGGCTAATTGAAACTTCTCATAAATATTATCGCGAGATTCTTCACGCAAATATTGCTGTAACAAAAGTGAAATCTCTATCTTTTCATCTAGAGAAAGACTCTTTATGACCTCAACTACATCATTAAATCTCATAATTGACTAAGCCTCACGGTACTGACTTCTGTTTAATCATATCTGATTTTGCCATAAACCGCAACCCCGCCAAGAAACCGGGTTTCTGCGATAAATTTTGGCTGCTTTGCACAGAATTGGATAGAAACCCGGTTTCTGAGCCGAGAGACTATTGATGAGATTCCATATACGATCGCAGTAGATAGTTAATCTGAGTCTGATAACCTCGACCTTGAGATTGAAACCATTCCCAAACATCACTATCAATGCTTAATGTGACTTCAGTTTTTATCTGAGAATTAGGGAAACCTCGTCTCACAACTGCTTTGTCCAACATTTCCGGCGTAATTTCTGGACAATCAGAAAAATCGATTTCTTCATCGGTCATCTTGTCTAGGCGTTCCCAGTCAGTTTGAGAGTTGCTCGAAGTAAATTTGTTGTTCATATTTAGTGGCTTTTCTTGCAAAAATAATTTAAGATTTGTTTTTTCATCCAATCTGTTAATAACCCTGACCGCTCCGCTGGACAAAAAACATTTAACTTAATTTTTAATTATTGCCAGGTGGGTTGAAAACGCAAACTATTAAGCGTTGTCACTCTCTGAATTGTTTCAAAATCGCGGTCATTGTGAATGAGAATAAGTTGATGTTCAATTGCCAGTTGAGCAATACAACAGTCAATACTACTTCTAACCGTTAAACCTTGTCGTTGCAACTCGTAATAAATCCGAGCAGCCGTAACCCAAGTATTAGGATTTGGTTCGATGTAATCTTGGTCTTGCAGATAAGTTTGCAAAATTGTCCACTCTCTTTCATCTCGGCAACCTTGCAAAAGTTCCATCTGAGTAAATCGGCTCAAAAAAATTGGGCGATTATTAATAATTTCTGCCAATGATTGCCGGGTTGCACCAGTGCGATCGCGGAACACACCAATCCAAACCGAGGTATCAATCAGAAACATTGCGGTTTCTCCTTAAAGCCTTATAATCGTAGTCTGGTAATAATTCAATTTCTCCGCTTAAATCTAGTAAGTTGTGCTTTTTTCGGGCACGAACCAACTCTTCTAAAGCAAAATTAATCAGTTCCTGTTCTGTTTGAAAATTGGTTAACTGCAATGCTTCTTTTACCAACTCTTCGTTAAGTTCAATGGAAGTTTTCATGGTTAATAATTGATTTATGCTAGGATTTATCGCATAGCCTTACTCATATTAACATTTTTGGTGTCGCCGCCGCCGCCCCGCCGCCATCCTCCTCCTCAGCAACACCCCCCTAGAACCACCAACTAACGCCGCAACCGACAAGCAGCAAAAGCATCTATTTCCGCTACCTCCGCCTCGGAGAAAGGCTCTACCATAAATTGGGCATTGAAACACTCTTCCGCCGCCGCGATCAGCGCTTCTGTCACCAATGACATGAGTGCTTCTGGCTCTTGGGGGAGAGAGGGGGGGAGGGTGGGTAACTCTTCTTCTATGCCAAATATTTGGCGAAGTAATTCCCGATCGGGCCATAACCGCATCGAGCCATGTTGCAAAATCGCCCCTCGCCGCAACACCTGGGCACTACCAATCAACTTGGCACCCCCCGGTAGTACCAAGTCCGCTTCTGTAGCCGTAGCAAAGCAACTAGGATTTTCTCCTTCGCTGCGTTTGGCAATGCCATAATCCAGCTCCACCCCCAAACGCCGCCAACCTTTAATCAAAAATTGGCAAATCGCCTGGTAACTTTGCAGGCGATGCCCCCCCAACCCAGAAGTCACCACCGCATAGGTTAAATCCCCCTGGTGCAACACCGCCCTGCCGCCAGTGGGACGCCGCACTAGCTCCACCACTTCGCCGCCCCAAATCAACTCCTCCCAAGTTGCGGGGACTCGCCGCTGGTGATATCCCAGGGAAACCGCTACTGGCCACCAGGTGTAAAATCGCAGGACCGGTGGGTGCAATCTTCGGCTATGCCGCTCTAATAACCACTCATCGGCGGCCATTTGCCAAGCTCCGGGAGCTTCTACGGGAGGAATCAGCCGCCACCGGGGATGAATGAGAGCGCTGCGCATCCCTAATTACTGATTCCGAATTCTTCGGCTAGGGGTTCGTCGCTGTCGTCGGCTAAAGTGGCCACAATGGTAATCGATCGGGATATTTCCACCGGCGACAGGTCCGCCACCGTGCGGCTCGCCACCACGATTACCTCCTGGTCAACGATCGCGTAGCGCGCCTCAAAAGTTTGCTCCCAGTTCATTTGCAGCAGCAGCCGCATCAACTCCGGTTCATTCTTCGCCGGGAGGGGCAACACCGGCGACCAGACTCTAAACGTATCATCATCAGTTTGACCCGTAAGCTGGACAAAAACCGCCACTGTGCCATACTTGAACTTCCACAAATACCCAGCTTCCCCCTGACCAAACATCACCTTCCCCTCTTCCGCCATCCCCGCAATCACGGTTTCGATTTCGTCGGCATAGTTGATGCTGGCTGTTTCTGGCAATTGTGCCTCGGTCATGGTCATATCAGCTTCCTTTGGTTTCTATCTCTTTTCAGTTTATGTCATTTGTCATTAGTCATTTGTCAGTCATTTGTCCTTTGTAACGCCCCTAGGGACCTCGGACCACTCACTAGAGACAATGGACTAATGACCCTGATGAGCTTTATTTTACAGTCGTAATGACAAATGTAACAAAAATTTTTATTATATTTGTCATTATAGCTTCTCCGTACATCCTAAATTTGCTACAATTTAACCATTATTGTGGGCTTATTTTGACCAAAAAATTAAAAAGCCTTGAGAGAAAAAATGATAAATGACCAGGGACAAAAGACAAATGACCAAGGACCAAGGACAAATGACAAATGACAAAATGGCAATTGGGCATTTTTGGCGCATTACTGGTTTCCAGCACAATTGTGAGTTTAGATGACTGCGCGATCGCGGCACAGACAAAACAGCGGGTGCCGGGAAGTCCCCTAGAGATGACAGAACCAGACCCGTTGCTGCCCAATCCACCGAAAAAGGGCTATCTGAGTTCACCAGAGAGCGATCGCCTGCGGTTGGCCCTCGAAGAGTTGAACGTCAGAGCAGCAGCAGAATTCGCCGCAGGCAATCGGCGACAGGCATTTAACCTGTGGAACCGAGAACTAAGATTGCGCCGCTATCTCGGACCAATGGAGGAAATCGCCGCCTTGACCAGAGTCGGAGCGATCGCCTGGACAGTAGAAGAAATCACCCAAGTGCGGGTAATTACCGGACGGTTAGAGGCCATAGAACTAGAGCAATGCGGTATTTTGAGTGATAGTAGTGATAGTAGGGTGGGCAGTACCCTGCCCACCCTACAGTACATGGAAATAGGGAAATCAGAAACCCAGTTAGTCAGCATCGATACCCCGATGCAATGTGATTTGACATTACTACAAGCGTTGGGAAAAGCCTATGAAGTGCTAAGAGCTAGAGCCCAAGCCATCCGCGTGTATCGGGAAATCCTCAGTGACGCCAGAAGGCGTAGCGATGTGAGCGCAGAAGAGAAAACCATGCAGACGATCGGCCAACTGCACCTAGAGCTACTAGAATACCGAGAAGCCGCCACCATCTATGAAGAGCTGCTCACCAGAACCGTAGCACGGCGAGAAAGAGAAACCGAAATCGCCTACGTGCAGGAATTGGTGTTTATCTATAGTCAAGCCAGACAGCGACGAAAAGCCATTAGTATGAGAGAGCGGCTCATAGAATATCATCGCCAAAACCAGAACTTGCGGGCCATCCCAGAATTACAAATTGCCACCGCCAGCGACCACCAAACCATCGGACAACCCAACGAAGCCCTAGCATACCTCCGCCAAGCCTACACCCTCGCCTGGAACCAACAGCAATTTTACCTAGCCCGCGTTGCCCTAGACCAAATTGCCATCATCTACTTTACTGCCCAAAAACTCGATGAAGCCCTGCAAGTATATGAAGCCCTGCTGATAGTGGATCAACGCGCTGGCAACCTTTATGGTATGATGGAAGTTTACGACCAAATGGGACAGATATATAAGATGAGACAAGAGCGCGATCGAGCCTTAGTCGCCTTTCAAAAAGGACTCCAACTCGCCCAACAGCTCAAAAGCCGCCAACAATACTTTACCCAGCAAATTCAACAACTCCTCAATCCCTTCCCCGCCAATTAATTATCCCCCATATCGCAAAGAAAATATTAAATTTTTCCCCACATCCAGATTTGGGAATATAAATGATAGTAGAACCACAATATCACGTTCACAATCAACGGTAATCACAACCTAGCTGTGCGCCAGGACTCTCACCATATGCCAAAATAGAAGAGGGGCGAACCGGGTTCCGTCCAGAAGCAAATTTCAATCATTCACCACCTACCCGATTTATCTACTACCTATGATATCAACTCCGCAATTTTATATCCAAGTTCTAGATAACATGTATGAAGGCGTGTACTTTGTGGATAATAACCGCAGAATTACCTACTGGAACAAAAGCGCCGAAGCCATATCTGGCTACAGCAGCGATGACGTATTAGGACAGCATTGCTGGAATAACATCCTCAAACATATTGACCAATGCGGCCATGCCCATTGCCGGGACTCATGTCCTTTAGCCTGCACCCTCGCCGACGGACAGACCAGAGAAGTAGAATTATACTTGCACCACAAACATGGCCATCGCGTGCCAATTTCCCTGCGCGTCTCTCCCCTGCGAGACGAACATGGCAACATCTGTGGGGCAATTGAAATCTTTATCGATAACTCTGCCAAAGTCGCCATATTAGAGCGGGTAGAAGAACTGGAAAAAATGGCAATGGTTGACACCCTGACTAAATTGCCTAACCGCCGCTATTTAGAAACCAAATTGCCCCACATTCTCTCAGAATACCACGAGAACGGCTTTGCCGTGGGAGTTTTGTTTATCGATGTGGATCATTTTAAAAACATTAATGATATGTACGGCCATGATGTAGGAGATGAAGTCCTCAAAATGGTAGCCAATACATTAGCCATTAATTCTCGTGCTTCCGATATCTTTTGTCGCTGGGGAGGGGAAGAATTTGTGGGCATAGTGCATAATGTCACCGAAGCACAGTTAGAAGAAATTGCCAATAGATTTAGAATTTTAGTTGGCACATCTAGCTTGGACATGGGCCGAGAAGAAATCAAAGTAACCCTTTCTATAGGAGCTACAATTTCTAGGGGCAATGATAATTCTAATTCCCTGTTGAAAAGAGCTGATCAACTCATGTATCACAGCAAGCAAACCGGACGCGATCGAGTCACAATTAAGCCCCAGCAAAACTCATTCACCAAAGCCAAAAGACCACCCAAACTCAAATTACAAACCATGCTGGGCTAACATCTAAATAAGTATTTTTAACGGACTGGGCATCAACAACCATTTTGCCCAGTCCATTTTTGATGACAGGATAAAACAATAGTGCCACGAAATAGCACTATTAAATCACCAAATATAAGAAAAATATCTAATTATTTAATCTTCATCACAAAATAAAAAAAAGGGTTACGATAGAGATAATTAATCAGCCGGGGAGAAACAAGGGATATGAAACCACTGGAAGCAGCAGGGAAACGTTGGGTAATATCCATTTTCATTGGCAGCATCGGGGCAATTTACCCTTGGCTGTGCGCGATCGCCCAAACCCAACCCATAATCCCCGAAACCGGAACCAACAGCACCAGCACCCTAGTCACCCCCGAAGGAAACAGACTAGACATCACTGGCGGTCAGAGATCCCGTGACGGAGCCAACCTATTCCACAGCTTCCAGGAATTTGGCCTCTCACAAGACCAAATCGCCAACTTCATCACCAACCCCCAAATCAACAACATTTTGGGGCGAGTAGTCGGCGGCAATCCCTCCTACATCAACGGTCTAATCCAAGTGACCGGCGGCACCTCCAACCTGTTCCTGATGAACCCCGCCGGTATCATCTTCGGGCAGAACGCCAGTTTAAACATACCCGCCGACTTCACCGCCACCACCGCCAGCGGCATCGGTTTTGGCAACAACTGGTTTAACAGCACAGGAGGAAACGACTACGCCAACCTAGTAGGCACCCCCAACGCCTTCACCTTTCCCGGTACAGCCTCGGGCATCATCCTGAATGAAGGCAACCTCAGCCCTGGGAGCAACCTCAACCTCTTCGGCAGCACCGTCATTAACACCGGTACTCTCAGCACACCAGACGGCAACATCAACATCACCGCCCTCCCAGGTGGTAACACCCTGCGCATCAGCCAACCCGGTCATCTCCTGAGTTTAGAAATAGTCCCCACCGGCGATAACCATCAAACTCTCCCCCAACTCCTCACCGGTGGCGACTCCCTACACCACGCCACCACAGTCACCAAACAAGCCGATGGCACCATCATCCTCACCGGTTCCCAAACCCCCATCCCCCTAGAACCGGGCGTGGCAGTAGTTAGCGGCAATGTGGATGTAGGAGAGCTAAAGCCCAACTACGAACTGAATATCCTCGGCGACAAAATCGCCCTCATTGGTGCCAACATCAACAGCAGCGACACCATCCACATTGGCAGTCCCGGCATCACCAGCCACACCCATACCGACCCCACCACCCACATCACCACAGAAGGCAACAGCGGCGAGATTATCATTTGGAGCGACAACACCACCCAATTTCACGGTGACATCACCGCTCCTGGAGCTTTTGTAGAAATCTCCGGCTTAGAAAACCTGATATTTCGAGGCAAAGTGGATGTGAGCAACCCCAACGGCACAGCAGGCACCATCCTATTTGACCCCAAAAACATCACGATCGCCAACGGTGGAGCCGACCCCTTACCCACCAATAGACTATTCGCCGACAACCCGGCTGGTAGCGTTACCTTCGACGCCGACAATATCGCCGGACTCACGGGGAATGTGACCCTAGAAGCCAACAACGACATCAACATCAACGAAAACATCATCACATCCTCCATTGCCAGCTTGGAATTCAAAGCCGGACGCACGATCGCCCTTAACGCCAACATCGACACCAGAAGCAGTAACGGTAATATCACCCTCCGCGCTAATCACAACGGTGCCGACCCCACCCAGCGAGACCCCGGACCAGGCGGCATCAACATGGCAGCCAACACCATCCTCAATGCCGGTACTGGCCAAATTAACCTAGAAATCGGTAATTTGGCTGCCATTGGAGATATCAACTTAGCTCATATTGCCGCCAGCAGCTTCACCGCCACTGCCAACAGAGGCAACATCCGCACAGTTGCCCCCGACGCCACCATCAACGCCAACACCACCAACCTCAGCACCACCGGAGCCGGAGGCATCGGCACCCCCACCGAACCCCTCCGAGTGCAAACCAACAACCTCCAAGCCACCTCCGGCAGCGGTGGGATTAATTTAAACGCCATTGGGGAAATCACCCTCGGAGAAATAAACAGCGGTGGCGGCGGTGGCATCAGAATTACCGCTGACAACAACATCAAACTCCAAGGGGATATTAAAACTGGAGTCCCCACAGGCAACGCAGGCAACATCACCATTGAAAGCATCAACGGTTCCATAGACGATTTTGGCAGCTTCGGCAATATCAGCTCTTTTGGTGATGCCGGAAGAGGCGGTACTATTACTATCACAGCAGCCCGGTTTGTTGACCTGCAAGATATCAAGTCCTACGGACAACTCGGTGGTGGCAATATCAACATCACCAGCCATCAGGAATATATCGATAATGGTGCCATCCGCTCTGACTCCGACGGCGGCAAAGCTGGTAACGTCACCCTCAACGCTGGTGGCAATATCCAAACTAACACAATAAAGTTAACCGGTGCAGAAGCTGGGGGAGATATCACCCTCACTGCTGGCGGTAATATTAACTCAGCCGCCTTTTCTTCTAATTCCGACGGTGCCGATGGCGGTGGCGATATCAACATCACCGCCACCGGACAAGTTACAATCACCGATATTGCTGTATATGGCAACTCCAATGCTGGCCAAATCAACATTACCAGTGACAGCGGCGGCATTCAAACCGGTAAAATCGAATCCTACTCCACCCAAGGCGCAGGCGGCCCAATTAGCTTCGACGCCCAAAGTAATATTACTGTGGGGATAATCAACTCAGAAGGTGCATCCCAAGGAGGGAGCATCCGCATCAACAGCGCTGGCGGCATCATCGACCTGCAAAATAACATCTCCTCATTGTCCGCCAATGGCACTGGTGGCAATATTGAGATTACATCCGCCGTGGGAGATATCAATACTGGTGGGACAATTAGCTCAGAAGGCGAATCCCGAGGCGGCAACATCACCATCAGAGCGGAAGGCGGCTCTATCAAAACTGGTGCAGGCTTTCTGCGTACCGTCGCCAATGTCGGCGAAGCCGGAGCCGTGCTTCTAGAAGCCCAACAGGATATATTGACAGGAGAAATTCAAGCCTTTGGGGAAAATGCGGGACAATTCTCTCGCGGTGGCCCGATTACCCTGCGCAGTTTTGAAGGTAAAATCGATACTACTAACGGACTCATTAGTGCAGTTTCTGGTTATGGTGAAGGCGGAAATATCACCATTGATGCTGCCTCAGATGTGTTAACTGGGCAAATTACAGCTCGGGGCGGCGGTACTTTGTCTGATGCTAAAGGTGGTAATATCTCTATCACCAGTCATCAGGGGACTATCAATGCCCAAAATACTCTTGATTCTATCTCACAAGTGGGCACCGCTGGGGATGTGAATCTCCACGCTAATGGTAATATTACCACCAGTACCATTACTTCTAACGGCGCCACGGGCGGCCATATCACGATCGCCAGTAATACAGGAGAAATTAATGTTGCTTCTTTAGCTTCCTATGGGGATAGTCGGGCGGCAGGAGATGTAACGATTTCAGCCCTGGGCAATGTCACCACTGCTGATATCAATTCAGAAGGATTTGCCCGGGGCGGTAATATTACGATTACTAGCAGTAATGGGGAAATCAATACAGCAGCGGGCACCTTACGTTCAGTTTCTGATGCCGATGCAACATCTCCCGGTACTGGTGGTAATGTGCAATTAGATGCGGCGGGGAATGTGTCCACAGGTTTTCTCCAATCTTGGGCATCAGGTAATGAAACAGCACGGGGGGGTAATATCACAATTATCAGCCACAATGGCGGAATTAATACTACGGTTGGGGATTTAACCGATATCTCTACTATTTCTCCAGATACAGATGTGACCCAAGATGAATTTGCCAACATTTTCCGGGACGGTAAGGGAAACTTAGAGAGTTATGCTGTCAACGGCGGCGGCGGGAGCGTCACTTTAGAAGCTCAAACCGATATCATCACTAGCCACATCAGTTCTTATGGAGGAACTAACAGTGGTAGTGCCACAATTACCAGCATGGAGGGGAGTATTAACACTGGGGTGGTGTTTTCTGTGGCTATTAATGGCGGCGCTAGTAATATCACTATCAATGCTCCGGCGGGGGATGTGACTGTCAGTCATATCAATTCTTACGCGACCCAACAGGGGGGACATATTAATATTACCAGTGGCGGTAGTTTTAATATTGGTGCGGCCACGATTAATTCTTTTTCTAAACAAAGTGTGGCGGGAGATATCACACTGACGGCTGCAGGAGATGTGAATTTAGGGGGCGATAGCAGCCGCAGTGCGGTAAGTTCTGAAGGGCCGCAACGAGGCGGTAATGTGACTATTACTAGCAGTGGTGGCGGGATTAATACTAATCTCGGCAGTATTGATTCTTATTCTGTTAATGGCACTGCGGGTAATGTGCGGCTTGATGCTAGTGGCGATATTATGACGAGTAATATCAGCTCTGAAGGTAGCCAGCGGGGTGGCGATATTATCGCTAATAGCAATAATGGGTTAATCAATACGACAGGTGGGGAGTTACGCTCTTTCTCTGATGGTGCGGTGGCGGGTAATGTCAGCCTCCGCGCTAATGGTGATGTGACTACGGCGGAGATTCTTTCTTACGGGTTAGAGCAGGGGGGCGGTTTAAGTATTATTAGTTTTGCTGGACAAATTGACACAACGCGGGGGAATATGAATTCTTATTCTCCCAATGGGGTGGCGGGTTTTGCGAGTGTTTCGGCTTTTGGCGATGTGTTTGTGGGGGGTATCCGCTCTGATGGCTATCGTCAGGGAGGCAGCATCAGTATTGGCACCAGTACGGGGAGTATTACGGCGACGCGGGGTAATTTGGACTCGCTTTCTGATAATGGTGCTGCTGGCCCGGTGACGCTGAAGGCTCCCGGGGACATTATGGTGGGCAATATCCGCTCTCAAGGTTATGAGGTGGGGGGCAGTATTGAAATTGCTTCTGAGACGGGTGTAGTGAATACGGCTGGGGGCAATATTCAATCGTTTTCGGCTAATGGTCAAGCGGGTAATGTGACGCTAAATGCAGCGGGTCATGTGGATACGGCGAGTATTTTGTCTTCGGGACGCACGCAAGGGGGCGATATTGCGATTACTAGCGCTAGCACTGATAGCATCGATACCAGTGCGGGGTCTTTAGAAACTTATTCTACAGAGGGTAGCGCTGGGTCGATTACTTTGTCGTCTCCGGGGAATATTATGGCGGGAGATATGCGATCGGAAGGCGCCACCACCGGCGGCAGTATTAATCTTACCAGTGATGGGGATATCGATACCAGCGGTGGGGATATCGATACTTATTCTGAGAATGGCACGGCGGGGGATGTGACTGTTGACTCTGGTGGCAGTGTCACTGTTAACAATATCACCTCTTATGGTGGGGAAAATAGCGGCAATGTGACGGTGACTAGCGATGAGGGGAGTATCGCTACGGGTACAATTCGGACGATCGCCCCCAACGGCACCTCTGGTAACGTCACCCTCAACACCTTTAGCCACAACGGCGACATCACCACCGCCAACATCAGCTCTGAAGGGGGACAAGCCGCCGGGAACGTCACCGCCGTAGCTCCCGACGGCTCCATCACCACCGGCGATATCAGCTCCATTTCCACCGCTGGAGACAGCGGCGATATCACCGTCGCCGCCGGAGATGATGTCACCACCGGCGACATCAGCTCCGTAGCTCAAGGAGACAGCGGCGATATTTCTGTCACCAGCACTGAAGGCAGCGTTACCACTGGAGATATCAGCAGCATTGCCGAAACCGGCACCGCCGGTGATGTCACCGTCACCGCCTTAGAAGATGTCAACACCGGCAATATCACATCCACCGGTGCCCAAAGCAGCGGCGATATCAACGTCACCAGCATCACCGGCGAAACCAACACCGGCGAAGTAAACACCGACACCGGCGAAGTCCAAATTATCAGCGGCGGCGATATCATCCCCCCACCCCCAATATCCCCACCAGAAATATCACCACCACCACTGCCAGACCCTAATATCCCACAGAACAATCCCCCCATCATCAATAATCTACCCGAACCACCAGCCAGACCACAACTGCCCCCAGTGCGAGCTTTGCTCCAGTCCGTGCAGCAAGATGCCAGCAATATCACCAATGTTTTAGCAGGTGGCCCAGATGCAGTGAAAGAAAAAATCAGCGGCATTGCCAATGACAGCGCGATCGCCAGCATTGCCCGAGACGTTGCCATATTAAACAGCAATTCCCTGGCAGTGGGTGCATCAGAAACCCTCATCAACAGCTTAGAACAAAACCGCGAGCAGGAATTTGAGGATTATTTCGGCCAAGATTTCGGCAAAAAACTCACATCCACTGCCTCCATCCGCGAGGCACTCAGTCTCATTGCCACCCAAACAGGCTACCAGTCCGCCATAGTCTATGTTAATGCCTTGCCCGACCAACTAGAGCTGATAGTCTTCACCCCAGAAGGCCAACCCATCCGCAAAACCGTACCCGACGCCCCACGGGAAAAACTGCTAGCCACCGCCACCGAATTTCGCTCTTTACTCACCAGCGCCTCCCGCCGCAATTCTAAGAGCTACTTGCGCAGCGCCCAGCAGTTATATAACTGGCTAATTGCACCAATTGAAGGCACATTAGAAGCCGCCAACATCAACACCCTGCTGCTGAGCATGGATAGTGGCTTGCGCAGTTTGCCAATGGCGGCACTATATGACGGCAAGCAGTTCTTAGTAGAAAAATACAGCACCAGCTTAATCCCTTCCATCAGCTTAATCGATACCAATTACCGCGCCATTCAGAATACCCGCGTTTTAGCAATGGGTGCCTCCACCTTCAACGAGCAAAAGCCCTTACCCGCCGTGCCAGTAGAATTATCCACCATCACCCAGGAATTGTGGCAAGGCACAGCATTTCTGGATGACCAGTTCACGCGGGAAAATCTCATTGGTCAGCGGCGGAATTATCCTTATGAAATTATTCATTTAGCCACCCACGGGGAATTTTATCCCGGCGGCCCAGAGAAGTCTTTCATTTATATGTGGGGACAAGAAAAGCTCCGCTTAGACCAGTTGCGCGATTTAAAATGGAACGACCCCCCAGTAGAGTTGCTCATTCTATCTGCTTGTCGCACCGCTTTAGGAGACGAGCAAGCCGAAATGGGATTTGCTGGTTTAGCCGTGCAAGCGGGGGTTAAGTCGGCTTTGGCTTCCCTATGGTCAGTCAGCGATGAGGGAACTTTGGCATTAATGACCGAGTTTTATGGCCACTTGCAAAATGCCAAGATTAAGTCAGAAGCACTGCGACAAGCGCAAATAGCCATGATTCGTGGGGAAGTGGCAGTAACAGATGGTGGGCTCCGTGGGAGCGGTCTTGGAGTTGTGACTTTGCCAGCAGCTTCAGCAGCAGGAAATCACGATTTATCCCATCCTTATTACTGGGCTGGCTTTACCATGATAGGCAGTCCTTGGTAGTGGCTCGTCCGGTTTGAGAAAAAACCCAGCCACCAGAAAAACCTGGCTTTTTGAACAAGCCGGGTTTTTTCAATGTCTTGATATCTATATAAGAAAATCTTATCATAAGTTGGGGGGTCAAAACCTTGACAAAAATAAAATTAAGAATTATAAAAGTCGGTAATAGCCGATTTAACAGATTCAGGGTTGGGTGTTCATCAATACTCGGGGAGACATCAGATGAGTAAACTTGCTAACCAAGGCAATAGCCACAGCCACGCGGTTGTACCAAAAGACGGGGTTTTTTCTAAGATTTCCTGGCTGACATTAGCTCTAGGAGGCAGCTTTCTCCTGACTCCCGAAATCGCCACCAGCCAACCAATCACCCCAGAAACAGGAGCCAATGGCACTGGCACCATCATCACAACTCCTGACGGCCAGCAATTTGATATCAACGGTGGGGCTCGGAGTGGAGATGGCGCCAACCTATTTCACAGCTTCCAGCAATTTGGGTTAAACCAGGGACAAACCGCCAACTTCATCTCTAACCCCCAAATTCAAAACATCCTCGGTCGGGTTGTGGGTGGCGACCCGTCTGTAATTAACGGCTTAATCCAAATCACCGGCGGCAGTTCCAACCTCTTCCTGATGAACCCCGCCGGTATAGTATTCGGACCAAATGCCAGCCTCAACATCCCCGCCGACTTCACCGCCACTACTGCCAGCGGTATCGGTTTTGGCAATAATCAGTGGTTCAATAATTTTGGTAGCAATGACTACATAAATCTGGTGGGAATCCCCAGCGCCTTCAGCTTCAATATGTCGCAACTGGGGACAATTATTAATGAAGGGAATTTAACCATCACCCCTGGTAGCAACCTCAATCTCTTCGCCAACACCGTCATCAATACCGGCACCCTCACCACTCCTGGCGGCAACATCAACATTACCGCCGTCCCCAATGGCAACACCCTTCGCATCAGCCAACCGGGACATATTCTGAGCTTAGAAATTATCCCCACCGGTAATAACCATCAATCTCTCCCCCAACTCCTCACCGGTGGCGACCCCATCCACCACGCCACCACAGTATTTAAACAACCCGATGGCACTATTCGCCTCAGCGGTTCCCAAACCCCCATTCCCTTGGAACCAGGAGTGGCTGTAGTTAGCGGCAATGTGGATGTGGGAGGGCTAAAGCCCAACTACGAACTAAACATCCTCGGTGATAAAATCGCCCTCATCGGTGCCAACATCGACGCATCTGGCACCAACGGCGCAGGCAACATCCACATCGGCGGCAACTACCAGGGAGCAGGACCACTACCCAACGCCACCCACACCTATATTGACTCCAACACCAATATCAGCGCCAACGCCATTAACAGCGGTAACGGCGGAGAAATCATCATTTGGAGCGACAACACCACCCAATTTCACGGTCATATCAGCGCCACTGGCATAGAGAACGGGGGTTTTGTGGAAGTTTCCGGCAAACAAAACCTGATCTTCCGAGGTAACGTTGACCTCAGTGCTACCAGCGGCAACACTGGCACTCTATTATTAGACCCGGAAAATATCTATATTGTCGATGGTGCGGTAGCGCCAGATGACGCGGAAATTGCCGACGAGCAAATCTTGTGGGATGACCCATTTGGTTCTCCTTATGGCACTGACTACACCATCTCAGAACAAGCCCTGGAAAGCCTGAATGGCAATGCAAATGTAGAATTACAAGCGACTAATGATATCGTTATTGACGATTTAGCCGATAATGAATTAGCCTTTCAATCTGGTGCTGGTGTCATCAATATCGCGGCTGACTATGATAATGATGGTTTTGGCAGTTTTGTAATGAGTCCGGGAGACCGGATAACTGCTCTGGGAAGAACTTTATACATCAGCGCTGCCAATATTGTCACCGGTAGCATTGATACAGGAAATACAGGCAATGCTCTCTTTTACACATCATGGGGTAGTATTCAACCGGCAGATGCCACCACCCAGGTAACAGCTAACTGGGCTGTTTTTCAAGCTGCTAATGGCAGCATTGGCACCCCCAACCAACCTGTGGAGATTAATGCGAACAACTTAGAGGCGACTGTAGGGGCGGGTGGGGCATTTTTCAATTCACCTAACTCCGGAGTGACATTGGGAGGAATTACTGCCAACCCACTATCAATTGCTATCTATGGTGGTGTGTTTTCTCTCACGGCTGCGGGTGACATAATTGCTAACAGCGGGCAGTCCATCAGCACCGATGGTAATTGGTCTGGCAACATCATCCTCACCAGCACCAACGGTGGGATTAACATTAGCGGGGGCGGTTTTGGCACCTGGGATACGACTTATTTATATGTTGACTCCGGGGAAATTTCCCTCACCGCTGCCAATGACATCAGCATCAATGATATTGCCCTATACAGCTATTCTTTCACTGGAGACAGCGGCGACATCACCATTACCAGCAACACCGGTGGTATCAATCTCACCAACAGCGATGTGTATTCTTATTCTGATGTGGGTAATTCAGGAAATATTACTATCCAAGCTGATGGAGACATCAATATCCCCGACTCAAATTTTATCAAAACCTATGCCATCAGCGGTAACAGTGGCAACATAGATGTTAACAGCGCTAACGGCGGCATTGATATCACCAATATTGAATCAATTTCTGACAGTCAAGATGCGGGGATCATTAAATTAGAAGCGTCCGGTGACATTAATACATCAAGTATTTATTCTTACGGTATCAGCCAGGGTGGGGCGATAGAAATCATCAGCCATGCGGGGGATATTAATACCAGCGATGGCCAAATCGAATCTTTTGCCCAGATGGGTAATACTGGCAACATCACCATCACTAGCCACAGCGGTGCCTTTAATCTCATCAACGGCGAAATCGATTCTTATGCTGAGGGGGGGGATGCGGGAAATATTACTATCCAAGCTGATGGAGACATCAACACACCAGACCCCAGCTTCATCAGCACTTATTCCATTAGTGGTAACAGTGGCAACATAGACATCAACAGCACTAACGGCAGCATCAGCATTGGCTATACTGGCTCGATTTCTGAAGGCCAAAATGCGGGGAGCGTTAAAGTACAAGCCGCTAATGACATCAATACATTAAGTATTGAGTCTTACGGCATCACCCAGGGTGGGGATATAGAAATCATCAGCCATACGGGAAATATCAATACCAGCGATGGCCAAATCCAATCTTTGACTGAGGCAGGCAATGGGGGAAATATTACCATCAAAGCTGATGGAAACATTAATATTACAGATGCCACAACGACTTATTCCGTCAGTGGTAACAGTGGCAACATAGACATCAACAGCACTAACGGCAGCATCAGCATCGGTGAGACCCGATCGGTTGCTGACGGTCTAGAAGGTCAAGATGCCGGTAACATTAAATTAGAAGCGGCTGGTGACATCAATGGATTGGGTATTTATTCTTATGGCATCAGCCAGGGCGGGGATATAGAAATCATCAGCCATACGGGAAATATTAATAACATCAATGGCTACATCGAATCTTTTGCTGAGACGGGCAATACTGGCAACATCACCATCACCAGCCACAGCGGTGAAGTTAATCTCATCAACAGCCAAATCGATGTTTTTACTGAGGAGGGCAATTCGGGAAACGTCACCATCCAAGCTGATGGAGACATTAATCTGCCAGTCCCCACCTTCATCAACACTGCTTCCACCAATGGTAAAGGGGGTGACATAGACATCAACAGCACTAATGGCAACATTATCATCGGCCAGCTCTACTCTTTTTCACAAAACCAAGATGCGGGCAGCGTTAAATTAGAAGCTGCTGGGGACATCAATACCTTAAGTATTTTTGCCAACGGTAATAACAATGGTGGCAATATAGAAATCATCAGTCACACGGGAAATATTAATACCAGCAATAGCACTATTGATTCTTTGGCTAAAACGGGCAATGCTGGCCACATCACCATCACCAGCCACAACGGCACTTTTAATCTCATCAACGGCAAAATCCAGTCTTTCACGGATACAGGTAATGCCGGAGATGTCACCATCACAACCGATGGAGACATTAATATGCCAGACCCTACCTTCATCAACTCCTATTCCATCAATGGTAATGGTGGCAACATAGAAATCAACAGCAGTAGTGGCAGCATTAACATCGGCATTGTCCAATCGTTTTCTGAAAACCAAAATGCGGGCAGCGTTAAATTAGAAGCTGCTGGTGACATCAATACGTCAAGCATTTATGCTGAGGGATTAGCTAATGGTGGGGATATAGAAATTATCAGTGAAATGGGCAATATTAATACTAGCGGCGAGAAAATTGCGTCTTTTACTGATACGGGGAATGGGGGAAGTGTCACCATCAAAGCCGATGGAGACATTAATATCCCCGCCCCCACCTTCATCAGCGCTTATTCCATCGGTGGGAACGGTGGCGACATAGACATTAACAGCACTAGCGGCAGCATTAATATCGGCAATGTTGAAGCAATTTCCCGAACCCAAGACGGGGGCAGCGTTAAATTAGAAGCTGCTGGCGACATCAATACATCAAATATTTCTGCTGCTGCTCTGGGTGATGGTGGTGATATAGACATCATAAGTTATGGTGGAAATATTGATACAAGCAATGGCACCATCACATCTTTTACAGGATCTACTACTGCAGGGGATATCCACATCCAAGCTGCGGGAAATATTACTACCGCACAGATTGATGCTTATGCAGAGCCTATTGATTCTAATACCACCACTGGTGATGGGGGCAATATTACCATTAATAGCACTGGTGGCACCATCAATACCAGCGCCAGCGCCATACAATCTTATGCTTTTTATGGTAATGCTGGTGATGTCAATATTGAAGCTGCGGGGGATATCACCACCAATTACATCACATCTGCAAGTCTCAGCCCGAACGCTACCCACCAAGGGGGGGATATCAACATCATCAGTTACAATGGTGGTATTAACACAACCGGGGGAAATTTATCATTTCTCGTTGAAATTGCTGACACCGCCGCCATTGCTGATATTGCCAATACGTTTTTAAATAATTTCGCCAATATCAGCCCCTTTGCTACTAACGGGTTTGGTGGCGATATCAACCTCCAAGCGAAAAATGACATCATTACCTCTCACCTCAGCTCCTATGCGGGCGCTGGCAGTGGTGATGTCAATATCACCACCAGTGATGGTAATATCAACACTGGGGTAATTTTCTCCGTTTCCCCCCAAGGCAGCGGTGGCAATATCACGATTAAAGCTCCCGAGGGAGACATCACCACCAGCCATATCAACTCCTACGCTACTCAAAATGGCACTGGCGGTTTTGTTGATATCACCGGTGGCGGCGACTTCAACATTGGCGCTGCTACAATTAACTCATTTTCTGGGCAAAACACTGCTGGTGATGTCACCATCAACGTTGGTGGCAACATCAACCTGGGGGGAGACGCCAACCGTAGTGCCATCCGCTCTGAAGGACCGATAGGCGGTGGCAATATCAGCATCACTAGCACCACAGGAGAAATTGATGCCAGCTTGGGGAGGCTGGATTCCTATTCCCAAGAAGCCACGGCAGGAAATGTGACGCTGAATGCCGCCGAGAACATCACCACGGCAGGCATTCTGTCTGATGGCAAGCAAGTGGGGGGTAATATCACCATTACCAGTAGTGGAGGCAGTGTTGATACCTCGCGGGAAAACTTAGAGTCCTATTCTTTGGAAGGCACGGCGGGAAATGTCACGATCGAGGCTCCTGGAGATATCACCACTGAGGATATTTTCTCCGACGGGTGGCAAATCGGCGGCAACATCACCATTACCAGCACTCAAGGCCAAATTGAGGCCACGGGCGGTAATTTATACTCATTTTCCGAAGGGGGTAAAGCTGGGAATGTCACCTTGGATGCACCAGGGGATATCACCACCCTAGAAATCTATTCTGATGGGTATGAAGTGGGGGGCAATATCAGCATTACCAGCCGGAATGGGACTATTGACGCCAGTGGCGGCAGCTTATATTCATTTTCTGCTAATGGGGAGGCGGGTAATGTTACTTTGGCGGCTCCGGGAAACATCACCACCTCAGAAATCTACTCTGATGGACTGGAGCAAGGAGGCAACATCGAGATTACCACTGGCGGTAACTTAGATTTGAGTGCGGCTACCCTCAATTCTTATTCAGAAAACGGCACGGCTGGGAATGTCAGCCTATCGGCTCAAAGGAATGTCACCCTAGGAGGGGATGCAGAAAATAGCGCCATCCGTTCCGAAGGATTACAACAGGGTGGCAATATCAGCATCACCAGTGTCAGCGGAGAAATCAATAGCCGCCAGGGGAATTTAGATTCATTTTCTGAAGCCGGGACAGCAGGAAATGTGTTCCTGCGTGCCAATGGGAATGTAAATACAGCTTCTATCCGCTCCGAAGGAGCAAAGCAGGGCGGCAGTATTGTCATTCTCAGTTTTGAGGGAAATGTAGATACTTGGGGGAATTTGAATTCCTTCTCCTCCAATGGCACCGCCGGAGATTTAGCCATTCAAGCTGAGGGAAATATTAATACCTTTGGTATCCGCTCTGATGGATATGTGCAAGGGGGACTGGTACGCCTGATTAGCTCTAATGGTGCCATTAATACGAGCTGGGGTACGCTAGATTCATATTCGATTGGTGGGACAGCGGGGTCAGTGCTGTTGGAGGCTTTAGGTAGCATTACCACTGGGGCAATTCGCTCCGAAGGTTTGAGGCAAGGTGGCAGCATCAGTATCAGCAGTTATCGTGATACCATTAACACCACCGCAGGCAACTTGCAATCATTCTCGCCCGCCGGGACAGCGGGGAATGTGAGTTTGAATGCACCGGAAAAAATCACCACAGGGAGCATTATTTCTTACGGACGCTCAGTGGGAGGCAATATCAGCATCAATAGTGGCAGTGAAGAAGGCATTGATACTACGGCTGGGGTGCTGGAAACCTACTCTACTGATGGCAATGCGGGGAATGTGACGCTGACAGCGCCTGGGGATATTGTGACTGGTGGTGGTGGCGATTGGGAGGGTGATGGTTCTGGCTGTTTGGTGGTGGGAGCGCCATGTTTGCCACCGCGAGCATTAGGTGCAAATGGAGAGGTGGCGCCGGGAGCGGATGGGACTTTTGAAAGTGGCGGGCAATTCACTAATCTTGGCAGTGGGATTCGTTCTCAAGGTTGGTTGCGTGGGGGCAAGATTGAGATTATTAGCGATGGTAATATCAATACCAGCTTGGGAAATCTCGATTCCTATTCAGAAAATGGCATCGCGGGGGATGTGACCATTGATGCTGGGGGTAGCATCACGGCCAGTAATATCACGTCTTACGGCAATTTCCAAAGTGGTAATGTGGGAATTTTCAGCCAGGACGGTGCAATTCGCACTGGGACGCTCCGCACGATTTCTCCTAACGGTACTTCTGGCAATGTGACACTGAACACTTTTAGTCACCAAGGGGATATTATTACTGCTGATATCACCTCAGAAGGGGGTTTGGCGGCGGGGAATATCACGGCAAAAGCGCCTGATGGTGCGATTACCACGGGAGATTTAACCTCTCGTTCCGTGGAGGGAGATGCGGGAGATATTACGGTAGCAGCCGGTGGTGATGTGGAAACTGGGGATATCCGCTCTTTAGGTGGGGGAAATAGTGGCGATATTGCGGTGACGAGTACGGGTGGAAATGTGACCACTGGGGATATTGAAAGTCGTGCAGAAACCGGTAGTGCTGGGGATATTACGGTGGCAGCGTTTGGGGATGTGAATACTGGTACAATTACTTCCTCTGGGGCGACTGGGGATGGGAATATTAGCGTTACAAGCGTTACCGGAACGGTGAATGGAGGTGATGTATCAGTACAGCCGCAACCGGTACAAAGCGAGTCGGCGCCAAATCAGCCTCCTGTGGTTAATCCAGCTCCAGCTAATAGCAGTGTTGCTACCATAACTAATAATAATCCCGTCATCTCCCCTGAGATGAACATCCCTGCGGCACCAGTAAATCTGCCTGCTCCGGATCTTGTGACTCGGATTGTCTCTGAGGGGGGAAATGTCAGCAATATTAATAACAGTGTGGTTTTGCGTGCTGAAAGTAATAGTAACAGTGGGGGCGACAGCAGCGGCGAAATTAGTCTGAGCAGTGGCAGCGCGGATGTGGCGAAGACTATTAGTGTGTTGAGTAGCAGTCCGTTGGCGGTGGCTACTTCTGATGCGGCGGTGGCAGCACTGGATAAAAACCGCGAAAGTGAGTTTGAGGCATATTTTGGCGGGAATTTGGGTCAGAATCTGACTTCTACGGCTTCCACGCGGGAGGCGATGCTGAAAATTGCTGAAGAAACTGGGTATAAATCGGCAATTATCTATGTGATGGCACAGCCGGAGCAATTAGAGCTGATTGTGATGACTGGGACGGGACAACCCATCCGCAAAACCGTTCCCGAGGCGCCACGAGAAAAACTGCTGGAAGTGGTGAGCCAGTTTCGTTCTCAACTGACGGCGACTCGGTTGGGGAAACGTACTGACGGATATCGGAAACCAGCAGAGCAATTGTATCAGTGGCTGATTGCTCCTATTGAATCGGAATTACAAGCGGCGGGGATTAATACGCTGCTACTGAGTATGGATGCGGGACTGCGCAGCTTGCCAATGGCGGCGTTATATGATGGTCAGCAGTTCCTGGTGGAAAAATACAGTATGAGCCAGATTCCCAGTATCAGTCTGGTGGAT